>NZ_JABUEE010000012.1:0-88221 GCF_019836105.1 Rhodococcus sp. BP-316 | reverse complement strand
CACCCGTCCCGCCCGCGGACCGACAGGTTCGTCAGGACGACGGTGACCGGACCGGTGGGCGGCGCGGCCGTCCGCTGGTCACGCGGCGCCTGCGACTCGGCGCTCTCGAGCAGAGCGAAGGCACGTCCCGCGGCCTCCGCACCGTCCTCGGACGCGTGGAAGGCGGCACCGAGTGCGCGCAGCGGCAGGTAGACCTCGGGCGCCAGAATGAGCGCGACGATGCCGGGTGCCAGCTCCATGTCGCCGTACACGAGGCGTAGACCGATCGACACCGCGACGAGTGCGACGCCGAGCGTGGCCAGCAGTTCGAGCACCATGGACGAGAGGAAGGCGACGCGCAGTGCGGCCATCGTCCGGCGGCGGTGCTCGTCCCCGAGTTCGCCGACCCGCGCGGCCGGCCCGTCCTGCCGGCCGAGTGCGCGCAGTGTCGGGATTCCGGCGAGCAGGTCCATCAGCTGAGAGGACAGTCGCGTCATCGCGTCGAGGGTTCGTCGGGACCGCCCGCGGGTCATCAGACCGATCAGCACCATGAACACCGGGATCGTCGGGAGTGTGACCGCCACGATCACCGCGGAGAGCGGATCGACGAACGCGATCATAAGGGTCGCGATCGGCGTGACGGTCGCCGCCAGGACGAGGGCCGGGACGTAGTCGGTGAGGTAGGGCGCCAGTCCGTCGAGACCACGCGTGACCACCGTCGACCACTCGCCCCGATCCTCCCCGCCGCGCGAGCGCGTCGTCGTGGCCGCGTCCAGCATGTCCGCGCGCAACCCGCGCACGACTCGGACCGCCGAGCGGTGCGCGTACCTCGACCGCGCCCACGACGCGAGGACGCGGACCAGTACGGCGGCAGCCAGGACCGTCAGCTCGGTGGTCCAGGCTCCGACCGTCCGACGGGTCGGGTCGGTGACCGCGCCGCCCAGCACGGTCCCGACGACGACGGCAATGACGACGACGCACGCGGTCGTCACCAGGGAGAGCGCCACCGACCCCACGAGGTGACGACGGACGGGCACCGACCGGTGCCACAACCGGGGGTCGATCGGTCCTCGGGGCCGCCTCGTCGCGGTCATCGAGTGCTCGCCAGGCCGATGGACGCCGGGATCTGCGTCGTCGAGATGCGCCGACGGAAGACCCAGTAGGTCCAGCCCTGGTAGGCCAGGACCACCGGTGCCACGATCGCCGACAGCCACGCCATGATGCGCAACGTGTACGCGGAGGACGACGCGTTGTCGACGGTCAGCGAGAACGCGGCGTCGATGGTCGAGGGCATCACGTTCGGGAACAGTGAGCAGAAGAGCAACAGCACGGCTCCGCCGATGGTCACGGTGGTGCCGACGAAGGCCCATCCGTCTCGCCCGCGCAGCACGGCCACCGCTGCCGTCACCAGCCCTGCCACGGCAGCGGCGACGATCCACCAGGTCCAGCCCTTCCCGTGCGCGAGCTGAGTCCACAGCGCGAACACCCCGGCGCCCACCACGGTCGGAACGATCAGTGCCGCAGCGAGTCTCGATGCGTCCGCTCGAACCTCGCCGGCCGTCTTGAGGGCGATGAACACGGCACCGTGGAACGCGAAGAGCATCGCTGTGGTCGCACCACCCAGCAGCGCATAGGGAGTGAGAAGGTCGAGCAGTCCCGAGGTGACCTTCTTGTCCGCGTCGATGGCGACACCGCGCACGATGTTCGCGAAGGCGACACCCCACAGCACCGCGGGCACCCAGGAACCGATCCCGATACCGAGGTCGCACCGACGCCGCCACACGGGGTCGTCGATCTTGCCGCGGTACTCGATGGCACAGATACGCAGGATGAGCGCCACGAGGATCAGCAGCAGCGGCAGATAGAAGCCGGAGAAGAGCGTCGCGTACCACTCGGGGAAGGCCGCGAAGAGCACTCCTCCCGCCGTGATGAGCCACACCTCGTTGCCGTCCCACACCGGACCGATCGTGTTGAGCACGACGCGACGTCGGGTCTCGGCGTCGTCCCGGCCGGATCGACCGAGAACGGGCATGAGCATGCCGACCCCGAAGTCGAATCCCTCGAGAACGAAGTATCCGACGAACAATGCGGTGACGACGGCGAACCAGAATTCGGGCGTTCCCATGATCATGTCTCCGGCGGGTCAGTAGGCGAATGAGAGCGGGCGGGCGTCGGCGTCGGTGTCGTCACCGTCGTCGTCGTGGGGGTGCCTGTCGTGCTCGAGCGGACCTGCCTGCACGTAGCGACGCATGAGCAGGAACCAGACGGCACCGAGCCCGGCATAGAGGACGGTGAACGTCGCGAGGGACGCCGCCACCAGAGCGACGGGGTGGTCGGACACACCCTGGTCGACCGTCAGGCGGATCATGTCGACTCCGCTGGGGTTGGGCGCGACGATCCAGGGTTGGCGGCCCATCTCGGTGAAGATCCAGCCCGCACTGTTGGCCAGGAAGGGTGTCGGGATCGCGAGCAGTGAGAGCCGGGAGAACCAGCGCTGGTCCGGAACTCGGCCACCTCGAGTGACCCACAGGCCGGCGAGCGCGAGCACGGCGGACCCGGCGGCGAGGCCGATCATCATCCGGAAGGCCCAGTAGGTCACGAAGAGGTTGGGCCGATAGTTACCCGGTCCGTACTGCTCCTCGTACTGCTGCTGCAGCTCGGTGACCCCCTGGACGGTCGCGTCGAGGTCGCTCTTCGCGAGGAACGACGTCAGGCCGGGGATCGCGACGATGTGCTGGACGCTGTCGCAGTTGTTGTGGGTGCCGATGGTGAGGATCGAGAACGAGGCGCCGGTCTCGGTGTGACACAGCGACTCTGCCGATGCCATCTTCATGGGCTGCTGCTCGAACATCAACTTGCCCTGCACGTCTCCGGTGATCGCGAGTGCAGCGCCGGAGGCGATCATGACGACGAATGCCAGCCGGGCCGCGGGGCGGAACATGGAGCGGGCCTCCGACGAGGGACCGACGTCGCCGCGACGTGCGCTGCGCACCATCCACCACCCGGCGATGCCGGCGACGAATGTCGCTGCGGTGAGGAAGGATCCGGCCACCGCGTGCGGGAACGCCGCGAGCGCCGTGTTGTTGGTGAGCATGGCCCAGAAGTCGACGAGCTCGGCACGCCCCGTGTCCGGGTCGTAGACGGCCCCCACCGGGTGCTGCATCCACGAGTTCGCGGCGATGATGAAGTAGGCGGAGGCGTTGACCCCGATGGCCACCAGCCAGATCGTCGCCAGGTGAACGGCTTTCGGCAGCCGTTGCCACCCGAAGATCCACAGCCCGAGGAACGTGGACTCGAGGAAGAACGCGACGAGGCCCTCGAGCGCGAGCGGCGCACCGAAGACGTCGCCCACGAACCGCGAGTACTCGGACCAGTTCATGCCGAACTGGAACTCCTGGACGATGCCGGTGGCGACGCCGAGTGCGAAGTTGACGAGGAAGAGCTTGCCGAAGAACTTGGTGAGCCGATACCAGGAGTCCTTGCCGGTGATCACCCACATGGTCTGCATCGCGGCGACGATCGGAGCGAGTCCGATGGTCAGCGGGACGAGCAGGAAGTGATAGACGGTGGTGATTCCGAACTGCCATCGTGAGACATCGAGTGCGTCCATGACCAGCTTCTTGTCGTCGGCTGCGAGGCGGGGATCCTGCCTACGGGGCCGACGCTACTACTACGCGTAGTAGTAGGCGATGGACTGTGTCCACCGTTACCTGTGGCGCGCGTCAACGCGCGACGGCGGTGTCCACCAGTTCGCGCACGACGCGGTCCGACGGCATCTCCTTGAGGTGCGTGGTGTCGAGCGTGTGCACGCGCGCGGCCAGCGTGACGGAGGAGATCAGCCAGACACTGTCGGCCAGGATCAGATCGGCCACCCGCAACGGCTCGTGCGCACAGTCGAAGCCGGCGTCGCCCGCGACCTCGAAGAGAGCGTCCACCGTGGTGCCGCGCAGCACCCCGTGCTCCACCGGCGGCGTGACCATGCGGCGGTCCACCACGGCCAGCACGCTCGACCGTGGACCCTCGAGCACCTGCCCCTCGATACTGCGGAACACGACCTCGTCGAAGCCCTCTCGTGCCGCGTGGCGCAGGGCCGCCATGTTGGTGGCGTAGGACAGAGTCTTCGCACCGAGCAGCGCCCAGGGCGACTGCTGTGTCGCGTCGATGGAGAAACCCCGGTTCAGGGTCAGGGCCGACACGCCCTCCGCGCGCGCCCGGGTGACGCGATCGGCGACGGCGGAGACCATGACGAGCGCCGTCTCGGCATCGTCCGCCCCCTCGCGCCCCCGGCTCAGCAGCAGCCGCATCGCACCCTCGCCGCCACCGGTCCTCTCCCACTGCGCGAGTGCCACGTCCACCGCGCGCCGCCATGCGTCGACGTCCGGTTCCGCGAGGTCGAGCATGGCCGCCGACCGGGTGAGGCGGGCGAGGTGGGCGTCGAGTCGGCACGCCCGACCCTCGCGGATCAGCACGGTCTCGAAGATGCCGTCCCCGCGCACCGCCGCCAGGTCGTCGGCATGCAGAACAGGCTCGGTCGGATCGAGCACGGCACCGTCCAGGGTCACCACCACGCGTGAAGTCATGGCCCCGAGGGTAGTGCCGTGGCCGGACCGGGCAGTCCGCTCCTAGACTGGTGGGGTGTCCGAGACCCCTGGCCTGTACTCCTCCCCCGTTCTGGCCCGCCCCGGCGCGGTGGCCGCACCCCAGGACGGTCCCGATCGTGGAACCGCCTGGCACTACGGGGATCCGTTGGGTGAGCAGCGCGCCGCCGTCACGACCGCCGCGGTCGTCGATCGGTCGAACCGGTTCGTCATCGCGATCACCGGCGAGGAGCGACTGACCTGGTTGCACACCATCTCCAGCCAGCACGTCGCGACGCTGACCGACGGAGCCTCCGCGGAGAACCTGAGCCTGGACGTCAACGGGCGCGTCGAACACCACATGGTCATGACCGACCTGGGCGGCACCACCTGGATCGACACCGAGGCGGACCGCGGACCGGACCTTCTCGCCTTCCTGTCGAAGATGGTGTTCTGGTCGAAGGCCGCGCCGCGTCGCGGCAGCGAACGGGTCGTCGTGTCGTTGCTCGGCCCGAAGGCCGGCTCCATCCTGCGAGCGGTGGGCGCCGAGGTGCCCGCGATGCCGTACGACGCCCTTCCGCTCGACGCCGCGAACCCCGACCTCGGTTTGGTCCGCCGGATGCCGTGGCCGACCCGCACCGATTCCTTCGACGTCCTGGTCCCCGCCGACCGTCTCGACGAGTGGTGGGCGAAGTTCGTCGTCGCGGGTGCGCGTGAGGCGGGCAGCTGGGCGTTCGAGGCGCTGCGCGTCGAGTCCGGTCGACCACGCCTCGGTCTCGACACCGACGACCGCACGATTCCCCACGAGGTCGGCTGGATCGGCGGGGTCAGCGAGTTCGGGGCCGTCCACCTCGAGAAGGGGTGCTACCGCGGACAGGAGACGGTGGCGCGCGTCCACAATCTGGGCAAGCCGCCGCGCCGACTGGTCCTGCTGCACCTCGACGGCTCCGCGGACGGTCGACCGGAGACGGGCGACGACGTCACCGTCGGCGGCCGATCCGTGGGCCGCATCGGCACCGTCGTCGATCACTTCGAGCTCGGGCCGATCGCGCTCGCTCAGATCAAGCGCGCGGTGCCGGTGGAGACCACGCTCGACGCCGGGCCGTGCGCCGCCTCGATCGATCCCGACTCCTACGTCCTGGACACCGCGGTCCAGGCGGGCCGCGCCGCGGTGGATCGGCTGCGCGGCCGGTGACGCAGCCGGCCCCGTCAGGACGCGTGCTGTCGGTGTGCGTCGTGCACACCATCCACCCCATCTCTCGGCCGGCGGTGGTCGACTCCGCCATCGACAAGCGAGCGGTGTCCGGACCCGTCGACGTCACCGAGCTCGGCCTGCACGGTGATCGCTCCTGCGACGTCACCTTCCACGGCGGCGCGGACCAGGCGGTCTACGCGTACGACGAGGCCGAGGCCTACAGGTGGGCCGAGGAACTCGGCCGGGAGGTTCCCGCGGGGTGGTTCGGTGAGAACCTGCGCGTGAGCGGACTGCCCGTCACCGATGCGGTCGTCGGAACGCGCTGGTCGGTGGGCACCGCCGAGCTCGAGGTGACCATTCCGCGGCGCCCGTGTGCCGCCTTCGCGCGGTGGACGGGCGAGAAGACCTGGGTCAAGCGTTTCACCGCGCGGGGCGATGTCGGGGCATACCTGCGCGTCGTGCGAGTCGGCGCGCTCTCGGCGGGCGACGACATCGAGATCGTGTCCGTTCCCGACCACGGAGTCACCGTGCGGGACCTCTTCACCGGGGTGTCGGCGGAGGCGATGCAGATCCTTCTGAACACCCCCGATCTGGCGCCCAAGGTCTACCGCGAGGCCCGCGACATGGCGGCCCGGGCGGCGCGGCGCGCACCGTCGGTGTGACACCGGCGCCGGTGGAAGCGCAGACCCGATTCGCACGCTAGAGTGTGGGCAGGAAGAACACACAATCAGACGGGGCCGCCAAAAAATCCCAGGCCGCCCCGCTACTCGCGAGGGGGTTAGCCATGGGCCGCGGCCGGGCTAAGGCAAAGCAGACCAAAGTTGCACGTGAGCTCAAGTACAGCTCACCGTCCACGGACTTCGAGAGTCTCCAACGAGAGCTCACAGGTTCCCCCGACTCGCACCGCAACGGCATCGCCGATCGGGAGCCGTCCCGACACGACGATGACGACTACGACGACTGGCGGCGCTGACCGCATCCCCTGACACGGGGGGAATCCTCACATCGCACACACGACCGTGCGGGGCGTTCCGACTCAGGGACGCCCCGCACGGTCGTGTGTGCGAGGTTCTTCACGCGAGGTCAGATCGCATACTGTCGCGGCGTGTGCTGGACGCTGATCCAGTGGTCGGTGGTGAACTCGTCGATGGCCCACTCGCCGCCGAAACGACCGATGCCCGAGTTCTTCTCGCCGCCGAACGCGGTGTTGGGCTCGTCGTTGATCGTGGTGTCGTTCACGTGTGTCATTCCGGCGTCGAGTCTCGTCGCCACCCGGACCGCACGCTCGACGTCTCGCGAGAACACCGCGCTGGAGAGCCCGTACTCGGTGTCGTTCGCGATCCGGACGGCGTCGTCCTCCCCGTCTGCGCGGATCACCGTGGCGACGGGTCCGAACACCTCCTCGGCGGCGGTCGCGACGCCGTTCGTTCCCAGCACGAGATGTGGGCCCAGCACCCGACCGGCCGGTCCCGAACGCTCTCCGCGCACGCGGATCTCCGCGCCGTCCGACTCCGCGCGAGAGATCCGGTCGAGAATCGACTCCACCTGCGCGTCGTTGATGATCGGGCCGATCTGTGTGTCGGGATCGGCGGGGTCGCCGGTGCGCAGTGACCGGACCCGCTCGGTGAGCCGGTCCACCACCTCGTCGTGCACCGCATCGACCGCGATCACCCGGTTGGTCGCCATACACACCTGACCCTGGTGGAAGAACGACCCGAAGACCGCCGCGTTCACGGCTGCCTCGACGTCCGCGTCCTCCAGCACGACCAGAGGCCCGTTGCCCCCGAGTTCGAGGGACATTCTGGTGAGCGGCGCCGACGCCGCGATGCCCGACCCCACGGGCGTCGAACCCGTGAACGACACGAGCCGTGTGAGGGGATGCGAGGTCACGGCGTCACCGATCTCGCTGCTCTTGCCGACGACGACGGACAGCAGGCCGGCGGGCAACCCGGCATCCTCGAGGATTCTGGCCAGCAGGAGTCCGCCGGTGACGGGGGTGTCGCTCGCGGGCTTCAGCACCACTGCGTTGCCGAGCGCCAGCGCGGGCGCCACCGAGCGGGCGGACAGTTGCATCGGGAAGTTCCACGGACTGATCACCGTGACCACGCCGAGGGGCCGCCGGTACACGCGGTTCTCCTTGCCGTCGATCAGGGCGGCAGGGAGGATGCGCCCGGCCGATCGAGTGGGGTAGCTCGCCGATTCGAGCATCACCGCGCGGACGGCCAGCCATTCCCACTCGGCGCGGGGGCGGATGGCGCCGACCTCCGCGACGAGCCAGTCCACGATCTCGTCCTTGCGCTCCTCCATGATGCGCGCTGCGCGGTGGAACACGTCCGCACGCTCGGTCGGGAGCGTGGACTCCCAGTCCCGCTGCGCGATGCTCGCCGCCGTGAACGCTGCGTCGACGTCGGCCGCATCGGCCAGCGGGAGGGTGGTCAGGACGTCGCCCGAGTACGGGTTCACGTCGTCGGCGGTGCGGCCGTCTCGGCCCACTCGCCACTGACCGGCGATCGGGAGGGTGTCGAATCCGTCGTACGTCGTCATGCCGGTCGGGTGCCCGACCAGTCCTGCGACAAACGAGAACCTAGAAACGCGGGTGATTACCCGTCAGCACGGCGCGCTCGTCGGTTCCGCTGTCGGCGGACTTCTTGACCGTCCCCAGCGTCCAGCAGTCGATGTGGCGAGCAGTGAGCACGGCGAGGGCGCGGTCGACGTCCTCGGGTGCCACGATCGCGACCATGCCGACGCCCATGTTGAACGTGCGGTCCATCTCCTCGCGCTCCACGCGTCCGCGCTGCGCGATCATCGCGAAGATCGGAGCCGGGCTCCACGTTCCGCGATCGAGCTCGGCGACGAGGCCCTTCGGCATGACGCGAGCGAGGTTGGCAGCCAGGCCACCACCGGTGACGTGGCAGAACGTCCGCACGTCCGTCTCCGCCGCGAGGGCGAGGCAGTCCTTGGCGTAGATGCGGGTGGGTTCGAGCATCTCCTCACCGAGCGTGCGGCCGAACTCCTCGACATGACCGGTGAGCGACATGCGGCTGATGTCGAGCAGAACCTTGCGAGCGAGGGAGTAGCCGTTGGAGTGCAGTCCCGAGGACCCCATCGCGAGGACCACGTCGCCGGGACGCACCCGGTCCGGGCCCAGTACCTGGTCGGCCTCGACGACGCCGACACCCGTCGCGGACAGGTCGTACTCGCCGTCCGCCATCATGCCGGGGTGCTCGGCGGTCTCGCCGCCCAGCAGTGCGCATCCGGCCAGGATGCAGCCGTCGGCGATGCCCTTGACCAACTGCGCGACGTGCTCGGGCACCACGCGCCCCACCGCGATGTAGTCCTGCAGGAACAACGGCTCGGCGCCGCAGACGACGAGGTCGTCCACGACCATCGCGACCAGGTCGAGTCCCACCGTGTCGTGCTTGTCCAGAGCCTGCGCGACCGCGATCTTGGTGCCCACACCGTCGGTGGACGCGGCGAGCAGCGGCTCGCGGTATCCGCCCTTCAGCGCGAACAGGCCGGCGAACCCACCGAGACCGCCCATGACCTCCGGTCGCGACGCCCGCTTGGCGAGGGGCGCGAACAGCTCGACGGCACGATCACCGGCTTCGATGTCCACTCCTGCCGCTGCGTACGAGGCTCCTGCGCCGGGCTGGTGGGTGTCATCGGTCATGGGTGTACTGCTCCAGCCTGATCTGTGTGTGAGTACCCGGGAGGGTCGGATGCGGCCCTAACGGTACCGGAGGCCTATCGGTCCTTCCGGTCTCGTGTCACCTCGGGCCTGGGAATGGCCGCGATCAGGCGCTTGGTGTACTCCTCCGCCGGATCCCGGAGGATCCGTCCGGGCGTCCCGAGCTCGACGACGGCGCCGCCCCGCAGCACCGCCACCCGATGCGCGAGGCGGTCGACCACGGCGAGATCGTGACTGATGAACAGGCACGCGAAGTGCAGTTCGGTCTGCAGTTCCTCGAAGAGGTCGAGAACCGCGGCCTGCACCGAGACGTCCAGCGCGCTGGTCGGTTCGTCGGCGACCAGCAGATCCGGCTTCAGGACGAGTGCCCGCGCCAGCGATGCCCGCTGACGCTGACCCCCCGACAGCTCGTGCGGGTACCGCTTCTCCGTGCCCTTCGGGAGCTGGACCGCATCGAGCCACTCCACGACCGTGCGCGCGATGTCCGCCTTCGACCCGGCCTTGTGCACGATCATCGGCTCGGCGATGCACTGGCCGACGGTCAGTCGGGGGTTGAGCGACGTGGACGGATCCTGGAACACGAATCCGAAACGCTTGCGCAGACTCTTCAGCGCGGACCCCCGCAGCCTGCCCACGTCCTGACCGAGGACGTCCACCGAGCCGGACGTCGGCTTCTGCAGTGCGGCCACGCAACGGCCGATGGTGGACTTGCCCGAACCGGACTCCCCCACCAGACCGAGGGTCTCGCCGCGGTGCAGATCGAAGGTCACCGAGTCGACGGCCCGGAAGACGGGCTGACCGATGCCGCCGGGGAACTGCACGACGAGATCGCGCACCGACAGCACCACCTCGTCCGAGACGGTGCGATCGGTGACCACGGGATCGAGCGTCGGGACCGCCGCCAGCAACGTCTTCGTGTAGTCGGCCTTCGGCGCAGCGAAGAGATCGTGGACGAGTGCCTCCTCGACCACCTCGCCGTCCTTCATGACGACGACCCGATCGGCGATGTCCGCCACCACGCCCATGCTGTGCGTGATCAGCACGATCGCGCAACCCAGACGGTCCTTGAGGTCGCGCAGCAGGTCGAGGATCTCGGCCTGCACGGTCACGTCGAGTGCCGTCGTCGGCTCGTCCGCGATGATCACCTTCGCCTCGCACGAGATGGCGATCGCGATCATCACACGCTGCTTCTGGCCACCGGACAACTCGTGCGGGAAGTAGCCGAATCGCCGCTCCGGGTCGGGCAGACCCACCATGGTGAGCAACTCGATCGCCCGGACGCGGGCGGACTTCTTGTCCAGCACCTTCCCGTCCGGTCCGGCGTGAGCTCGCAGGGCCTCGACGATCTGGAAACCGACGGTGAACAGCGGGTCGAGGGCGCTGCCGGGTTCCTGGAACACCATCGCCACGGCGTTGCCGCGGAGATCGGCCCACTGCTTGTCCGACAGCGACGTCACCTCGCGGGACCCCACGGTGACGGTTCCGCGTACGCGGGCGGTGTCCGGGAGCAGCCCGATGGCGGAGCGGACGCTGACCGACTTCCCGGAGCCCGATTCGCCGACGACGGCCAGGACCTCGCCCGGGAAGACCTCGAAACTCACTCCCTTGACGGCGTCGACGGGCCCGGCGTCGGTGGCGAAGCTGACCGACAGTGCCTCGAGGGTCAGAGCCGCCTGCGGGGTGGACGCTGAGGCCGTCATGAGGGATCTTTCTGCTTGCGTCTGGTTCTCAGAACGGGATTGAGTGTCTCGCTGACGGATTCGCCCACCATGGTCATACCGAGCACGACCAGGACGATGGCCGTGCCGGGGAAGATCGACGTCCACCAGATGCCGTTGGAGATGTCCGGCAGCGCCTTGTTGAGGTCGTATCCCCACTCGGACGCGGACGTCGGCTCGATGCCGAACCCGAGGAAGCCGAGACCCGCCAGAGTCAGGATGGCCTCGGCGCCGTTGAGCGTGAGGATCACCGGCAGTGTCTGCGTGACGTTGGCGAGGATGTGGCGGAACATGATCCGCACCGGGCCGGCGCCGGTGACCCGCGCCGCGTCCACGTAGGGCTCGGTCTTCACCGAGACCGTCGCGTTGCGCACCACGCGGAAGTACTGCGGCACGAAGACGGCGGTGATGGCGATCGCGGCCGAGAGGACACCACCGAAACTGCTGGACTGGCCTCCGGCCACGACGATCGAGACCACCACGGCGAGAAGCAGACTCGGGAACGCGTACATCGCGTCCATGAAGAGGACCAACACCCGGTCCACCCACCGGCCGACGTAGCCGGAGAGCAGTCCGAGGGGAACGCCCACCACGATCGACAGCACCAGCGACGTGACGATGACGAGCAGGGCGGTCCGTGCGCCGTAGACGACGCGGGAGAACACGTCCTCTCCGCGCACCGACGTCCCGAAGATGTGGTCCGCACTCGGCGCCGCCTGGCGCGCGAACTCCATGCCGTCGGCGGACGTCTGGGAGAAGGTGTACGGCGCGATGAGCGGAGCGAAGACCGCCATGATCACGAACAGCACCACCAGCACGAGCCCGATGACGATGGTGGCCTTCTGCAGTCCGGCACTCGAGCGGATGATCGACAGGCCGGGCACACCCCGACGTCGCTTCGGCGCCTCGATCGAGCCGACGCTCACCTCGATACTCATCAGAACCTCACTCGTGGATCGACGATCGCCACGATGGCGTCGGTGAGGAAGCTGACGACCGCGACGACGATGGCCAGGAACGTGACGATGCCCTGGACGGCGATGAAGTCGCGCGCCTGCAGGTAGCGAGCGAGCTGATAGCCCAGTCCCTGCCACTCGAACGTCGTCTCGGTGAGCACCGCGCCGCCCAGCAGCATGGCGATCTGCAGCCCCATCACGGTGACGACCGGGATGAGCGCGTTGCGGAAGGCGTGCCGCCGGGCGACGACGCGCGCCGAGAGTCCCCGTGCGCGCGCAGCTTCCACGTAGCCGGACTGCAGGGTCTGCAGAAGGTTCACCCGCACCAGGCGCAGGAACACGCCGGCGGTGAGAAGTCCGAGCGCGACCGCGGGGAGCACGGCGTGCTTCAGCACGTCGACGGTGTAGCTCGGCTCCCCGTAGAGAATCGAGTCGATCAGCAGGATGTTGGTCTTCGGTGACACGTTCTGCAGTGCCAGTTCGACGTTGGTGCTCGCCCGGCCCGCCACCGGCAGCCACCCGAGCTTCACGGCGAAGACCAGCTTGAGCAGCATGCCGACGAAGAACACCGGCGCCGCGTAGAACAGGATCGCCAGGATGCGCAGGGTGCCGTCGGAGATCGAGTCGCGGCGGGTCGCGGCGTAGAAGCCGAGGGGGATGCCGACGGCGAACGCGACGAGCAACGCCCAGAACGCGAGTTCCAGCGTCGCCGCGCCGTTGGTGATCAGCACACCGCTGATCTCCTGGTTGCTGGTCGCGGAGCGACCGAAGTCTCCCCGCAGCAGACCGGACAGGTACTCCCAGTACTGCACCAGGATCGGCCGGTCGTAGCCGGCCGCGGCGCGTCGTTCGGCGATCTGGTCGGCGGGCAGTCGTCCACCGAGGGCGGCACTGATGGGATCGCCGAGAACGCGCATGAGGAAGAAGACGACCGTGACCAGGATCCATGCCGTGGGAATGATCAGCAGGAACCGGATCACGAGATAACGGGCGAGCGCGCCGTAGCGTGACGACGCGCTCGCCCGTGACTGCTTCCCCACCGACGCCTCGTCGGGCGTGGTGGTGACCATGGATCAGCCCTTCGTGAGCGGGGTGAAGCGGAACTTGAACGAGGCGTCGAGAGTCTCGTCGACACCCTGGACCTCGTCCGTCGAGATCGCGATCTGCTTGCCCTCGAGGAGCGGCAGCGTGGACACGAAGTCCTGCGCCATCCGCGTCTGGATCTCACCGATGATCTCGGAGCGGCGAGCCGGGTCGGTCTCGGTCCGCTCGGAGTCGATCAGCGCAGTGATCTCGGGGTTCTCGAAGTGGTTCTGCAGGAAGTTGTCCGGTGCGAAGAACGGCGTCAGGTAGTTGTCCGCATCCGGGAAGTCCGGGAACCAGCCGAGCTGGTAGACGGGGTACGTGTCCGCGACGCGTTCCTTGTTGTAGGTGTTCCACTCGGTGGACTGCAGGTTCACCGTGAACAGGCCCGAGCTCTCAAGCTGCGCCTTGACCGCCGCGTACTCCTCCGACGACGAGGAACCGTAGTGATCGGGGTTGTACTGCAGATTGACCGCGACCGGGGTCTGCACACCGGCGTCGGACAGGAACTTCGCTGCCTCGTCCTTGTTCGGGGCCTCGCCGTAGACGTCCTTGAACGCGGTGTTCGCCCCCTCGAGGCCACTGGGCACCACGGACCACGCCGGCGTGAACGTGCCCTTGTAGACGTTCTCCGACAGTGCGTCACGGTCCACCGAGGCGGCCATGGCCTTGCGGATCGCGAGCTTCTGCTCGGGTGTGCCGCCGGGCATCGTGTTCTGGTTGAAGACGATGTAGCGGAGCTCGCCGCCGGGGCCCTCGTGGACGGTGAGGCCGTCCACCTGGTCGAGCGACTCGATGTCGGTCGGGGTCAGCGAACGCCACGCGACGTCGATGGACTTGTTCTGCATGTCGAGCTTGAGGTTGTCCGCGCTGGTGTAGGTGCGCAGGGTGACCGATCCGGTCTTGGGCTCGCCCAGCACGCCCTTGTAGTCCGCCGCGGCGGAGAAGCTGACGAGGGAGTTCTTCTCGTAGCTGTCGATCGAGTAGGGGCCGGCGAAGGGCTTGGCCGCCACGACCGCGTTGTCGTCCATGATCGAGTCGGCCGGAAAGACCTCGGAGTCGATGATGGGCCCGGTGTTGGTGGCGAGAACCTGGGGGAAGGTCTGGTCGTTCGCGGCCTTCAGCGTGAACTCGACGGTCTTGTCGTCCGGCGCGGCCACCGAGTCCAGGTTGGCCAGCAGCGAGGACGGGCCGTTGGGATCGTTGATGGACACGATGCGATCGAACGAGAACTTGACGTCCTCGCTGGTCAGCGCGTGGCCGTTGGCGAAGGTCAGGTCGTCCTTCAGCGTGCAGGTGTAGACCGTCGGCTGACTGAACTCGCAGCTCTCGGCGGCGTCGGGCTGCAGTTCGTCGCTGCCGGGGGCGTAGTTCATCAGGAACGGATAGACCTGGTTCATGATCGTGAACGAGCCGTTGTCGTACGAGGCGGCAGGATCGAGCGAGTAGACCTGGTCGGTGGTGCCGACGACGAGCGCCTCGCCGCCGCCCTCACCCCCTGCGCCGCCGCCGTCGTCGGTGCGGCCGGAGCCGCACGCTGCCGCGGTGAGAGCCGCGACGGACAGGATGGACACGGCTGCGGTGCGCCGCGCCGTGCGTCCTCGGGAGGGCACGCTCATGGTGTGGATGTCCTTCGTGAGTCTGGGCCCGCGGTGTCGGAAGCGCGCGTCGCGTCCCGTCCGGCCGGGTCGTTCCGGTGGTTCGGTGAACGGCACGTTACCGAGTGCGCATGTCGTTCATGTGTCGAACCACACGAAATTTTTAACATGACCGGTACTTACCTGTCCGACCGCCTGATGTCCAACAGCTTCTCGCCTCGCGGAGACAGCCGATATCCCACCTTCAGACTCTCGGTCAGACCCAGCGCCTTCAGCCGTCGCACCCTCGGCTTGAACACGTCGCGTTCGAGTCCCAGCACGGCGCCGAGGTCCGCCGCCAGCACCGCCGGGCGCTCCCGGATCAGCTCGAGGGTGCGCCAGGCCCACGGCGCGTCGGCACGCTCGTCCATGCGATCGAGCTTCGTGGTCACCATGGCGACGTCGTCGTCGGACAGATCGTCGTCCGCACGCAGCCCCACTCGCGGGTCCTCGCCCCCATCCGGCCGGCCTCCGGCCTTCCCGCCCCGATCCGGACGGCCTCCGGCCTCCCCGCCACCGAACGACACCTCGACCCGCCAGACGGGATCACCGTCGGCGCCCCGAAACCCCTTGCGCAAGGCCGAGATCGAGGGCTCCCCCGCCGCGCGGGCATCGTCGTCCGTGAGCGACTCGGGGTCGCACTCGGAGATCGAGTCCACGACGACGACACCGGCCGGCGTGTGGATCCACGTACCCGCCTTGACGCGCCGCTTCGCCCAGCGCCGGTACTGCACCCGGATCGTTCCCGCCGCGATCGCCTCGGCGATCGCGAGCCGGATCAGCATCTGGGTGTCAGGGGCGCGAGAGAGCGCTCACGTTGTCGACGGCCGCGGGCATCGCGATGCCCGCTGCGGTCGCCAACATGCCCTCGAGGACGTTCTTGCCCATGGCGGTCTCCTTGGGGAGCTCGATGGGGTACTTGCCGTCGAAGCAGGCGGAGCACAGCCGCGTCGCGGGCTGCTCCGAGGCGGCGATCATGCCCTCGATCGAGATGTAGCCCAGCGAATCGGCGCCGATGGCCTGCCGCACACCCTCGAGCATGCCGTCCTCGGAGTCCATGCCGTTGGCGATCAGTTCCGCGGGCGAGGCGAAGTCGATGCCGTAGAAGCAGGGCCAGCGGACCGGCGGCGACGCGATGCGCACGTGGATCTCGAGCGCGCCCGCCTCGCGCAGCATGCGTACCAGGGCCCGCTGGGTGTTGCCGCGGACGATCGAGTCGTCCACCACGATGAGGCGCTTGCCCCGGATGACCTCGCGGAGAGGGTTGAGCTTCAGCCGGATGCCGAGCTGACGGATGGTCTGCGACGGCTGGATGAACGTGCGTCCGACGTACGCGTTCTTCATCAGGCCCTGGCCGTACGGGATGCCGGAACCCTGCGCGTAGCCGACGGCGGCGGGCGTTCCCGATTCCGGGACAGGGATCACCAGATCGCCCTCGGCGGGGTGCTCCTCGGCCAGGCGGCGGCCGATCTCGACGCGGGTCGAGTGGACCGACCGGCCACCGATGACGCTGTCGGGGCGCGCGAGATAGACGTACTCGAAGATGCAGCCCTTGGGCTCGGGCGCGGCGAAGCGGGAGGATCGCACACCGTCCGCGTCGATGGCGAGCAGCTCGCCCGGCTCGATGTCGCGGACGAACGAGGCGCCGACGATGTCGAGGGCGGCGGTCTCCGAGGCCACGACCCAGCCGCGGTCGAGACGGCCCAGGGACAACGGGCGCACACCGTGGGGGTCACGCGCCGCGTAGAGGGTGTGCTCGTCCATGAACGTGAGGCAGAAAGCACCCTTCAGCGTCGGCAGCAGTTCCATGGCCGCCTGCTCGATGGTGCTGTCCGCGGCGCCGTGCGCCAGCAGTGCGCCCACGATGTCCGAGTCGGAGGTGGCACCGGTCCCGCGCGGGCGGCCCATGATGCCGGCGTCGCGCGCCCGCTCCGACAACTCGGCCGTGTTCACGAGGTTGCCGTTGTGGCCCAGGGCGATGCCGCTGCCGGCCGCGGTGGTGCGGAAGATGGGCTGCGCGTTCTCCCACGTCGTCGATCCGGTGGTGGAGTACCGGCAGTGCCCGATGGCGATGTGGCCGCTCATGGCGCCGAGAGTCTGCTCGTCGAACACCTGGCTCACCAGACCGAGGTCCTTGAACACCAGCACCTGGGACCCGTCGGCCACGGCGATGCCGGCGGCCTCCTGACCGCGGTGCTGCAGCGCGTAGAGGCCGTAGTACGTCATCTTCGCGACGTCCTCGCCGGGGGCCCACACACCGAAGACGCCGCATTCCTCCCGCGGCTCGTTCTCGTTGATGTCCAGTTCCGGACCGGATGTGTCATCGAGCAGATTCGGGCTGTGGACCGAGGGGTCACGAGTCACGACGCGCTCTCCTAGAAGCCGGGAGGGGTGGGGTGCAGGCCACGCTGCACGCACACTCGGGGAGTCTACGGGCAACCCCGCGATCAACAAGCCGTCGGCAGGCACCGATACCGCGGTGAGCTGTGATCCACGACTCGCGGCGCGGTGCCATGATGGAGACATGGTCAGCAGACTTCCGTACGGCGTCACCCCCGAACAGCCCGGCGAGGGGCAGGAATCGGTGTGGGACTACCCGCGTCCGCCGGCCCTCGAGGCGTCCACGAAGCATCTCGTGGTGCGCTTCGGCGACGTGATCGTCGCCGACAGTCACGCGGCCCACCGCGTCCTGGAGACCAGCCATCCGCCCACCTGGTACATCCCGCGGGCCGACGTCGACGAGAGCCGACTGCGGCGCTCGAGTGCGCGATCGACGATGTGCGAATGGAAGGGATCCGCCACCTACTGGGACATCGTGGGCGACGACGGCGCCGTGCTCGAGGCCGGCGGCTGGAGCTACGAGAACCCCACCCCGTCCTTCGCACCGATCGCCGGCGCGCTCTCCTTCTCTCCCGTGTCCCTGACGTGCGAGCTCGACGGCGAGGTGGCACGCCCGCAGGAGGGCGGCTTCTACGCGGGGTGGATCACCCGGGACGTCGTCGGACCGTTCAAGGGCATCGCCGGGAGTTGGGGCTGGTAGTGGCCGAGAAGAACTTCTACAGCCACTCCGACGCGGCCGAGAAGTCCCGCCGCGACAAGGCCGTCGCTCTCGCTCGATACCTGTGGGACCGCGACATCTCTGCAGACGATCTCGCGGCGATGGCCGCGGACGTCCGACGCAAGGTGGCCCGGGCCGCGGACATCAACCCGCCCAGCTCCGACGAGACGTGGACGGTGGTCTCGACGCTGTTGCGCGAGAAGGCGGAGTGGGCGCGCGATCACACCGATCACGACGCGGCCCGCCGGGCGCACTCGGACGAGAAGATCTTGTGGGTCAAACCGCCGGTGCGGCCCTGGCGGTGAGAGTCAGATACGCACGAGCGGAAGCCAGTGCGCCACCTCGCCGGCGCGGCCACCCGATGCCGTGACGCCCGCTCCGCGGACGGCGTCCTCGAACGCCACGCGCCCCGTCACCATCAACAGCCATGTCCGCGGGTCGCATTCGACGACGTTGGGGGGCGTACCCCGGGTGTGGCGGGGCCCGACGATGCATTGCACCGCGACGAACGGCGGCACGCGCACCTCGACACTCGAGCCCGGTGCCGTCTGCTCGATGGTGCGCGCACTGAGCCGCACCGCGGCGGCGAGATCGGCGCGCGGCGGCTTCGGGAGGTCGGGATCGTCGAGCCACGCCGATACTGCCTGGAGGGACGCGCGGAGTTCGGCCGGGTCGACGGGTTTCGAGGGTGCCACGCCGTTCAGTGTCCCACCGAGCGCGGTGGGTCTCGAGCCGTGCCTCACGGTCCACACGTCGCCCGGATCGACGGGATTCCGTCGATTCTCACGAGTTGTGGACGCTGAGGCACGGTCAGGGCGCAGCGATGTCGCGGAGCGTCAGCGCCATGGCGACGTCCATGGCATGGTCCGGTCTCGCCAGGTCCAGCCCCGTGAGCGTCTGGACGCGACGGAGGCGCTGGCCGACGGTGTTGGGATGCACGTGCAGGGCCGCCGCGGTGTCCCCGACGTGCTGCCGATGGCCGAGATACGCACGGAGCGTTCCGATCAGATCGGTGCCGCGCGACTCATCGTGCTCGCGCACCGGACCCAGCGTGCGGTCCGCGTAGCGCGCCACCTGGTCGGGGTCGTTCAACTGCAGCAGCAACCCCGGAACGCCGAGCTGGTCGAGTGACACGGTGGCGCCGGTACGGTCCCACAGGATCATCAGCCGCGCGGCTCCTCGCACCGCGCGGTGGGCCGCCCGGTAGTCGGCGACCTCCGTGCACGGTGACCCCACGACCGCGGTGACCGGGCCCTCGGCGACCGTGCCGGCGCGCACGCGTTCGATCTCGGCGACCACCGAGTCCATCGGCGTCCCCGCACTCACCGGCCACAGCACGACAGCACGATGCTGATGCGCGGCCACCAGCGGACCGGTTCCCGCGCGGGCCGCGATCGACCGCACCGCGCGCGAGAGCGACGCGTCGACGTCACCGGTCGACGGCAGGTCGATCACGGCGACGACGTGCGGCGTCGTCAGGTCGTGGCCCAGCCGGTCCGCACGCTCGACGGCGGCCGCGGCTGCCACCGGGTCGTCACCGAGCAGGTCACCGACCACCTCGCCCTGCAGTCGCCACTGCACGTCCTCGGCGGTCCGCGCACGGAGCAACTCCAGTGCAGCGACGACGGCGGTGTGCTCGATGGCGCGGCGATCGAGCGTCGACAGGGTGGCCGGATCCCCCTGCACGACGAGGCATGCCACCCGCTCCCCCGACAACAGAACGTCCTCCCGATGCGCGGACGTCGACGTCGGCCCGCGCGAGGATTGTGCGAGCACCCCGCCGTGCACGTCCTCGATGGTGACCGATCGGCCGACCAGCAGCGAGAGTGCCGTCGCGATGCCGTCGACCCCACCACCTCGTGACGCGATGGTGGTCAGGCGCCGGTGGATCTCCTCGGACTTCTCGAGCAGGGTCCGCCGACGCTGCAGTTCGGCGTTGAGCGTCCGCAGGTCGGAGGTGCGCTGCGCCTCCTCGGCGCGCAGGCGCGTGATCGTGACGGAGATGGATGCCTGCGTCGCGAGCATGCTGAGGAGCTGAATCTCGTTGTCGTCGAACACGTGTACGCCTCGCCGGTAGCAGTTCAGGGTTCCGATCGCAGCTCCCGTCGATCCGAGGAGCGGGACCGACACCATCGAGCGGTATCCCTGCTCCCGTGCCACGCCGCCCCACGGCCCGAAGTTCGGTGCGGCGACGATGTCGTCGATCGCGACGGGCTCACCCGTCCGGAACGCCCTGCTCGACGGTGCCTCGACGGACGGGTCCTGATCGAGTCGCACCGGACGGTCCGCGTTGATCCGGGCGATGTAATCGGCAGACAACCCGTGTGATCCCTCGATGGTCAACATGCTGCCGACGTCGTCGGACAGGAAGACGCCGCAGAAGTCGTAGTCCATCAGGGCGACCGCGATCCCGGCGATGGTGTCCAGCACGACGGACGGTGGGTCGTCGGACGCGACCGCCGCGGTGACGTCGTGGATGCCGGCCATCCACCGTCGAAGCTCCGACAGCTCGGTCATACGGCCCTCCATGTCCCGCGCCACATCGCACGGCGCCCTTTGTGTCTTCACGAACATATCGCGAACGTGACGCAGATCGCAGACTTCTTCCATCGAGGCACTGCATCACGACGAGAAGCGAGAAGACATGACAGAGCACCTGATGTTCATCGACGGCAAATCGATGCCGTCCGAGTCCGGCGACACTCTCGCCGTGGTCGACCCGGCCACCGGCGCGTCCTTCGCCGAGGTTCCCGACGGCGGCGCGGTCGACGTCGACCGCGCGGTCGCCGCGGCGCGCACGGCGTTCGAGAACGGTCCCTGGCCGCGGACCACCCGCACGGAGCGCGCTCGCATCCTGCTCCGCGCCGCGGATGCCATCGAGAACGCGTCCGAGGAACTGTTCACGCTCGAGACCCGCAACAACGGTCGGCCCATCACCGAGACGCGCGCCCAGCTGTCCCGCGTGCCGGAGTGGTTCCGCTACAACGCGGGCCTGCTCGCCGCCCAGCGCGACGGTGTCCTGCCCAGCGACGGCCCGTACCTCACCTATCAGCGACGCACCCCGCTCGGCGTGTGCGGCATCATCACCCCGTTCAACCACCCGGCACTCATCCTCGCGCGCAGCCTGTCGGCGGCCCTCGCCACCGGCAACACTGTCGTGATCAAGCCGTCGGAACTCACTCCGCTCACCACGCTCGCCATCGCGCGGATCGTCTCCGAGGCCGGCGTGCCGGACGGTGTCGTCAACGTCGTCACCGGCGGACGCGAGGCCGGCATCCGGCTGACCCAGCATCCCGACGTCGCGAAGATCACCCTGACCGGCGGCACGGAGGCCGGACGGTCCGCAGCCGTCGCGACAGCGGGCCGATTCGCCCGCATCACAGCGGAATTGGGTGGCAAGACCCCCGTCGTCGTGTTCGACGACCAGGACCCCGTCGTCGCCGCGGAGGGTGCGGCGTTTGCTGCCTTCGTCGCGTCCGGTCAGTCGTGCGTCGCCGGCGCCCGGTTCCTCGTCCAGCGAGGAGTGTACGACCGGTTCGTCGAGGCACTCGCGGCTCGCGCCGACGCAATCCGGCTGGGCGATCCCGCAGACACCAGCACCCAGATGGGTCCCCTGATCAGTGCCGTGCAGCGTCAGAAGGTGTTGTCCTACATCGACATCGGACATCAGGACGGTGCACGACTGGTCGCGGGAGGCGGCGTGCCGGAGCTGCCGGACGCACTGCAGGGCGGATTCTTCCTTCGCCCCACCGTCTTCGCCGACGCGACCAACTCCATGCGGGTGTCGCAGGAGGAGATCTTCGGGCCGGTGGCCGTGGTGGTGCCCTTCGACACCGAGGCGCAGGCCGTGGAGATGGCCAACGACAACAGGTTCGGGCTCGGAGCAGCCGTCTGGACCCGCGATCTCGCCCGCGCGCACCGCGTCGCGGACGCACTCGAGTCGGGCATGGTCTGGATCAACGACCACCACCGCCTCGAGCCGTCCCTGCCCTGGGGCGGCACCAAGGAGTCGGGCACCGGCAAGGACGCCGGCACCGAGTCCTTCGACGACTTCACCTGGATCAAGACCGTCGTGGTCCGCATCGCCGAGTCCGACGTCGACTGGTACGGCTCCGACACCCCCGGACGGCTCAATTGAGCACCCGGCCTGTCGACCACAACCCCACGCACAGAGGAGAACACACCGTGCACGACACCACTGCCACGGAGCCGGGCTGGAGAACGCAGATCACGCGTGTCCAGTGGCTCGTACTGCTGGGCACCACGATGGGATGGGCGCTGGACGGCTTCGCCGGCAGCCTCTACGCGTTGGTGCTCGGACCGGCGATGACCGAACTGCTCCCGAACTCGGGACTGACGGTCGATGCCGATCACATCGGACTCTACGGCGGTCTCACCGTCGCGCTCTTCCTGGCGGGATGGGCCACCGGCGGAATCCTGTTCGGCGTCCTGGCCGACTACTTCGGCCGAGTGCGAGTGCTGTCCATCGGCATCGTCACCTACGCCGTCTTCACCGCCCTGGCCGCCTTCGCCGACACCTGGTGGCAACTCGGCGTCCTGCGCTTCATCGCCGGCCTCGGATCGGGCGTCGAGGCTCCCGTGGGCGCCGCGCTGGTCGCGGAGGTGTGGCGCAACAAGTACCGGGCTCGCGCCTGCGGCGTCATGATGTCCGGCTACGCCGGCGGGTTCTTCATCGCGGCACTGGCGTACGGCCTGCTCGGCACCCACGGCTGGCGGTTCATGCTCGTCCTGGCCGTCGTTCCCGCCTTCCTCGTGTGGTTCCTGCGTCGCTACGTCCCGGAGCCCGAGGAGATCACCACCGTCATCGCCACCCGCAAGGAGCGCAAGCGGCAGTCGTCCACCCGCCCGGAGGACCAGTTCGTGCTGAAGCGGCTCCTCTCGCCGCCGCACCTGCGCGCCACGCTCATCTGCACCGCGCTGGCCACCGGGTCGCTGCTCGCCTTCTGGAGCGTCTCGACGTGGTACCCACAGATCATCCGCACGATGGCCACCGCCGAATCGCTGTCGGCCGACGTCGCGAACCACCGGGTCGCCATCACCTCGATGCTGTTCAACGCCGGCGGCATCATCGGCTACGCGACCTGGGGGTTCCTGGCGGACGCCATCGGTCGCCGCAAGGCATTCATGGTGAGCTTCGTGTGCTCCGCCGTGAGCATCGCGTACCTCTTCCCGTTCGAGCACAGCTACACGACCTACCTGCTCGTCATCCCCCTCGTCGGATTCGGACTGTTCGGAGCTCTTTCCGGCAACTTCGTCTACGGACCCGAGATGTTCTCGCCCAGCATGCGAGCATCGGGAATCGCGTTGGCCAACAGCATCGGTCGCTACATCACCGCGGCCGGCCCGCTCGTGGCCGGCGTCATCGCCACCTCCTGGTTCGGCGGAGATCTCGGAACAGCAACGGCCGTCCTCGCCGCGACGGGTGTCATCGCCCTCGTCGGCCTGTGGTTCGCACCCGAGACACGTGGCGCCGCACTCCCCACCGACACACCGACCGAGTCCGCCCCCGAGGCGACCTCCGCACCGATCATGAAGGGAACGTCCGCATGAACCACTACCAGGGAGCCCGCGCCGTCGTCATCGGCGGCTCCATCGGGGGCCTCACGTCCGCACTCCTGTTGCGCGACCTCGGTTTCGAGGTCGACGTCTTCGAACGCACCCCCTCGGATCTCGACGGGCGCGGCGGTGGCATCGTCCTCCAGCCCGACACCCTGCGGTGGTTCCGCGAGCGCAGCACCCAGCGCCCGGAGGACGTCAGCACGACGACCCGGTGGGTCCAGTACCTCGGATCCGACGACGAGATCGTGCACCGGGACGAGCGGGCGTGGTCCCACACCTCGTGGGGCACGTTCTACCGCGCACTGCTCTCGGACTTCGGCCGCGAGCACTACCACCTCGGTGAGTTCGCCTGCGGCTTCGACCAGACCGACGATCATGTCGACGTGCGATTCGTCAGTGGTCGGCGCGAACGAGCCGACCTGGTCGTCATCGCCGACGGAGTCACCTCCGCCAACCGTCTGCGGATCGACCCCGACGTGACGATGGAGTACTCGGGGTACATCGGATGGCGCGGCACCGTCGACGAGCGGGTGCTGTCCACCCGCACTGCGGACCTGCTCCACGACGCGATCACGTACGACGTGATCCCGCACTCGCAAATCACGATGTATCCGATCCCGAGCGCGCGAGGCACTCAGGTAGGCGACCGCCTCATGAACTACGTCTGGTACCGCAACGTGGCGGAGGGCCCGGATCTCACCGAGATGCTCACCGACAAGCGCGGATTCGTCGGCAAGGTGTCCGTGCATCCCGGCCAGGTGCAGGACCGCTACGTCGACGAGATGCGGGAGACCGCCCGGCGCAGTCTGTCGCCGGCCGCCGCCGAGGTCGTCACCGCGACCGAGGAGCCGTTCATCCAGGTGGTGTGGGACTCGCGGGTGAACCGGATGGCGTCCGGACGCGTCGCCCTCATCGGCGACGCGGCCTGTGCCGCACGCCCTCACGCCGCCGCCGGAACCGCCAAGGCCGCCGCCGATTCGTGGGCGCTCGCCGACGCACTCACCTCCGCGGCCGGAAACATCGCCGAGGCGCTGGAGAAGTGGGAACCGGGGCAGCTCGAACTGAGCAGCGCCCTGCTCGCACGCGTCCAGTCGATGGGCGAACGGTCCCAGTTCAGCAACACGTGGACGCCCGGGGATCCGGACCTCCGCTTCGGCCTGTACGGCCCCGGCCGCTAGTCCCTTCCCCCACAATACGAAAGGCACGGTCATGTCCGACACGTTCCTCCAGGACCTCCCTCTCGCCGGCACCGTCGTCGGCACCGACTTCGACGGCTGGTCTCCGGAACTCCGCGCGGAGTTCGAGTCTCACGCTTTCGACGGTGCGGTGGGGTCGCGCCTGCTGAGCAGCACCGACCGGGTGCGGGTCTGGGAGATCAGGCTCGCACCGGGTGAGCGGTGGCACGCGCACCGCCACGTTCTCGACTACTTCTGGACGGCCGTGAACGCTGGCACCTCTCGCCAACACACGTTCGACGGAACCACTCGGGACGTCTCCTACGACGCCGGCGAGACGCGCCATTTCACCTTCGGACCGGGCGAATACCTGTTGCACGACATCGAGAACGTCGGCGACACACCGCTCGTCTTCACCACGGTCGAGCACCTCGACTCCGCGAACGACGCTCTGCCCGTGGTGACCTCGTGACCGGCGCCGACCTCGTGGACGTCCACGCGCACTGGCTGCCCGCCTCGCACTTCGGCCTACCGCCCGGATCGCCGTTCGCACCGATGCAGGATCGGGACGGGCGTCTGCATCTCGGAGATCTCCCGCTGTCGATCGCTACCGAGGCCATGAGCGACGTCGATGCCGTCTACGCCGACATGGATGCGCAGGGCATCGGGGTCCGCGCGTTGTCACCCCCGCCGTTCGCCTTCCCGACGACGTCCGACTCGGGTGCGGACGACTACATCGGCAGCTTCAACGTCGAACTCGCGGGTCTGGTCGCGAACTCCGGTGGTCGACTCGCCGGCCTGGGCCTCGTGCGTCTCGACGATGCGGATGCGGCAACGAGGGAGATGACACGCCTCGCCTCCGAGGGCGTGGTGTCCGGCGTCGCGATCCCGCCGCTGGTGGGCAGCACCTCGCTCGACACCGGTGTCCTGCGCGACATCCTGCGCTCCGCCGCGCGGCTCGACCTGGCGGTTCTGGTGCACCCGATGCAGCTGCCCCGCCCCGAGTGGAGCTCGCTCTACCTGGCCAACCTCATCGGCAACCCCGTCGAGACGGCAACTGCCGTCGCCGGCGTCGTGCTGGGGGGTGTCCTGGACGAACTTCCCTCGCTACGAGTGTGTTTCGTGCACGGCGGCGGGTGCGCGCCGGCGCTCCTGGGTCGCTGGAGCCACGCATGGGGAGCGCGGCCGGACGTCCACCACACCGACACGCACCCTCGGGACGCGTTCCGGCAGTGCTGGTTCGACACCGTGACTCACGACGTGGCCGCCTTGACGCTGCTGCGAGAACACGCGTCGAGCGATCACGTCCTGTGCGGTACCGACTACCCCTTCGACATGGCGGAGTCTGCGCCCTCGGCCTTCCTCGAGTCGGCCGGCGTGGACCGTCGCACGCTGCACGACAACGGACTTGCGTTCCTGGGCGGACCGCGGCGCGGCACCGAGCAGTCGGCTGCAGCGTCGGTGGCGGTGTCGTCGTGAGCGCACTGTTCGAGCCTCTGACGCTGCGCGGGACAACGATGCGCAACCGGATCTGGATGTCGCCGATGATGCAGTTCGCCGCCGAACCGTACGGTCCCGCCGTCGGCGCGGCCACCGATTGGCACTTCCAGCACCTCGCCGCCCGCATCGTCGGTGGCGTGGGTCTGGCCATGATGGAGGCCACCGCCGTCTCTCCCGACGGGCGGAGCAGCGAGTTCGATTTGGGCCTGTGGACCTCCGCGCAAGAGCACGCGCTCGAGCGCATCGTGCGGTTCGCCCGCGGCAACGGCGCCGCACTGGGTGTCCAACTGGTGCACGCCGGACGCAAGGCCGCCACCGGCAGGCCGTGGTCGGGGCCGTCGTGGGACGGCACCCACCACGTCGAGACTCTGTGGGACCGCGTCGGTCCCAGTCCGGAATCGTTCGGAACCCTCCCTCTCCCCTCGTCGCTGAGCACGACGGAGATCGCCGAGGTGGTCGCGGACTTCGCGGCCGCCGCCGCACGCGCTGCACGCGCGGGTGTGGACGTCCTCGAACTGCATGGTGCACACGGCTATCTGATCCACCAGTTCCTGTCCCCGCACGCCAATACGCGGACCGACGAGTACGGCGGAGACTTCGACGCCCGGGCACGCTTCGCCCTCGAGGTGGTGGACGCGGTGCGCGCCGCGTGGCCGGAGGACCGGCCGCTGTTCTTCCGGCTCTCGGCGACGGACTGGCTCGCCGGCGACACGGACGACCCCCGACCCGGCTGGACGATCGAGGACAGCGTGCGGCTCGCCCCGCTGCTCCGAGATCACGGCGTGGACCTGATCGACGTGTCGACCGGCGGCATCGCCGCCGACGCACCGATCCCCGTGGGCCCCGGCTACCAGGTGCCGTTCTCGGAGCGACTGCGCGAGACCGGCATCCCGACGGCGACGGTCGGGCTCGTGACCGATCCCGCCGACGCCGATCTCCTGGTGTCGTCGGGTCGCGCCGACGCGGTGTTCCTCGCACGGGAGTTGCTACGCAATCCGGTGTGGGCGCAGCGCGCGGCGGCCGAACTCGGCGATCCCGTGCCCTACCCGCCCCAGTACACCCGGGCATTCACCGGGCGGTCGGCAGCGCGTCGCTGATCCGGCGCGGAGGAACAACGAGGACCGCCGCTGTCCGCGATGGACGCTTCACTGTCTCCATGACACCGAACCCCTATCAAGGATCGACCATCGACCACCTCAACGTGACAGTCACGAACGTCGATCGCTCACTCGCGATCTACGTGCCGGCCCTCGCGGTACTGGGTATCGAGAAGTTGCTCGACTTCACCGGCGGGTCGGACGACGACTACGTCCGCATGGTCGGATTCGGCAGTGGCCGCAAGCCGTTCCTCTGGCTGGTCCAGGGAAGCACCGTCGATCCCGCACTGCACGTGGCGTTCTCGGCACCGACCCGTGACGCCGTCCGGGAGTTCCACGCCGCGGCCCTCGCGGCGGGCGCACGGGACAAGGTGTCTCCGCGCGTCTGCCCCGAGTACCACGAGAACTACTTCGGCGGCTTCGTGTACGACCCCGACGGCCTCAACCTCGAGGCGGTCTGTCACCTCGAGTAGAGCGCCACCACGTCGATGCGATCGCACCGACCGAGTTGGCGGCCCAGTGCAGTGCCATGGGCGTCAGAATGGTGCCGGTTCGCCGCTTCGACTCGACGAACAGTGCGCCGGCCGCCCCGGTGAACAGGACGACGGGCACCGACCTGCCCGAGTCGTACCAGTGCCAGACCCCGAATGCCGTGGAGCCGACCACCAGTGCGGCACGGGGACCCACCACGGCGGTGGCCACGGTGTCGACGACGCCGCGGAACAGGAATTCCTCGGGTAGCACTGTCCCGATGGGGATGTCGAACAGCACCCATCGGGCCAGTCCGGTCACTTCTCGGGACCGTCGGCGTCGGCGTACTCGTTCATGACGACGCGGATGCGTTCGGTGTCGGCCTGCGTCCACCCGTCGGGGGCGGCCACAGCGGCGAAGCCGTCGAGCACCGTCGTCCCGTAGTTGTGGCCGTGCCCGTCCGGCACGCCGGCCGCGTTCGTGAGGTCGGCACTCACCTGCCAGAAGGTGACGAACGGGAACCACCGCATGCTGGGCAGTCGGTCGTACCCGGGCGGCTCGGCGAGCCAATCCGGACGCTGGAAGATCAGATCCGGCGTCCACCACACGATGGGGTCGGACGGGTGCTGGATGTACAGCACGCGCGGGTAGGGCCAGTCCCCGCTCAGCGCCTCGACGTCACGGGTGCTGTCGGCGAACCGCATCAGCAGTCCGCCGGCGTAGACGGGTTCCACCTCGGTGGTTCCCGGATCGCGTCGGCTGACGTAGGTGTCCCAGATGCGATTGGAGTTCGGCGGGCCCACCCACAGCACTCCGTCGACGGTGTCCCGGATGTCGGCGATGTCCGCGAACGCGCCTTCGCCGGCCTGGGTTCCGAGACTCTCGCCGTAGACGTAGAACTTGGGCCTGGTCGCCTCGGGCTCCTGCTCCCATCGCTGGTGCACGGTGTCGATGAGCAACTTCCCCGCGGCCGCCGCCTTCTCGCGATCGGCGAGGAAAGAGATCCAACTCGGAAGGTACGAGTACTGGGACGCCACGAGCGCGACGTCCCCGTCGTACATCAGTTCCACGGCCCGAGCTGCGGTGGGATTGACCCACCCGGTTCCCGTGGTCGGGATGACGACGATGGCCTTGCGGGAGAACGCATCGGTTCGATCGAGTTCGCGTACCAGGAGATTCATGCGCTCCTCGTCCGTCTCCGCGCTCTCGAGTCCCACGTACGCGCGGATCGCCTCCATGCCCGTGCGGCCGGTCGCTCGGGTCATCTCGTCGGCCGACAACCCACCCGAGACGAAGTTTCGGCCCTCGAATCCCAGTGTGTCCCAGTCGACGAGCGAACCGGTACCACCGGAACGCTCGGGCACCGTCGGCTGTTCGGCACCCTCACGCGTGTTGCTGTTCTGAGTGCTGAAGACCGAGTTGGCGACGGTCATGGTGCCGCGCAACAGCACACCCTGCACCAGTGTGACGAGCACCGTCACGACGAGGAGGAACCCCACGAGGTTGGCAACCCACTGCGGGAGTCGGATCAGACGCAGGATCGAGCGCACGACGAAGCGGCGGATGTCCCGGATGACCCGCCACAGGCCGATGAGCGCGGCGCACACCGCGAAACTGATGATGCCGGTGCGGATGAACCCCGTGGACGTGAGCCCCTCGGCGCCCATGAGCGCGGCGAGCTGACGCTGCCAGTCCGCAGAGGCGTAGAGCATGACCGCTCCGGCGACGGTCGCGATCACCGGGACAGCGACCAGGAGTGCGCGCTCCACGCGGATCGGCAGCGGCCACCACGGCTGCTGACGAAGCACCGTGCGCAGGAGAATCCAGCCGACAGCGACGCCCACCCCGTACCCGATGGCCGCGGTGATGCCGCTGACGATGCCCTGGAACAGCCAGCCGCGTGGCAGCAGTGACGGCGTCAGCGACCAGCAGAAGAACAGGGCGCCGAACGCGATGCCGGTGACGTCGAGCCGCAGCAGACCCCACGCCCAGATCCACGCGGGGTGCTTGCGCACCGTGCGGGTCGCCGAGCTCAGGACGTACGCCGGCAGTTCCTCGAAACTGTGGGGGCGCTGCAGTTCGTCCGACGACCGAGTATCGGTGTCGGTCATCGGACGGTGCCGGTGCCGGGAAGGTCGGTCAGCCGAAGAGCGCCGGGAGCGTCCCCTCGTACGCCTCGCGGAGTTCGGTCAACGGGACACTGAACAGTCCCTGGAACTCCACCTCGTCCGACCCTTCGTCGGCCACCCCGATACGCGTCCATGGCATCCCCCTCGCGCTGCACATCCCCGTGAACCTGGTCTCCTCGGTCCGAGGGACAGCAACGAGTACCCGCCCGGACGATTCCGAGAACAAGGTGACGAAAGGATCTGTTCCTTCGGGCGGCAGAATGCGGCACCCGGTCTCGCCGGCGAGCGCGACCTCGACGACGGTCTGCGCGAGCCCGCCCTCGGAGAGGTCGTGCGCTGCGGTGACCAGACCGTCGCGGCTCGACGCCGTGAGGATGTCGGCCAGCAACTGCTCGCGAGCCAGATCCACCTGCGGCGGAACACCACCGAGATGGTCGTGGACGACCTGGGCCCAGATCGAGCCGTCCAATTCGTCGTGCGTGTCACCCAACAGGATCAGGGTCTCGCCCGGCTCCAGGCCGATGCCCGTGGGGATGCGGCGGTGGACGTCGTCGAGGACACCCAGCACACCCACCACCGGGGTCGGCAGGATCGGCGTCGACCCGGTCTGGTTGTAGAAACTGACGTTTCCGCCGGTGACCGGAATGCCCAGTTGCACACAGCCGTCCGCCAGGCCGCGTACCGCCTGCTGGAACTGCCACATGACACCCGGATCCTCGGGCGACCCGAAGTTCAGGCAGTTGGTGACGGCTTTCGGCGTGGCGCCCGTCGTCGCGACGTTGCGGAACGCCTCGGCCAGAGCCAGCTGCGCACCGCGGTACGGATCCAGCGCGGTGTACCGGCCGGACGCATCGGTCGCGAGAGCGATTCCGCGGCCGGTCTTCTCGTCGATGCGCACCACACCGGCATCGGCGTGCTCGGCGAGCACGGTGTTGCCGCGGACGTACCGGTCGTACTGCTCGGTGATGAGCCGCCGACTGCAGAGCTGGGGGGAGGAGATCATCTGCAGCAGGGTCTCGCGCAGTTCCACACCTGTGGTCGGACGGGGCAGACCCTCGGTGGTGTTCGCCTCCAGGGCATCCTGGCTCGCGGGCCGCTGCACGGGACGCTCGTAGACGGGACCGTCGTGGGCCACCGTCTTGGGCGGCACGTCGACGACGACGTCGCCGTGCCAGGTGATCTCGAGATGCTCACCGTCCGTGACCTCGCCGATGTCGGTCGCCAGCACGTCCCACTTGGCGCACACCGCCATGAAGGCGTCGACGTTCTCCGGTGCCACCACGGCGCACATGCGTTCCTGCGACTCGCTGGACAGTACCTCCGCCGGCGTCATCCCGGTCGCACGCAGCGGAACCCGATCCAGGGCGATGTGCATACCGCCGTCACCCGCCGAAGCGAGCTCGGAGGTGGCACAGGACAATCCGGCACCGCCGAGGTCCTGGATACCGACCACGAGCTTCTGCTGGTAGAGCTCGAGGCAGCACTCGATGAGCACCTTCTCGGTGAACGGGTCGCCCACCTGCACCGCGGGGAGCTTGCGTCGGCCCTGCTTCTCGTCGAACGTCTCGGACGCCAGCACCGACACGCCGCCGATCCCGTCGAGGCCCGTACGGGCACCGAACAGGATGATCTTGTTGCCCGAGCCCGACGCGAACGCCAGGTGCAGATCCTCGGTACGCATCACTCCGGCGCACAGCGCGTTGAGCAACGGGTTGCCGGCGTAGGACGCGTCGAACACCGTCTCGCCGCCCACGTTCGGGAGCCCGAGTGAGTTTCCGTAACCGCCGACGCCACGCACGATGCCCTCGAGCACCCGGCGCGTGTCCGGAGCATCAGCCGCACCGAAACGCAACTGGTCCATCACCGCGATCGGACGAGCACCCATGGCCATGATGTCGCGCACGATGCCGCCGACGCCGGTGGCCGCACCCTGGTACGGCTCGATGTACGACGGATGGTTGTGGCTCTCCACCTTGAAGGTGACAGCCCACCCGTCGCCGACGTCGACCACGCCCGCGTTCTCACCGATTCCGGCGAGCATTCCCGACCGCATCTCGTCCGTCGTCGTCTCGCCGAAGTACTTGAGGTGCACCTTCGACGACTTGTACGAGCAGTGCTCGCTCCACATCACCGAGTACATCGCCAACTCGGCGTCCGTCGGACGGCGGCCGAGGATCTCCCGGATGCGGGCGTACTCGTCCTCCTTCAGACCCAACTCCGCCCACGGCTGAGCGACGTCGGGCGACCCGGCCGCAGCGGAGACGGTGTCGACCGGAGGGGTGGGGAGGGCGTCGACCTGAGGAGTGGACTCGACAGACACGGTGGATGGGGTCCTTCCCTCGGCAGAATGTCGAGGTCATTCTATGTGCAGGACCCGACACCGTCCGACCGGCCTCCGGCCTGCCCGTTCGTCGGCCCCGACCGGCCTCCGGCCTGCCCGCTCGTCAGCCCCGGCCGGCCTCCGGCCTGCCCGCTCGTCAGCCCCGACCGGCCTCCGGCCTGCCCGCTAGTCCCCCTTGACGGCGTAGTCGACGACCACGTTGCCCTTGCTCGTGACGAGGGAGTTGGTCAGGACGAGACGAGTGAGCGGATCACCCGGCTCGAACAGGTGCTGGCCCTTGCCCACGACGACGGGGTGCGTCATCAGGGTCAGGGTGTCGAGCACACCGGCCAGGAAGAGCTGGCGGACCAGAGAGACGCCGCCCACCAGCGCGATGTCGCCACCGTCGGTCTGCTTGAGTCGACGCACGAACTCCACCGGATCGCCGTCGATGAGCGTCGAGTTCTGCCACGCGAGATCTCCGGTGAGCGTGCGTGAGGCGACGAACTTCTCCACCGGATTGATGAAGCCGGCGAAGGGGTCGTCCGCCCCCGCGTTGCCGAAGTGATCCGACCACGACTCGTAGGCGACCCGACCCATGACGGCGGTGGTGGTCCTGCTCATGAACCCGCCCATGGACTGGCCGAGTTCGTCGTCGAAACTGTCGAACTGCCACTGGTCGGGAGCCTCGACCACACCGTCCACCGAGTGGAAGAGCCCTGCCGTCACCGCACGCATCGTGTACCGCCCTCGTGAAGAACCGGCGCCGATCGCCGATCACTGCGGGACAGACCATGCCAGACGCCGGAACTCATCACCCGTCGTTCGCCGCGGACTCGATCCAGTCCGTCGCCGCGTCCGTCAGCTCGGACGACCCGTCGACGGACTCACCGGCCCACCACGACGGGTCGGTGAGATCGCCGTTCACGCGCAGCACGTCGTCCCTCACGGCGGACGGGAGCGGCTCACCGTTGTGCTCGACCAGCCAGTCCCGAGTGTCCGCCGTCACGGCCGGCCACCACTGCGCGATCTCCATCCCGCCAGTCTCCCCCGCCGGGCCCTGTACGGCAGCAGGATTCGTCGGCCGCGTCGACGGGGTTCCCGTACCACCACGCGGCCCGCGCGCACCGCCCGGTGCAGCGCGCATCCCGTAGCGTGCGCTGACCATCGCGCGCACCGCCCGGCGGCGGCATCGGATCGACAGGCGGCCCAACGGCCAGGATGCAACCGGCACTCAGCGCAGCCCGACCCAGCGCTACGCCCCCAGGAACGCAGCCAAGGCGTCGGCGTACATGTCGACGTCGTGTGCGCCCATCACCTCGCGCGCGGAGTGCATGGCGAGCTGCGCGGCACCCACGTCGACGGTGGACAGACCGGTGCGGGAGGCGGTGATGGGGCCGATGGTGGAGCCGCACGGCAGATCGGCTCGGTGGACGTAGCGCTGCAGCGGGACGTCGGCTCGCTCGCACGCCAAGGCGAAGGCCGCGGCACCGGCGGCGTCGGTGGCGTAGCGCAGATTCTGGTTGACCTTGAGCACCGGGCCACCGTTGACCTCGATGCGGTGCGCGGGCTCGTGCCGCGAGACGTAGTTGGGATGGGTCGCGTGCGCCATGTCGCCCGAGGCGTGGATCGACCCGGCCATCGCGCGCAGGAATTCCTCGCGGCCGCCGCCACGCGAGAGCACGATGCGCTCGAGGACGGTGTTCATCAGATCCGAGAACGCGCCACGGTCCGACATGCTGCCCACCTCCTCGTGATCGAAGAGTGCGAGGACGGGGATGCAGTCGTCGGCTTGCGCGGCCGCGACGACCAGCGCCTCGGTTCCGGCGTAGCAGGTGCCCTGGTTGTCCAGTCGCGGCGAACTGACGAGGTCGTCCGAGAGTCCCACCACTGCAGCAGGATTGAGGTCGTGGGTCATCAGTTCCCACCCGAGCACGTCACCGGGATCCACCCCGACCTCGTCGGCGAGGAACCCGATGAACGAGTGGGGTGATCGCCCGACGCCCCAGATCGCGTTCACGTTGTTCTGCGGATCGAGGTGCACTCCCTTGCGATCCTCCGACAGGTGGATCGCCAGTTGGGGCACCCGCAGGATGGGACGGTCGACGCGCACGAGGACGTCGCGCACCGAGCCGCCGTCACGCACACCGAGACGGCCGGAGATGCCGAGATCGCGGTCGAGCCAGGAGTTGAGCCACGCGCCGCCGTACGGCTCCAGGGCGACCATCTGCCACCCGGCGACGTCGAGATCGGGGTTCTGCTTGACGCGGAGGTTCGGACTGTCGGTGTGCCCGCCCACGATGCGGAACGCCGCGTCGGGCGCGCGTTCGGTGGACCAAGCGATGATCGAACCACCGCGGACGACGAGGTACCGGCCGGGCTCGGAGGGCCACGCGTCCGTCTCGGCCACGGCGGTGAACCCGTGCGCCGCCAGTTCCGATGCCACCGTCTCGACGACGTGGAACGGCGACGGTGACGCGTCGACGAAGGAACAGAGGCCGGCCGCGGTCGCGGAGGTGAGGGACGCCATGGTCACCGATCGTAGAGAGACGGGGTGCGGAGACAGCGATACCGGGCCCACCACGAGGGTGGACCCGGCATCACGAGTCGAGATGGGTTCAGCTGAAGAAGCTCAGGCCGTCGAGGAAGCTTCCGGCGCCACCGAAGATGTCGGACAGTGCACCGAGAAGGTCGACGAAGCTGGCGAGGTCGGTCATGAGGAGCTCCCTTTGTGAGGTTGGTGGGCTTGTTGCCCGCTTGCTAAGTAATCCACACAAAAGAATGGCTCGCAACCCGAAAATTGTCGCGATTCGATGACGAGAATCGACTCACGGGTCGATCTGTGCACCACCTGCAACGCCGGGCCACGGGCGAGCCATTGTCACCAGCACTGTCGCCTCGCGTGGACTCCGACCCGATCCGACGCCGACTCCTGCCATTCCACGCCGAGCACACCTGTGGGGCGGACTCGGCCGAGTTCGCCCCACAGGGATGATCGGGTCAGCTGAAGAAGGACAGTCCGTCGAAGATCGATCCGAGCGCGTCGACGATGCCGGACAGGTTCTGGAAGAGTTCGAGCAGATCGGTGAGGTCGGAGGACATGATGACTCCCTTGGCACGGTGGTGACGAACGGTCGTCCGCCGACGTCAGTTACTCATAGTGACAGTCACTACACAACCGGAATCGAATTGTGCGATCCGACAAGCAGACCGTCGCTCGGCGAACCCTCGCCGAGACCGGGAAAAAGGGGGAAATGCGATGCAGGACTGGGTCGATCACGTCATCTGGTGGCAGGTGTACCCCCTCGGGTTCGTCGGCGCCGAGGCCGAGGCAGTGGACCGCACCGAACACCGACTCGACCGGATCGAGGGCTGGTTCGACTACCTCCTCGAGCTCGGGTGCAACGGCCTCGCACTCGGCCCGGTGTTCGCGTCGGAGACCCACGGCTACGACACCGTCGACCATCTCCGCATCGATTCCCGTCTGGGAACCGACAGCGACATGGACGCACTTATTGGTGCGGCACGCGCCAAGGGCATCCGAGTTCTGCTCGACGGCGTCTTCAACCACGTCGGCAGGAGCCACCCGCAGTTCGTTCGTGCGGAGCAGGACGGGCCCGACTCGGACGCGGGACGGTGGTTCCGCTGGAAGGACGGTCGGCCGCGCACGTTCGAGGGCCACGATCTTCTGGTCGAGTTGAACCACGACGAGCCGGCGGTGCAGGAGCACGTCGCACAGGTCATGACGCACTGGCTCGACCGCGGTGTCGACGGATGGCGGCTCGACGCGGCGTACGCGGTCTCACCGGCCTTCTGGGCGGCGGTGCTCCCCCGTGTGCGAGAGGCACATCCCGACGCGTGGATCGTCGGCGAGATGATCCACGGGGACTACGCGTCGTACGTGCGGGAGTCCGGACTCGACTCGATCACGCAGTACGAGCTGTGGAAGGCGACGTGGAGCGCCCTGAAGGACGCGAACTTCTTCGAGCTCGCCCACGCGCTGGGGCGCCACGACGAGTTGCTGCCCACGTTCGTTCCGGCGACGTTCGTCGGCAACCACGACGTCACCCGGATCGCGTCCACCCTCGACGACGACGATGCCGACATCGCCGCCGCACTGCTGTTCTTCGTGGCGGGAACGCCGACGGTGTACTACGGCGACGAGCAGGGATTCCGCGGGATCAAGGAGGAGCGGGTGGGTGGCGACGACGCCATCCGACCCGAGTTCCCGGCGACACCCGACGATCTGGCGCCGTACGGATGGCCGCACTACCGGCGCCACCAGGCCCTGATCGCGATGCGGCGACGATTCCCGTGGCTGCACCATGCGCACGCCGAGGTGTCCGGACTGGAGAACACCGCGGTCACCCTCACCGCGACGGACGGCACGACGACGCTGGTGCTGTCGGCGAACATCGGCGACGCACCCGTGCCTCGACCGGCCGGAGACATCGTGGCAGCAGCCGACGGAGTGGAGAACGACCTGCGGCCGCACTCCTGGGCGGTGACCGTCAGGCCGTGACGATCGCGTCCAGCGCAGAGTAGAAGATGCCGAGGCCGTCGTCGCTGGGGCCCGTGAGGGCCTCGGTGGCGTGCTCGGGGTGCGGCATGAGTCCCACGATGCGTCCGTCGGCGGACGAGATGCCCGCGATGGACCGCTGCGAACCGTTCGGGTTGTCACCCGAGTAGCGGAACACGACGCGTCCCTCGCCCTCGAGCTCGTCCAGGACCGCCTCGGACGCCTGGAAGCGACCCTCACCGGACTTGAGCGGAACGAGGATCTCGGCGCCCGCCTCGTACCGCGAGGACCATGCCGAGGACGTGCTCTCCACCGTGAGCCACTGATCGCGACACGTGAAGTGCAGGTTGGCGTTCCGGGTGAGGGCGCCGGGCAGGAGTCCGGCCTCGCACAGCACCTGGAAGCCGTTGCAGATACCGAGGACGGGCATGCCGCCCTTCGCTGCGTCGATGACCGCATCCATGACGGGGGCGAAGCGCGCGATGGCGCCGGCGCGCAGGTAGTCGCCGTAGGAGAAACCGCCGGGGACGACGACGGCGTCGACATTCTTCAGATCTGCGTCGCCGTGCCAGAGGCTGACGGCCTCACCACCTGCGAGCGTGACCGCGCGCGAGGCGTCGATGTCGTCCAGCGTGCCGGGGAAGGTGATCACACCGATCCGGGCGGGAAGGCCGGAGGCCGGTCGATCTTCGAGGCGAGTCACAGCCGGGTCACTTTCCATTCCTCGATGACGGTGTTGGCCAGAAAGGTCTCGGCGATCTGGTCGAGAGTCGCATCGTCGACGTCGTCGCCGACCTCGAGCTCGAACCGCTTGCCCTGACGGACGTCGGAGACACCGGCGAAACCGAGTCGCGGCAGCGCCCCGACGATGGCCTGCCCCTGAGGGTCGAGAATTTCCGCTTTGGGCATGACGTCGACAACCACACGGGCCACGTGAGAGCTCCTGAGCTAAGAGGGCAGATCCAGCAGGCACTTTACCCAGTCCCGAACCGCTCCACGAATCCGGCGCATACTGGGGAACCATGGAGCTGACTCACTTCGGACATTCGTGCATTCAGGTGTCGATGGCGGGATCGACGGTGCTGTTCGACCCCGGCGCCTTCTCTCACGGGTTCGAGGGCATCACCGGCCTCGACGCCATCCTGATCACGCACCAGCATGCTGACCACGTCGACACCGATCGGTTGCCGGCGCTCCTCGAGGCCAACCCCGACGCGGCGCTGTACGCGGACCCGCAGACGGCCGACCAGCTCGGGGATCGGTGGACCGCCGTGAACGCGGGAGACGTCTTCTCCATCGGGGGCGTGCAGGTGACGGGCGCGGGCGGCACGCACGCGACGATCCACCCGGACATCCCGCTGATCGACAACATCGCGTATCTCCTCGGCACGCCGGAACAGCCCGGGCAGCTGATGCATCCCGGCGACTCACTGTTCGTTCCCGACGTGGAGATCGACGTGCTGGCACTTCCGGCAGCGGCCCCGTGGATGAAGATCGGCGAGGGCATCGACTTCCTCCGCGCCGTCTCTCCGCGACTGGCCGTTCCCATCCACCAGGCCATCGTCGCGCCGGACGCGCGCGGCATCTACTACGGCATGCTGTCAGGCCTCGCGGGCGAAGGGACGGAGTTACGCGCCCTGGAGGAGGAGACGGGCACGTCGCTCTAGACATTCCCGGACCGTCGTGGACACTGACCCGATGACGTGGACCAGGAGTACTTCGAAGGTCATCGGATCTGCCGCCCTGCTGGCCGTCGTGGCGGCGACCGCGGCATGCGGGACCGGGGAGTCCGGTGCGTCGGCCACCGACACACCGCCGGGGATCTCCGTGTCCGGGGTCGGCGAGATCCAGGGCACCCCGGACACTCTCACCGCTCAGATCGGTGTCCAGACGACGGCGGACGACGTGACGACGGCGATCGACGAGGCGAACACCGCGGTGACTGCGGTGACCGAAGCGATCGCCGCTGCCGGAGTCGACCGCGCGGACATCCAGACCCGCCAGGTGTCCATCGACCCGCAGTATGCCGACGGGTTCGGGGGCGGAACCTCCACGATCTCCGGCTACCGGGCGTCGAACATCCTCGGTGTGACCGTGCGCGACCTGTCGCGAGCGTCGGCGGTGCTGGGCGACGCCACCCGCGCAGGTGGGAACGCCACACGAGTGTCCGGCGTGTCCTTCCGCATCGACGACGATTCCGACCTCATCGCCGACGCTCGGTCACGGGCATTCGCGGACGCTCGCGACCGAGCCGAGCAGTACGCGTCCCTGGCGGGAAGCGATCTCGGCAAGGTCCTGTCGATCACCGAGAACATCACCGGCCAGGAGTCGGCGCCCAGCTTCGACAGAAGCTCGGCCTCGTCCGCGGTGCCGATCGAGCCGGGGCAGCAGACCGTCAGCGTCTCGGTGAACGTGCAGTGGGCGCTGGGATAACTCCCCGGCTGCAGTACACCTAGCGCCGCAGGGCGCGTCCCGCGGCACGTCCGGAGAAGATGCACCCCCCGAGGAATGTGCCTTCGAGCGAGCGGTACCCGTGCACACCGCCGCCACCGAAGCCGGCGACCTCGCCGGCCGCGTAGAGCCCCGGGAACGGCGTGCCGTCAGCTCGGAGCACCCGGGAGTTCAGGTCGGTCTGCAACCCGCCCAGCGACTTTCGCGTCAGAAGGTGCAGCTTGACGGCGATCAGCGGACCCGCTGCGGCACGCCCGGTCTCGTCGAGCAGCTTGTGCGGTGTGGCGATGCGCGCCAGGCGATCGCCTCGGTAGTTGCGCGCCGCGTGGATCGCCGAGACCGAGAGGTCCTTGCTGAAGTCGTTGTCCATCTCACGATCTCGCGCGACGACCAACTTCTCCACGTCGGCGGCGTCGAGCGTGACGTCACCGATCTTGTTCATACCGGCGACCAGTTCGGCCACCGTGTCGGCGACGACGAAGTCGACGCCCTTCTGCTTGAAGGCCTCGACGGGGCCGGGTGCGCCGGGACGGACTCGCTCGAGAAGCTTGCGCAGATCGCGGCCGGTGAGATCCGGATTCTGCTCCTGACCGGAGAGTCCGAACTCCTTCTCGATGATCTTCTGATCGAGGAGGAACCACGTGTAGTCGTGTCCCGTCGACACGATGTGTTCGAGAGTGCCGAGCGTGTCGAAGCCGGGGAACAGCGGCGCCGGTAGCTGCTGACCCGACGCGTCGAGCCACAGCGACGACGGACCCGGCAGGATGCGGATGCCGTGGTTCGGCCACACGGAGTCCCAGTTGGTGATGCCCTCCGTGTAGTGCCACATGCGGTCCTCGTTGATGATGTTCCCGCCCGCGGCACGCGAGATCTCCAGCATCCGACCGTCGACGTGCGCCGGTACACCCGAGAGCATGTGAGAAGGGGTGCGGCCCATGCGCTTCGGCCAGTTCTTTTGCACCAGGTCCCAGTTGCCGCCGATACCGCCGGAGGTCACCAGCACCGCGCCGGCCCGGATCTCGAAGTCCCCCACCACGGTGCGGGAGGACGTCACGCCGCGGGCGACGTCGGTCGGCTCCAGGACGGCGCCGCGTACACCGGTCGCGACACCGTCGGTGACCACCACCTCGTCGACCCGGTGCCGGAAGGCAGGGATCACGCTGCCGCGGTCGATACCGTCCCGCACGATGCGTTCGAAGATCTCCACCAGTCCCGGCCCGGTACCCCAGGTGAGATGGAATCGCGGCACGGAGTTGCCGTGGCCGGTGGGGCCGTAGCCGCCGCGTTCGGCCCACCCGACGACCGGGAAGATCTTCCAGCCGCGCTCGCGCAACCAGGAGCGCTTCTCCCCCGCCGCGAACGCGACGTAGGCCTCGGCCCACTGGCGAGGCCACTCGTCCTCGGGACGGTCGAAGCCGGCTGATCCCATCCAGTCCTGCAGGGCGAGTTCGTAGGAGTCCTTGACGCCGAGACGACGCTGCTCCGGGCTGTCCACGAGGAACAGCCCGCCGAACGACCAGAACGCCTGGCCGCCGAGGTTCGCCTCGTTCTCCTGATCGAGCAGGATCACGCGCTTGCCCGCCTCGACCAGTTCCGCTGTCGCGACCAGTCCTGCGAGACCCGCACCGACCACGACGACATCGCACTCTCGTATCCCCATGACCTCACCGTATACGGCGATCCGAGTTTTCGATACCGTCGGTATCGAGCGGTACTCTTCCCGAGTGAACATCACCGAGCCGACCACGCGCCCGCCTCGCAGCGAGGTTCGCGAGCGGATCATCGCGTCCGCGATGACGGAGTTCGGTCGACGCGGGTACGCCGACGCCACGCTCGACGCCATCGCCGAGCAGGCCGGGTTCACCAAGGGCGCGGTCTACTCGAACTTCGGCTCCAAGGAGGGGCTGTTCTACGAGCTGATGGACCGGCAGGTGCTCGGTCGGGCCCGGATGTCGGTCGACCTGCTCGCCGAGCTCCCCTCCGACCTGCGGGAAGCCCAGCGGGTGCTGAGTACCCGTCTCACGGAGGCGATCTCGAACAATCGCGACTGGCATCTGCTGTTCATGGACTACTGGTCGAGGGCCCTTCGCGATCCCGAGGTGGGTGCCCGCTTCGCCGAGCACAGGGCGCAGCTCCGGGCGGCGGTCACCGACGCCGTCGTCAGCGTCACCGAGAGCTCCGGAGCGACGTTGCACGTTCCCGCGGAGTGGGTCACGTTCGTCATCCTGGCGCTCAGCAACGGTCTGGCCGTCGAGGAACTCGCCCAGCCGGGCATCGTGCCCCCGCAACTGATGGGCGAGGTCGTCGGGCGCCTCCTGCACATCCCCTGACCACGAAGGTCCTCAGCGCCCCGAATACGTCGCCTTCACGTGCATCCGTTCGCCCTGCGGTCCGAAGATTCCCAGGTACTCGACGGGCCGGCGGTCGGCGCTGCCGAACCAGTGCGGAAGGTGAGTGTCGAATTCGGCCACCTCACCCGGACCCAGCACCAGGTCCTTGTCGCCCAGGATGAGTCGTAGCTTCCCGTTCAGCACGTATATCCAGTGATAACCCTCGTGAGACCCCAACCGCGGGTTCTCCTCGTAGCGATCTCCGGGGACGATCTGCTTGAACGCCTGCAACCCGCCCGCCCGGCGCGTCAGCGGGACGACGGTGACGCCGTTCGTCGTGACCGGCGTGAACTGCACCCGCGGATCTCCGGTCTCGGGGGCGTCGACGATGTCGTCCAAGGGAACGTCGTACACCTTGGCCAACGGCAGCAACAGCTCGAGGCTGGGCTTGCGTTGCCCCGATTCGAGCCGGGAGAGCGTGCTCACCGGGATGCCCGTGCGTTCGGACACCGCGGCCAGGGTCACGTCCGCCGCGACGCGGAGAGCGCGCAGGCGCGGACCGATCGCACTGATCACACCGTCGAAGTCGTCCATACCTCATATTGCAGTTTCGGCAAATAAGTTTGTCAAATCCGCAGACTTTGGCGCACAGTGTCCGCATGACCTCACACCACCACGTCGACGCCGACGTCATCGTCCTCGGCGGCGGGTCCGCCGGACTGTCCGCCGCACTCATGCTCGGCCGTGCCCGTAGGCGAGTCCTGGTTCTGGACAACGGAACTCCTCGCAACGCACCTGCCTCGCACATGCACGGCGTGCTGGGTCGGGACCACACCTCGCCGCTCGACTACCTGAAGAACGGCCGAGCCGACCTCGAGCGATACGACGTCACGATCGTCGACGCCACGGTCACCGCACTCGGCGGTCACGTCGGGCACTTCTCCGCGACCACGGACGACGGACGCGCCTTCTCGGCGCGGCGCATCGTGGTGACGACCGGACTCACCGATCTGCTCCCGCCCGTCGACGGTCTGGCGGAACGCTGGGGTCGGGACGTCGTGCAGTGCCCCTACTGCGACGGGTGGGAGATCCAGGATCACCGCATCGGCGTCCTGAGCACCGGGCCGTTCAGCATCCATCACGCCTCGATGTGGCGGCAGTGGACAGAGAACCTGACCTTCTTCACCGACGGCGGACCTCTGGCGGACGAGGATCGCGAGAAATTCACCGCGCGCGGCATCGAGATCGTCGAGAAAAAGATCACCTCGGTGCTCACCGGGGAGGATCGCCTCCGTGCGGTCGGGTTGGCCGACGGGACCGAGGTCGCGGTCGACGCTCTCGCCGTGGGACTGCGCTTCACCGCTCGCAGTGAACTTCTCGGGTCGCTCGGCCTCACCACAGTGCCGCACGCGACCAGACTCGGCGACGTCGTCGAGGTCGATTCCTTCGGAGCCACCACCGTGGCGGGAGTGTGGGCGGCGGGCAACGTCACCGACCCGTCGGCCACGGTCATCGCCTCCACCGCGCAGGGAGCCCTCGCCGGCGCTCACGTCAACGCGAACCTCGTCGCCGAGGAGTTCGACCAGGCGGTCCAGGCAGGGCGCCCCCGGCCGACACTGGACGGGCACTTCTGGGACGAGTTGTACCGGGAGTCGGACAAGCGGTGGAGCGGCAATCCCAACCCGACACTGGTCCAGTACGCGGAGCACCTCTCCCCCGGGCGCGCCGTCGACGTCGGATCGGGTGAGGGCGCCGACGCCGTGTGGCTGGCGGAACGCGGCTGGACCGTCACCGGCGTCGACATCTCCGAGGTGGCCGTCGAGCGGGCACGCGGACTGCACGACGGTGTGACGTGGCTGGCCAGGGACCTGCTGACCGACCCGCTGCCGCCGCACTCCACGGATCTGCTGACGCTGCACTACTTCGGCATCCTGCGGTCCGGGCCGGCGGACGGGCTCGCGCGCCTCGTCGACACCGTCGCTCCCGGCGGGACGCTGCTCATGGTCGGCCACACCCCGTCGCCCGGACACCGCTGGGCAGGGTTCGATCCGTCGGACTTCCACAGCCCCCACTCCGTCGCCGAGTCCCTCGACCCCGCCGAGTGGACCGTCACGGTCGACGAGACGCGTCCACGACTGGTGGAGGCAGCACCCGGAACCCCCCACGTCTCCGACGACATCCTGGTGGCCGTCCGGGTGCCGGAACGGGTCGGACAGCGATAGCGTCGTCGCATGATCCCGGCGTCCGATCTCCGCGCTCGTTTCGCAGTCGCCCTCTCGGCGATGTACGGCCGTGAGGTCCCGGCGTACACGACGCTGGTGGAGGTGGCGACCGCGGTGAACGCGGACGTGGTGGCTCGCGAGGGTGCCGAGGCCGAGCGCCTCGGCACCCTCCACCGCGTCACGGCGGAACGGCACGGAGCCGTCCGGGTGGGGACCGTCGCCGAGTTGCGCGACGTGGCACGACTGTTCGGGGGGTTCGGCATGCACCCCGTCGGCTTCTACGATCTGCGTGACGCCGCCACCCCGATACCGGTGGTGTCCACGGCGTTCCGGCCCGTGGACTCGATCGAGCTGGCCCGCAACCCGTTCCGGGTGTTCTGCTCCATGCTCGTCGTCGACGACCGCAGATTCTTCACCGCCGATCTGGAGCAGCGACTCTCGACCGCACTCGAGGCGCGCACGCTCGTCCCGCCCGACCTGGTGCGCCTCGCGGTCCGTGCCGCCGAGGACGGCGGGTTACCGGAACCGGAGGCCACCACGCTCGTCGACGGCGCCGTCGCCGTCTTCGAACTCGGCACGGAGCCCGTCGATCGCGCCTGGTACGACGAGCTCGAAGCCGTGTCCTCGGTGGCCGCGGACATCGGCGGGGTGTCGTCGACGCACATCAACCACCTGACGCCGCGGGTGCTCGACATCGACGACCTGTACCGCCGCATGGCCGAGCGCGGTATCGAGATGATCGACCGGATCCAGGGACCCCCTCGGTGGACCGCGCCGGTACTGTTGCGCCAGACATCGTTCCGAGCTCTCGCCGAACCTCGACTCTTTCGCGACGCGTCCGGTGCCACGTTCTCCGATCGGCTCCGCGTCCGCTTCGGTGAGGTGGAGGCACGGGGCGTCGCCCTCACCCGCCGCGGCCGGGAGGTGTACGACACCGCGATGGCGCGGGTGGACGGCCTCTCCGACGAGGCCGCTGCCCGGGAGTGGGCGCAGCACTTCCCCGGCACCGATCAGGAGATGGCGGAGCGCGGACTGGCCTACTACCTTCGCACGCCGGACGGGCTCGAACCCGTTGTCTACGAGGACTTCCTACCCGCGTCCGCCGCGGGGATCTTCCGGTCGAACCTCACCTCGGACGGCGCCGTGGACACCGATGACGAGGGAACGAGCTGGTCGGCGGAGTCCCTGTCCGAGGCCCTCGGGATGCCGATCGCGGATCCCTACGACCTGTACGACGCGCAGGTCGCGGCCGGGTCAGGCGACAGCGGTGCGTGAGCGCGGAACCCACTCGTAGCGGGCCGACGTCGCACCGTGGAAGCGCGCCAGGTCCACCGCGTCGAGCATGGCGGCACGGGGGCCCGGACGGCCGAGCTGCTTGGCGCTCACCGACAGTCGCACCACGCCGCCGCGGCGAGCCGTACGGCCGGCACCCATGACGAGCGCGCGGCACCACCACGGTTCCGTGGACCCGGGCTCCCAGACGTAGCCACCGGATCCGGTGCCGAAGCCCTCACCGATACCGTGGACCCGACCGCGCACCGTGGTGCCCCGCTCGAGGTCCTGGATGCCGGCGAGCCCGGCGAAGACACGGAACCCGACCGTGGGAAGGGCGGACACCGCACCCGGTGAGGCTACCCAGCGGGGCGGTGCGAACACGCGGGTGCGCATGCCGATCTCCTCCATGACCCGGTCCGCGGCGCGCAACCGCAGCTGCGCCTCGTGAGCCGGGAGGGTCGCGAACTCGGCACGACGCCGCTTGGTGGCCGCCTGGTCGTATCCGTGCAGGACCAGTGCGTCTCCGTGATCGCGGCGCATGCGCAGCCAGTCCTGCGTCTCGGTGTCGCGCGTGAGGCGGTACTTGTCCTTCAACCGCGGGGCCACGAGAAGCGACAACTCGATGTCGCGGCGATCCATCTCCGCGGCGAACTCGGCGGCGGCGTCGCGGGTCTCGTCGCGGATACCGGACACGGACACGATCAGACGTGCACTCATGAAGAAACCGTCGCACACCGAGGTGTACGACGGTCTCGTCCCGCGTGAACGCAGGGCGACGTCAGAGAGTCGGAACGGGCAGCACCTTGTCGATCGCCGCGAGAACCTCGGGGGCGTCCGGTTCGGTGCGGGGGCGGAATCGGCCCACGACCTCGCCGTCCGGCGAGACGAGGAACTTCTCGAAGTTCCACTGCACGTCTCCCGCGTTCCCCTCGGAGTCCGCGGTCTGCGTCAGGATCTCGTAGAGCGGGTGCCTGTTCTCGCCGTTGACGTCGACCTTCTCCATCAGCGGGAAGGTGACGTCGTACGTCGTGGAGCAGAACGTCTCGATCTCCTCGGCCGAGCCGGGCTCCTGGCCACCGAACTGGTTGCAGGGAACGCCCACGACCGAGAGTCCGCGGTCCGCGTACTCGCGGGCCAGCTTCTCGAGCGTCGTGTACTGCGGGGTCAGGCCACACTTCGAGGCGACGTTGACCACGAGCACCGCGCGGCCGCTGTACTCCTCGAGCGAGGTGGGAGCGCCGCCGAGAGTGCTGATGCCGACGTTCTGCAGTTCTGTCATGGGCTCACAGTACCGGCCGGTAACCCGTGAGCACGAGAGCGGGCGCACCCTCCCTGTGTGGAGGATGCGCCCGCTCTCGGTCGGTGCGCGCGGTGCTAGTTCTTCACGAGGTCGGGCTTGGCTTCCGGATCGCGGGCCTCTCCGTGTCCGTCGTCCACCATCGTGGTCTCGTCGAACGGGAGCTTGCCACCGAGGACGTCCTTGACGCGCTCGTTGTCGATGGTCTTCGTCCAGGTGCCGACCAGCATCGTGGCGACGGCGTTGCCCGAGAAGTTGGTGACGGCGCGAGCCTCGGACATGAACCGGTCGATGCCGACGATGAGGCCGATGCCGTCGAGCAGCTCGGGGCGGTGGCTCTGCAGACCACCGGCGAGCGTGGCGAGTCCGGCGCCGGAGACGCCGGCCGCGCCCTTGCTGGCGATGATCATGAAGACGAGCAGCGAGATCTGCTCGCCGAGTCCGAGCGGGTTGCCCATGGCGTCGGCGATGAAGATCGAGGCCATCGTCAGGTAGATCGCGGTGCCGTCGAGGTTGAAGGAGTAGCCGGTGGGGACGACGACGCCGACCGTGGTGCGCTGCACTCCGACGTGCTCCATCTTGGCGATGAGGCGCGGCAGGGCCGACTCGGAGGACGAGGTGGCGACGATGAGCAGGTACTCACGGGCCAGGTACTTGACCAGCTTGAAGATCGAGACGCCGGAGACGAAGCGCAGGATCGTGCCGAGGATGCCGAAGACGAAGATGGTGCAGGTCAGGTAGAAGGCCAGCATGAGGGTGGCCAGCTGGACCACGGCCTCGAAGCCGGTGTCACCGACGACCTTGGCGATGGCGCCGAAGGCACCGATCGGGGCGAGCCACAGGATGCCGGCCAGGATGCGGAAGACGAGCTTCTGGATCGAGCCGATGCCGCGGAGGATGCCCTCACCCTGCTTGCCCATGGCCTGCAGGCCGAAGCCGACGAGCAGCGCGACGAAGAGGGTCTGCAGCACGCTGCCCTCGGTGAGCGACGACAGCAGCGACGTCGGGATGATTCCCTGGATGAAGTCGAGCGTGCCGCCGGCACCTTCCGCGGTCTCGACGAGCTTGCCGACAGCGCCGGAGTTCGGCTCGATGTTCAGGCCGGTTCCCGGCTGGATCAGGTTGCCGACCACCATGCCGATGGCGAGGGCGAAGGTGGACATCGTGATGAAGTAACCGAGGGCGAGGCCGCCGACCTTGCCGACGCTGGCCGCGGCCTTGACCGACCCGATGCCGAGCACGATGGTGCAGAAGATGACCGGGCTGATCATCATCTTGATCAGATCGACGAACATGGTGCCCAGCACGCCGAGGCTCGACCCGACCTCGGGTGCGACGAGACCGACGATGACACCGCCGATAACGGCGATGATCACGGCGATGTAGAGCCAGTGGGTCTTGTCCCGCTTCTTCTTGGGCGGCGGGGTCGCGTCGTACGGTTCGGCGTCGATGCTGGCGGTCATGGTTGTCCTTACGATCGTGGCGTGAGGTGGATCACGCTTGTCTGAATGGAATGGTGGTCCATGAGCGTGACCCGAGTCACCAATGAGTTCATTTCGTTCATGTGTACAGCGGTCACGCGCACGTCGTGAGCAGAACAGTCGAACCCGGAGGAACCCCGTGAGCAGCACGAACACCCGGCGTCGCCGCAGTGTGGCGCGGCAGCTCCTCGTCGGCCAGCTCGCGGTCGTGGTGCTCCTCGTGACGCTCGGCGGCGCTCTCGCCCTCGTCGACGCCCGCCGGGACAGCGACGAGAGCATCCGCCGGGAGGTCGTCGACATCGCCGTCTCGATCGCGACTGCCCCGTCCACGGTGACCGCACTCGCGAGTGCGGATCCCACAGCCGCGCTGCAACCGGTGACCGAGCGCGTGCGCATCGCGACGGGGATGGACTTCATCGTCGTCATGTCGCCCGACCGCACGCGTTTCACCCACACCACCACCGAGCTGATCGGCGGGCAGTTCACGGGCACGATCGACCGGGCGCTCGCCGGCGAGACGTTCACCGAGACGTACCGCGGATCTCTGGGACCGTCGATCCGCGCCGTCACGCCCGTGCTCGACGACGGCCGCGTCGTGGGGCTCGTCTCCGCCGGGGTCACCCGCCAGAAGATCTCCAGTCAGTTCGTCGCCGGGCTCCCGGCAGTCCTCGGCATCATCGCGGCGGCACTCGGCGTGGCCCTCGCGGCGTCGTATCTACTCAATCGGCGGCTCAGTCGTCAGACCCTCGGGCTCGCGCCCGACGAGCTGCGCAGCATGTACGAGCACCACGACGCCGTCCTGCACTCCATCGGCGAGGGGCTGGTGGTGTGGGGCGACGACTCGGAGGCGGAGCTGGTCAACGACGAGGCGCGGCGGCTGCTGGACCTGCCCGAGGGTCCCGTGACGCGCGAGCGCCTTCCGGAATCGCTGCGCGGACTGGGCGACACCGCCGTTCGCGACGAGATGCACCTGACGACGACGCGTGTCCTCGTGGTGACCCAGGACCCCGTCCTGCACGGGTCCCGCCGGCTCGGCACGGTGACCGTGCTGCGCGATCACACCGAATTGCAGCGTGTCATGGGCGAACTCGACTCGATGACGTCCTTCGCCGAGTCGCTGCGCTCGCAAGCGCACGAGTCGGCGAACCGTCTCCACACCGTCATCACGATGGTCGAACTCGGCCGCACCGAGCAGGCGGTCGAGTTCGCCACCCAGGAACTCGAGCTGTCGCAGAACCTCATCGACCGGCTCATGAGCACGGTGCAGGAACCCGCGGTCGCAGCACTGTTGCTGGGCAAGGTGAGCCAGGCCGCCGAGCAGGGCGTCGAGCTCACGGTCACCGAGGACACCGCCCTCACCGACACCGAGTCCTTCGACCGACGCGAATTGGTCACTCTCGCCGGAAATTTGATAGACAATGCGATCGATGCAGCGAAGCAGTCGGACGAGCCGTGGGTGGAGGTGACCGTGCGCGAGAGCGAGACGGACCTCGTGATCCAGGTGGCGGACAGTGGACCGGGAATGGACGCGGACGCCCTGGCGAGAGCACGGACCCGCGGTTACTCCACCAAGTCCGGCTCGCGGGGCCTCGGTCTCGCGCTGGTCACCCAGGTGGTCGAACGCCATCACGGGACCCTGACGTCGGAGACGACCTACGGATCGGTCGTCACCGCGAGCATCCCGCATGAGTGAGGCACCCGGTCCCGACGACACCACCATCCGCGTGCTGATCGTCGAGGACGAACCCCTGATCGCGGAAGCCCATTCGAGCTACGTCGGTCGTGTCCCCGGCTTCACCGTGGGTGCGATGGTGCACACCGCGTCGGGCGCCATGCGCGCGGCGTCCAAGGCCATCGCCGACGGGTCGCCGTTCGATCTGGTCCTGCTCGACATCGGGCTGCCGGACGCCAACGGCATCGACGTCGCCGCCGCACTCGGTGGACTGCGCCCCGGACCCGACGTCATCGCCATCACCTCCGAGCGCGACCTCGCCGTCGTGCGCAACGCCGTCGCGCACGGGGTGGTGCTGTACCTGCTCAAGCCCTTCACCTTCGCGGCGTTCCGGGACAAGCTGGAACGGTACGGCGAGTTTCGCAGCGCCCTGCGCGACGGCGAGTCGGCGGTGAGTCAACGCGACATCGACCGCGCCATGGCCTCTCTGCGCACCGCGGACGAGCGCGCCGCCTCCCCCAAGGGCATCGCTCCGGCGACACTCACCGAGATCTCGAACAGCGTGCGGGCACAGCCCGAGGGACTCGGGGCCTCCGAGGCAGCCAAGGCCGTCGGCGTCTCCCGGGTGACGGCGTGGCGCTATCTCGAACGGCTCGCCGACGACGGGCTCGTCGAGCGGCACACCGAGTACGGCAGGGCCGGACGGCCCCAGGTGCGGTACCGCTGGCGGTGAGTCAGCCCAGCGGGACCGTGCGCTCCAGGAACGCGATCTGATCGGCCACCACGTGCTCGAACGGGTCGCCGACATAGATCTCGAAGTGGCCGTACGGGTACACCTCGATCTGTCCGCGAGGCGCCTTCGCCGCATGGCGCAGGGTCGCCTTCGTCGGTGCGACGGTGTCCGGATCGCACACGCAGAACAGCACCGGCGCGGTGATCTTCTTCGCCGCCCGGCCGGGGAAGTACCGGGTGATGGCGAGTGCGAACCGAGCCGCCACCTCGTTGGAGAAGGCGGAACCGGGGGGCTGCAGACCGAGGTACCCGTCGAGTGCATCGGTGCTGGCCATCAGTGCGACACCACGGTGTTCCGCGGCGAGCGGCACCATCACGGGAGGCTTGCCCCGGAGCGATCCGACGATGTCCCGGACGGCGAGCGGGGTGATCCTGAGCGTCGTGCTCAGCGGCGTGGCCAGGGCCGACGCGAGCCCGTCGGTGAACGGGCACTGGGAGATCACCGCGGCGACCCGGCCGTCCCGAGCGGCGGCCTCGAGGACGTGGCCACCGCCGAACGAGGACCCCCACAGCACCACTCGGGTCGGATCGATCCCGTCGATCGTGCGGGCGTACGCGATGGCCGACGCCCAGTCCTCGAGTTGGAGCCCGATGTCGAGGAGCTGCCGTGGCTCGCCGCCACTGGCGCCGAAGTGGCGGTAGTCGAACACCAGGCACGCGTAGCCGGCAGCGGTGAACCGTTCGGCGTACGCGTCGAGCCGCATCTCGCGGACACCGCCCAGACCGTGGGCCAGGACGACGATCGGCTGCCGCTCGCTCGGTGTGTCCGGACGGTACAGCCACGCCGCACAGGTGGCGTCCCCGGACACGAACTCGACATCACGACGTTCACTCACTGCGGCCCCCGACCGTCATTCGCTGCAGTCCACCCCCCGGCGAACGCCGTCAGCTTGCCGTATCGCGGCCACCCGTGGCAATCGCACCCGTGCGTTCGATCACCCACGCGTACTCGAAGGCGATCTCCTTCCACTTCTCGTATCGCCCGCTGACCCCGCCGTGCCCGGCACTCATCTCGGTCTTCAGCAGAATCGGCTCGCTGCCGGTGTTCTTCACCCGCAGAGCGGCGATCCACTTCGCGGGTTCGACGTAGAGCACGCGCGTGTCGTTGATCGAGGTGATGGCCAGGACGGCCGGGTAGTCCTTCTCCGCCACGTTCTCGTACGGGCTGTACGACTTCATGTAGTCGTAGACGTCCTTGTCCTCCAGCGGGTTTCCCCACTCGTCCCACTCGATCACCGTGAGCGGCAACGACGGGTCGAGAATGGACGTGAGCGGATCCACGAACGGCACGTTGGCGAGGATGCCCGCGAACAGTTCGGGTGCGAGGTTGGCCACCGCTCCCATGAGGAGCCCGCCCGCGCTGCCACCGTCGGCCACCAGACGATCGGGAGACGTCACCCCGGTGTCGATCAGATGCCGTGCGCACGAGACGAAGTCGGTGAACGTGTTCTTCTTGTGCAGCATCTTGCCGTCCTCGTACCAGAGGCGGCCCATCTCCCCGCCGCCGCGCACGTGCGCGATGACGAACACGATGCCCCGATCGAGCAGGGACAGTCTCGACACCGAGAAGCCCGGGTCCATGCTCGCCTCGTACGAGCCGTACCCGTACAGCAGCGTCGGCGCGCCACCCTCGGACACCTCGACGTCGACGCGCTTGATCACCGAGAGCGGCACTCGCGTGCCGTCCTCCGCCGTCGCCCACTCCCTGGTCTGGGTGTACCGCGTCGGGTCGAAATCGCCGAGCACCGGCTGCGACTTGCGCAGGATGCGCTCGCCGGACGCCAGGTCGTAGTCGTAGACACGCGAGGGCGTGATGAACGAGGTGTAGCCGAAACGCAGCAGCGGTGCGTCCCACTCCGGATTCGAGCCGAGACCCACCGAGAACAGTTCCTCGTCGAACTCGAGCTCGTGACGCTCGCCGTAGCCGCTCTCGAGCAGTGGCCACAAGGCCATGCGCGGCACGGCTTCCCGGCGGTACGACAGCACCAGGTGGTGCGCGAACGCGTCGACGTCCTCGAGCCGCACGTCGTCGGCGTGCTCCAGGAGAATCGTCATGTCCGACGGGTCCTCCACCGGCGCGTCGGCCAGGACGAAGTTCTCCGCCTTCACTCCGTCGACGACGTCGTTGTGCAGGATCAGGAACCGGTCGCGGCCCGCGACCACGGCGTGCTCCGCGCTGTACTCGACGCCGTCCCTGCGCGGCAGGATCACGTGGAACTCGCCCGTCGGATCCTGCGCGTCGAGGTACCAGCCCTCGGTGGTGACCTTCGACCCCACCCAGATCACGAGGTACTTCTCGCTGCGCGTGGATCCGAAACTGACCCAGTAGGACTCGTCCGGCTCGTGGAAGACCACCACGTCCTCGGACGTGGGCGACCCGATCCGGTGTCGCCACACCTTGTCCGGACGCCACGAGTCGTCCACGGTCTGATAGAAGAGGTACTGCTGATCGGCGGACCAGGTCGCTCCGGGAGCGGTCTGCTCGATCTCGTCCGGGAACAGCTCTCCGGTACGAAGATCCTTGATGCGCAACGTGTACCGCTCGTCGCCGGCGGTGTCGACGGAGTACGCGAGCAGGTGTCCGTCGTCGCTCAGGGAGAATGCGCCGAGCGAGAAGAAATCGTGTCCTTCTGCCAGCACGTTGGCGTCGAGGACGATCTCCTCGCCGGGGACCTCGACACCCGGTTCGAGCGCGGGCGGCGTCCAGTCGTCCACCGAGGCGACCGGGCAGCGGCACTGCATGCCGTAACTCTTGCCCTCCAGCGTGCGCCCGTAGTACCACCAGAGTCCGCGGCGCGTGGGCACCGACAGATCGGTCTCCTGTGTGCGCGACTTGATCTCGTCGAAGATCGCCGTGCGCAGCGGCTCCAGGTGGGCCGTCTGCGACTCGGTGTAGGCGTTCTCCGCCTCGAGGTACGCGACGACCTCGGGATCCGACTTCTCCCGCAACCACTCGTACGGGTCCACGACGACGTCACCGTGGTGGGTGCGCGTGTGCGGAACGGTCTTGGCGATCGGTGGTGTCGTCTGCTGTGCGTCGTGCGTCTGCATGTCGGTCACGGTCGTACCCAATCGTCGAAGGAGAGACCCGAGAGTCGTTCGTACGCCTCGACGTAACGCGACCGGGTGCGGTCGGCGATGTCGTCGGGCAGCGGCGGGGGCGGTGCGTCGCCGTGGCGGTCCCATCCGGACTCACCGGTCAGCCAGTCCCGGACGAACTGCTTGTCGAAACTCGGCTGCGCCTGCCCCTCGGTGTAGCCGTCGAGCGGCCAGTACCGGGACGAGTCGGGAGTCAGCACCTCGTCGGCGAGGACCACCTCGCCGTCTTCGTCGACACCGAACTCGAACTTGGTGTCGGCGAGGATGATTCCGCGTCCGGCGGCGAACTCCGCGGCGCGCGCGTAGATGTCGAGCGTCGCCGAGCGCAGCTTGTCCGCCGTGTCGGCTCCGACCAGGGCGACCACGGAATCGAAGTCGATGTTCTCGTCGTGATCGCCGATCGCCGCCTTGCTGGCGGGGGTGAAGATCGGCTCCGGGAGCTTGCTCGCCTCGGTGAGACCGTCCGGGAGCGGAACGCCGCACACCGCACCCGTCTCCCGATAGTCGAGCAGCCCGGACCCGGTGAGGTAGCCACGGGCGACACACTCGACCGGTGCCATGCGCAGCGCGCGCACCACCAGCGCGCGGCCGAGCACCTCCTGCGGGATCCGCGGATCCTCCGCGTCTCCGGCGAGGTGATCTCGCACGCCGAGAGTGTCGAAGAAGAACACGCTCATCGCGGTGAGCACGCGACCCTTGTCAGGAATGGGTGTCGACAGCACGTGGTCGTACGCGGAGATGCGGTCGCTCGCCACCAGGAGCAGATGGTCGTCGTCGATGCGATACAGGTCGCGGACCTTGCCGGCCGCCAGATGGGGATACTGCGAGAGAGAGGGGCGCACGACGTTCGAGCGTAGTCGTGCCACGCATCGCGGTGGTGGCGGTGTCTGGCAGTGTTCGGAGGGACCCTCGGTACCGAGGCGAACGAAGGAGTGTTGCGGGTGACGACGACGGACAGGGTGCAGGTCGGATTCCGGTCCGAACGAGGCCCGATCCTGGCGGCGCTGATGCTCTGCAACTCGCTCGTCGCCCTCGACTCGACGATCATCGCCACGTCCGTCCTCACCATCGTCGACGACCTGGGCGGCTTCTCTCAGTTCCCGTGGCTCTTCTCGATCTACCTGCTCGCACAGGCCGTCACCGTGCCGGTCTACGGCAAGCTGGCGGATCTCTTCGGCCGCAAGCGTCTCGTCCTGTTCGGCATCGCCGTCTTCGCGATCGGCTCGGTGCTGTGCGGGATCGCCTGGAGCATGCCCGCCCTCATCGTCGCCCGGGCGATCCAGGGCATCGGCGCGGGCGCGATCCAACCGATGGTGCAGACGATCGCCGGCGACATCTACACCGTGCGCGAGCGCGCGAAGGCGCAGGGCTATCTGGCCAGCGTGTGGGCGATGTCGTCCATCGTGGGTCCCAGTCTCGGCGGCATCTTCTCCGAGTTCCTCTCGTGGCGCTGGATCTTCTTCGTCAACATCCCGCTGTGCCTGGTCGCGGCGGTGATGCTGATCCGCAAGTTCGACGAGACGGCGAGGCCGTCGACGCGGCAGAGCATCGACTACGTGGGCGCCGCGCTGCTCACCGTCGGCGCGGGCGCCCTCATCCTCGGGCTGCTCGAGGGTGGTCAGTCGTGGGCGTGGACGTCGGGAGCGAGTGTCGCGGTCTTCGCCGTCGGAGTGGCCGGGCTCGCCGCCTTCGTGCTCGTCGAGAGACGCGTCGCGTCCCCCGTGCTGCCACTGTGGGTGCTGACGCGACGCGTCCTGGTCGCCACGAGCGCCGTGGGCGCTGTCATCGGCGCCGTCGTGCTCACGCTCACCACGTACGTCCCGACGTTCGTCCAGGGCGTACTGGGGCTGAGCGCACTGGCGGGCGGCTTCACCCTCGCACCGCTCCTGCTGTCGTGGCCGCTGATGTCGTCACAGTCGGGTCGGGTGTATCTGCGCATCGGGTTCCGGCGCACCGCGGTCATCGGTGGGTCGATCGTCACGGCCGGTTCGCTGCTCACACTGGGATGGACCACGACGTCGTCGGTGTGGGAGATCTGCGTCGGGTGCCTCGTGATCGGAGCCGGGATGGGGCTGATCGCGGGCCCTGCGCTCATCGCGGCGCAGTCGAGTGTCGACTGGTCCGAGCGCGGAGTGGTCACCTCCACCAACACGTTCGCCCGCAACCTCGGCAGCGCCGTCGGCATCGCGGTGTGCGGGGCCATCGTCAATGCCACCGTCGGGGACGACGCATCGCCGGCCGAACTCGGCGACGGTCTGCACATCGTGTTCTACACGGTGATCGGCGGAGCGGTCCTGCTGCTGATCGCCGCGCTCGCGATGCCCGGTGGCCGTATCGCCGATCCCGAGAAGAGCTAGAGGCCGACGCGGTCGAGGAGTGCCTCGAACTCCTCCTGCGCCTGCGCTTCCGACTTGCCCTCGCGCAGAGCGCGCTTGTAGCCCGCGAGTGCCATCGCCTCGTACCGCTTGTAGGAGGCCAGCCACTCCTCGGCGCGCTCGCGCCAGTATCCGATGACCGAGCACTCACGGGTGCTCATGCCCCACTGCTTGCGCACGTGGGAGCGCACCGCGCGGGACGCGCCCGCCTCACCGGCGAACCACACGTATCCGGAGCCCGCGGGACGCTCGTACGACGCGACCGCATCGGGGAGAACACTCGGCATCACACCGTTGCCGGTACCCACGCGCCAGTCGACGGTGACGTCCGCCGCCGTGTCGAACGACTGGATGTCGGCGGGGTCGAGGACCTCGAGCACGACGTGGGTCCGCAGCCCGGCAGGTGCCTGCTCGAGTGCTCGGGCGATGGCCGGCAGACCCGTCTGGTCCGCCACGAGCAGTTGCCACGCGGCGTCCTCGGGACACCGGTACCAGGAGCGGGGGCGCGAGAGGACGACGCTGTGGCCCGGGCGCGCCAGCCGCGCCCAGTCAGACGCGACGCCGCTCTCGTGCAGGACGAAGTCGATGGTCAGCGTGTCGTCGTCGCGCATGCGGACGGTGTAGTTGCGGCACTCCGGCCGCGTCGCCGCGTCGTGGTAGCCCCACACGCCCTTACAGCAGGTCATCGGCGGCAGGACGTCGTCGACGGCGGGCGGGAAGTACACGGTCACGCACTCGTCCGGTGCCTCGACGCCGACGTACCGTTCCACCCACGGGCCGCCGAGAACGATGCGCACCATGCTGGGTGAGATCGCCGTCGTGGACAGCACCGACGCCGGATAGAAGCCGGGTTCCGCATCGAGCGTCGCGGCGTCGAGTTCGAACGCTGTCGACATCGGACCTCCTCGCCTGCGGCACGCTCGGGGAAATCGAGCGACTGTAAGGCGAGCCTAACCATGCCTGGCGGTGGAGTGCAATGGGGCCGGTCACAGACAGCTGTGACCAGCGCGTCACGATCTCACGAGAGCCGCGTCAGGATCCCGAGCAGTCCGGCACGTCGACGGTGGCGGTGCCGGGGAGCGTCGCAGGCTGGAGCGGCACCCGCGCAGCACCCGGCGCCGTCGGCTCCACGAGGTCGAGGACGAGGGTCTTGGTCTGCCCCGGCTCGACGACGAACGGCGTGTAGAAGAACGGATGGCCCCGTTCCTGCCCGGTGAGCACGAACACCTGCTGCCCATCGATCGACGCCTTCGTCAGCGTCGATCCCGTCGTCGTGAAGACCGACACCACCGATCGATTGGTTCCGGGGGGACCCTCGTACGCGGTCGTCTCGTTCTGACGTCCGGCGATGTACGTCGGATACTCCTGCGGCGGAGCCGTGTTGGTCACGGAGGCGGTGATCTGGGTCGTCCGGGTGTCCCCCTCGCAGGACGTCGCGGTGTAGGTGATGTCTCGCTCGAGGTAGTAGTCGAGCTTGCCACCGGCACCGTTGTTGACCACCAGCGCGGCGTACGGCGCGGGATCGTCCGGCACCTCGTGCGCGATCTTGGTTCCGGAGAGCACACTCTGGATCGCGGGGTCCGCGCTCCAGACGGCGGTGTGGCCCTCGCTGACGCCACGTCCGATGGCGTCGAGAAGTCCCGCAGGATCGTTGATTCTGCCCTCCACCTTGGAGAAGACGCGGGCCGCGATCTGCTGCAGGTAGTCCTTGCGCGCGAGGTTGTCGTCGGCGAAGCGGAAGTACGCCTCCGACTGCGTCAGGTTCACCACGTTGTCCGACGTGACCTGCTCGCCGTCGGCGAGAGTCACCGGGCCGACCACGCCGAGGATGTAACTCAGCGCGACCGGGTCGGTCGCCAACACACCGTCGACGGACTGACCGGACTCCTGCTGCCAGATCGACCGGAGGATCTCCCCCGTGTACGGGAAGTGAGGACTCACGTTCGCGTTCTGCCAGTTGGCCGTCGCGTTGTACTGGTTGCCGTACGCCTTGGCGAAGTCGGGCCCCAGATCGATCGGGTCGTAGAGGGCACCGAGCTCGCTGTTCTTCGCCAGTGCGTCGAGCGAGATCTTGCCCCGGTCCGCGTCGATGATGGCGAATCCACCCATGAGCCCGCCGGTACCGCGCGACTCGGCATTGGTCTGGAACGCCAGGAAGTAGCTCTTGGGTGAGTTCTCGCCGAGCATGTCCGGGAGGATCTTCGACGCCAGGCTGGTGTTGGTGAGCAGCCCGGACAGATCGTTCAACTGCGCCTTCAGCGAATCACCGGCCTCGGTGACCTGCGGTAGATAACTGTCGGTGTCGATGGACTCCGCGCGCTGGTTCAGTGCGGTCGCCGAGGCGGACACCTGCTCGAGGGTCGGCGACGCCTCGCGCAGCGCACCCAGATCGATCGTGCCGTCGTCGGCGCGCAGTTCACTCGGGTTCAGCACCGCACCGACGTCGACCGCGGGCTGCAGGACCTCGGTCGTGAGGTCGTGGACGAGTCCGGTGAGCGGACCCACGACATCGAGAGGGGAGCCCACACCCGGAATGGCGGCGACGGCCTTCCAGATGGGCGACTCGGTCGCATCCAGCGCATCTGTCGACGCGGCGGTCGCGTCCGCGACGCGCTCACGACCCTCGTCCGCGTTGCCGGCCAGGATCGCCGACCGTGCCGCGAGTGCATCGTCACGGGCGGAGCTCAGCCCCTTGTACGCCGTGTAGACGGTCCACCCGAACCACGCGACCAGAGCCAGGAGGACGACGGCCACGATCCACACCCAGATCGGGACCCGCCGTCGCCGTGCCGTCGTGGTTCCACCGAGCTCATTCGACACGACAATCCTCTGCTCGTTCTCGGACCGATATTCGGCAGGAGTGTATCAATGGCGTTGTCGACTGTCGTTTCGTCGGACTCAGGGTCGTCCGAGACCGCGATAGTGCCACCCGGCAGAACGCCACATATTCACGTCGAGGCAATTGCGTCCGTCGATGATTCTGCGTTCTCGCACCACGCCCTCCAGATCGGCGGGAACCAGCTCGCGGAATTCACGCCATTCGGTGAGCACGAGTACCACGTCGGCCTTCGCGCACGCCTCCAGCGCAGAGCTCGCGTACCCCAGCGTGGGGAACAGCGCGCGTGAGTTGTCGTTGGCCTTCGGGTCGTACACGGTCACACCGGCACCCTGAAGTTGCAGTTGGCCAGCGACATTGAGTGCCGGTGAATCGCGGACGTCGTCGGAGTCGGGCTTGAAGGCTGCACCCAGCACCGCGACCTGAGCTCCCAGCAGAGTTCCCACGGTGTCGCGCACGACCTCGACCATGCCGGTGCGGCGACGCATGTTGATGTTGTCGACCTCGCGCAGGAAGGTCAGCGCCTGGTCGGCTCCCAACTCACCGGCACGGGCCATGAATGCGCGAATGTCCTTGGGCAGGCAACCGCCACCGAAACCGATCCCGGCGTTGAGAAATTTGCGTCCGATTCGATCGTCGTGACCGATTGCATCGGCCAGAACGGTGATATCGGCGCCTGCCGCGTCACAGACCTCGGAAATAGCGTTGATGAACGAGATCTTCGTCGCGAGAAATGCGTTGGCCGACGTCTTGACCAATTCGGCGGTGGCCAGATCGGTCACGATGAAGGGGATCCCCTCGGCGAGCAGGGGCGCGTAGACCTCGCGCGCGACCTCCTCCGCGCGCCGAGGACGGTTCCTGTCGACCCCGAGCACCAGCCGGTCCGGGTGCAGCGTGTCCTCCACGGCGTGACCCTCGCGCAGGAACTCCGGGTTCCAGGCCACCTCGAGGTCCTCGCCTGCCGGCGAGAGCGCATGGGCCATCGTGCCGAGTCGCTCCGCCGTGCCCACGGGGACCGTGGACTTGCCGAAGAGGACAGCGGGTCCGGTGATCAGCGGTGCGAGGTTCTCCACCACCGAGTTCACGTACGTCACGTCGGCGGCGTACTCGCCCTTCTTCTGCGGCGTGCCCACCGCGAGGAAGAAGATGTCACCGAACGCTGCAGCGTCCGCGTACGACGCGGTGAAGCGCAGGCGGCCCGCTGCGATGTTGCGCTGCAACACGTCCTCGAGCCCGGGCTCCCAGAAGGGCACCTCCCCCGCCTCGAGCTTGGCCAGCTTGCTCGGGTCGACATCGACCCCGAGGACGTCGTGTCCGATCTCGGCCATGCACGCAGCGTGCGTGGCGCCCAGGTAACCCGTTCCGATGACGACAACTTTGCTCACATGACGAACCGTAGGGTCTGACGGCCGTCACTTCCACCGGGAGACCGCCCCGTCGTCACGGTTCACATCACAGAATGGGAGCCGGTGTGTACCGAGCCGCCTCCGGGTTCGCGTCGACCAGTGTCTGCACCGCGGCGACGACCGCAGCGACCTGCGCGTGCGCGGCGCCGATGAACGCCGACCGATCCGCCAGCGCCGTGTCGAGTGCCGCGCGGTCGAGCGGCAACCGCTCGTCGGCCGCGAGTCGGTCGAGGAGGTCCGGTTCCCTCCCCTGCTCCCGCATCGCGAGAGCGACGGCCACGGCATGCTCCTTGATGGCCTCGTGGGCGGTCTCCCGACCGACGCCTGCGCGGACGGCGGCCATGAGCACCTTGGTCGTCGCCAGGAAGGGCAGATAGCGATCGAGCTCGCGGGCGATCACCGCGGGATAGGCACCGAACTCTGCGAGCACGGTCAGGAAGGTCTCCATCATCCCGTCGATGGCGAAGAATGCGTCCGGCAGCGCGACACGACGCACGACGGAACAGAAGACGTCGCCCTCGTTCCACTGTGCGCCGGCCAGCTCCGCGGCCATGGACCCGTAGCCGCGCAGGATCACCTGCAGGCCGTTGACGCGTTCGCAGGACCGGGTGTTCATCTTGTGCGGCATGGCCGACGAGCCCACCTGACCCGGCTGGAAACCCTCGGTCACCAGCTCGTGTCCGGCCATCAGACGCACCGTGTGGGCGAAGGAGGACTGCGCCGCACCCACCTGCACCAGCGCCGACACCACGTCGTGGTCGAGAGAACGAGGGTAGACCTGGCCGACACTCGTGAAGACGTGGGCGAAACCGAGATGCTGCGCCACCGCGCGTTCGAGGGTCTCGAGCTTGTTGGCATCGCCGCCGAGCAGATCGAGCATGTCCTGGGCCGTCCCCATCGGACCCTTGATGCCGCGCAGCGGGTACCGGTCGATCAGCTCCCGGAGCCGGGTCAACGCCACCATCAGCTCGTCGGCAGCCGACGCGAACCGCTTGCCCAGCGTCGTGGCCTGCGCCGCGACGTTGTGGCTGCGGCCGGCCATGACCACCTCGGTGTACTCGGCCGCGCGCTCGGCCAGACGCGCCGCGACAGCCACGCCGTGCCCGTACACGTGTTCCATCGACCGCAGGATCTGCAGCTGCTCGACGTTCTCCGTCAGATCGCGGCTGGTCAGACCCTTGTGCACGTGCTCGTGGCCGGCAAGGGCGTTGAACTCCTCGATCCGCGCCTTCACGTCGTGACGAGTGACCCGCTCTCGATCCGCGATCGACTCGAGATCGACCCGGTCGGCCACTCGCTCGTAGTCCGCGATGGCCTCCGCCGGGACGTCGACACCGAGATCGGCCTGCGCTCGCAGCACAGCGATCCACAGCTGACGCTCGAGCACGATCTTGTGCTCGGGTGACCACAGACGGGCCATGTCGGGACTGGCGTAACGGTGGGCGAGGACATTCGGGATACGGCTCACGAGCGGCCAGTTTACGGTCCCTCCACTGCGCGACCGTCCTCCGGACTGCGCCTCTACTGCGCGACCGTCCTCCGGACTTCCCGTGACAACGGCGCGTGACGGTCCACCGCATCCAGCAGGACGTCCCGCACGCGTGACCGCAGGTCCGCCCCATTCTCACCCAACGCGCCCATCACGACACCGTCGACGAGGGCCAGGAGCGGGCGGACGTGGTCACGGTCGGTGGGCCGACCCGCGGCGGACAGAACGTCGGACAGCATGTCCTCCAGCTCACCACGCAGCCGGCAGTGCAGTTCCTGCAGCTGCGGATGCCGCGCCGCAGCCAGCACCCGCTCGTAGCGCGCCACCATCAGGTCCCGCCGGACCTCGTCGCCGTCGTCCGGACCCACGAGCAGGTCCACCACCAGGTCCACCGTGTCCGCGGTGTCCAACGCAGCCGGCGCGAATGCGGTCATCCGGTCGCGGATCATCGCGATCTCACGGACCCCGTTCAGTTCCGCGGCGTGCGTGACGAGGTCGTCCAGGGAGTCGAAGTAGTAGGTCGTGGACGCCAGCGGAAGCCTGGCCCTCGCCGCGACGCTCCGGTGCCGCACGGCGTCGTACCCTCCGGCCAGCAGAAGATCCGCTGCGGCCGAGATGAGGGCCTCGCGCCGACGCCGACCCTTGGGCGTCGAGCGGGGAGCGGAGCCGGTCGACATGCGTACACATGCTGCCACCGGCGCTTCTCCCCCGTGCGCCTTTTGCGTATCCCTGGATGCGCAAAGGGCGCACGGGGGCGCAGCCCACTACCGCAGTCGCGGGGTGAGCCGACGCAGCGCCTCGGTGATGTCCTCGGTCGCACCGGCGAAGGAGAAGCGCACCGTGTGGTGACCGTGCACCGTGTCGAAGTCCGCACCCGGGACGACGGCCACTCCGGTCTCGTTCAGGGTGTCGGCGCACCATCGGAACGAATCGTCCGTCAGGTGCCCGATGTCGGCGTACGCGTAGAAGGCGCCGTCCGCGGGAGCGAGCCGGGTGATACCGGCATCACGGAGACCGCCGAGCAGTTCCTCGCGGTTGCGGGCGTACCGCCGCACGTGACCGTCCAACTCGGCGAGGGACTCGTCCGTGAAGGCGGCGACCGCGGCGAGCTGCGAGACGGTCGGCGGACACACCGTCATGTTCGAGGCCAGTCGCTGGACCGCTCGGGTGAGCGAACGCGGGAGCACCATCCAGCCGAGACGCCAGCCGGTCATGGAGAAGTACTTCGAGACCGACCCGATAGAGACGGCGCCGTCCGAGAACTCCCGAGCGCTCCGGCACTCGACGTCGCCGTAGGAGATGCCGTGGTAGATCTCGTCGGAGATCAGCAGCGTGCCGTGCTCGTCGCACCATCGCGCGAGCGCGGCCAACTCGTCGGGATCGATGATCGTGCCGGTCGGATTGGCCGGACTGGCGATGATCAGTCCCTTCGGAGGTTCGGGGAGCGCATCGAGCATCGCGACCGTCGGCTGGAAGCGAGCGTCCTCGCCGCAGTCCAGCTCGATCACGCGACACCCCAACGCGGACAACGTGTTGCGATACGCGGGATAACCGGGTCGCGCCATCACCACGGTGTCGCCGGCGTCGAACGCCGCGAGGAACAGCAACGTGAACGCACCCGACGACCCGGTGGTCACCACGACGTCCTCGGCCTCGATGACGACCTTCGATCGCCTCGACAGGTAGGCGGCGATCGTCGCCCTCAGCCGCGCGGTACCCAACGTCTCGGAGTAGCCGATCACGTCGTCGTCGAGCGCCGTGCGCATGGCAGCGAGGACCGGCCCGGGCGCGCGCGTGGACGGCTGTCCGGCCGCGAGGGACACGACGTCGCCGTGAGTCTCCTGGCGGCGCGCCGCAGCGGCGAACACGTCCATGACGCGGAACGGCTCGATACGCGAGCGCGCGGATTCCTCGACCATCGTCAGGAGGGGGTCGAGATCCGGCCCTCGACGGCCGAGAGTCCGATGTCGGTGCGGAAGTGGCCGCCGGTCAACGACACTCGCGCCATGATGTCGTACGCCTCGGTGCGGGCGGCGGCGAGATCCGCCCCGGTGCCGACGACGCTGAGCACGCGGCCCCCGGCCGACACGAGGCCACCGTTCCTGCCGTGCGCCGTCCCCGCGTGCAGCACGCCGGGGTTCTCGGCGCCGGTGATGGCGTCTCCGGTGCGCGGTCGGCCGGGATAGTTCTCGGCGGCGAGCACGACGGTGACCGCCGAACCCTGCTTCCACTGCAGCGGCGGCAGGTCCGCCAATGTTCCGGTGGATGCCGCGTACAGCGCCGCACCGAGCGGTGAGTCGAGAAGTGCGAGCACGGCCTGGGTCTCGGGATCACCGAAGCGACAGTTGAATTCGATGACCGCGGGGCCCTCACCGTCCACCGCGAGGCCCGCGTAGAGCAGGCCGGTGAACGGGCAACCCCGTGCCACCATCTCCGCTGCCACGGGCGCGACCACCTCGTCGACGATGCGCTGGACCATCGAGTCGGGCAACCACGGCAACGGTGTGTAGGCGCCCATCCCGCCGGTGTTGGGCCCGGTGTCGCCGTCTCCGACGCGCTTGTGGTCCTGAGCGGGCAGCAGCGGCACCACGGTCTCGCCGTCGACGAGACAGAACAGCGACACCTCCGGGCCGGACAGGAACGATTCGAGCAACACGGGATGGCCGAGTTCGAGGAGCTCGGCGGCGTGAGCGCGCGCGGTGAGGCGGTCCTGCGTGACGACGACTCCCTTGCCCGCGGCCAGTCCGTCGTCCTTCACCACCCACGTCGGCCCGAAGCGGTTGAGGGCGGCATCGAGCAGTGCCGGCGTGTCCACCACCTCGCTGGTCGCGGTGCGGACCCCGGCCGACGCCATGACGTCCTTCGCGAACGCCTTGGAACCCTCGATCCGGGCGGCGGCGGCGGACGGACCGAAGCAGGCGATCCCGGCCGCGCGCACCGCGTCGGCGACGCCGAGCACCAGCGGTACCTCGGGGCCGATGACGACCAGATCGGCGCCGCGCTCGCGAGCGAGCGACACGACGGCCTCCCCGGAGGCGACGTCGACGGGGTACGTCTGGGCGACGGTCTCGATGCCGGCGTTGCCGGGTGCGCACATCACCGCGCTCACCTCGGGGTCCGCCGCCAGGGCGATCAGCAGGGCATGTTCACGGGCTCCGGAACCGATGACGAGTACTCGCACGAGAGCAGCGTACTGGCCACGACCTCTGGACCAGCGCACCCGTTCGCGCTATGGTAATTCCGGAATTACGGAATAGCCGAACGATGCGACTCGAGGAGAACCGATGATGCGCACTCTCACCGCCGTGACCGCGGCGTCGATTCTGCTGGCCGGGTGCTCGTCCGCACCGCCGAGCACGGCCGAGCCGACGTCCACCACGACGTGCGCACCGGCCCCCGTTGCGGACATGACCACACCCGACGGCTGGATCGGCTTCGCTGCCGAGCACCCCGAATCGGTGTCCTTCGCGGTGGACGACGGGCTCGGACACACCGCCGAGCACGACGCGGACACGCCGCACCCCCTCGCCTCCGCCGTGAAGGTCGTACACCTCGGTGCCTACGCCCGCGCCGTGGCCGACGGCACACTGGACCCGGACGAACGCATCCCTGTCGCCGACTGGCAGCGGTGGTACGCACCCGGCACGGACGGCGGTGCCCACATCGCGGCTCTGAATCGCCTCGGCATCGCGAATGACGGAACATCGCCGACGGATCCGGCCGCGACGGTGCGGCTCGACGACATGGTCACCGCGATGGTGCTTGAGAGCGACAACGGAGTGCCCGACTACCTCCGGTACCGCCTGGGCGACGACGCGTTGCGGGACGCCGCCGCAGCGGGCGGGTGGAGCGACTTCACACCACCCACCCTCGTCGGCGTCACGCTCGGCGCCCTCGACGCGACCGTCGACACGGACGATCTGTGGTCGCTCGCACAGCGGTTCGCGTTCGACGCCGACTTCCGCGCGACCTACGGAACGACTGCGCGACCGCGCGGCGAGACGGAACTCCTCACCTACTTCGATCGGTTCGGCCCGACCGGGACGGCCGCCGAGCTCGCGCGATTCCACACCGCCGTCGCCGACGGTTCCTACGGCTCGGGGGTCGACACCGTCAGGCGCCACCTCGAATGGCAGGACCCGCCTGCGGACGCCGGGTTCGTGGCCATGGGGTTCAAGGGCGGGAATCTGCCCGGAGTTCTCACGCACGGCTTCGAGTTCCGCCGCGCGGACGGCGCCCCCGCCGTGGTGGTGTGGCTGAACCATGGTCTGACCGCAGCCGAGTACGAGTCCGCGACGACGAACCTGACCCAGCATCAGACGCTGCTCCTCGAGGCCGCGGCGGATCCGGCGACAGTGGGGCGGCTAGCCTGCATCTCGTGAGCGAGCTGGAGGCACGCGTCGCAGCCCTGGAGGCTCGGGTCGCGGCGCTCGAGGGGGACCCCCGACAGACGGCGGCGTCCACCGGGGGCCTCGTGTCCTACTCGGGTGACGTCCATCTGGCCGGCGACGTCACCTGGTCCATCGAGTACGTGCCCGACGCCGTGCTCGATCTTCCTCCCGACCGGGCGGTCGAGGTGCTGGCGGCGCTCGGCCACCCCGTGAGGCTCGCCGTGGTCCGCGCACTGTTGCGCGGTCCAGCAGTCGCCGCCGATCTCCAGGCGGCGGTGGGACTGTCGTCCGTCGGTCAGCTCTATCACCATCTGAAGACCCTCACGTCGGCGCGGATCGTCGAGCAGCACGGCCGGGGCGACTACCGGCTCGCCGCACGCACCGTCGTGCCCGCGCTGGTGCTGATGCTCGCCTCGGCCGACATCGCCGGAGAACTTCGCTGATATGAGATCCGGTGCAGTGGACCGTGGTCAGCACGGTTCACTGCACCGGATCCGGGTCAGGCGGTGAGGTCGTACAGTGTCACGCCGTCCACGGTCTGGGCGGTGAAGGTCGCGGTGACCCACTCGCTGATCTCCGCCGAGGTACCGGACGCACCGCCTCCCATACCGCCGCCCGCGATGAACCAGTGGATCTCACCGTCAGCGACGTACTGCTGGAACTCGGCCAGCGTCGGGGAGGGATCGCTCCCGTTGAAGCCACCGATCGGCATCACCGGGTCCTCGGTCGCCAACTGGTAGCCCGACGCGGCATTGGACCCGATCGTCGCGGCGACCCAGGTGTACGAGTCCGAGTTCTCCTCGAGCAGGGCGACCATCTCGGCGCTCGGAGTACTGCCATCGAGCAACCCGCCCATGCCGCCGCCACCGTCCGCGCCACCCGGCATCTGCGCGGCGCCACCCGGGAGCTGACCGGGCGCACCCGTCGGCGCCTGTCCCCCGGCGGGCATCCGGCCGGCACCGCCGTCGCGCATGCCGCGCCCGCCGTCCATGCCGCCACGCCCGAAGCCGCCACCGGTGTTCGGCCCGGCCGTGACGATGGAGCCCTGATGCGGTGTCGCGATGGTGTTCGCGGCGTAGGCGGTCGGTCCTGCGAGTCCCGCGATCACCGCCGCCAGAACCGTGACCGCGGCGAGCCTGCCGCGAGTCAGCCGCGGAACGAGCAGCCCCACGACCGCGAGCACACCGACCAGCACGACGACGACCTTCAGCCACGGAACGAAGGATGCGCTGCGGGACAACAGGATCCAGGACGTCACCACGGTCGCGACCACCGTCGCGGCGAGAACGATGCGTGCGACGAGGCGCTCGCGGGCCCGCCAGAGCGCCACGCTGCCCATGCCCACCAGCGCCGCGACCGCCGGCGCCAGCGCCACGGTGTAGTACGAGTGGAAGATGCCGGCCATGAAGCTGAACGTCAGCCCGGTGACCAGGAGCCACAGTCCCCAGACGATCAGCGCAGCGCGCCGCTGGTCGGTACGAGGAGCCCTGCCGCGCAGCACGATCGCCGCGATTCCCAGAATCAGCGCAGCGGGAACGAGCCAGGCGATCTGACCGCCCTGCGAGGCGTCGAACATCCGCAGGATGCCCGTCTCCCCCCACATTCCGCCGCCACCACCGCCGCCGCCGGGCGTGACCGAACCGGTCTCCTCACCGTTGAGCCGACCGAGACCGTTGTATCCCAGCGTCAGTTCGAGGATCGAGTTGTGCTGCGACCCACCGATCCACGGCCGCGACGACGCCGGCCAGAGTTCCACGACGGCGATCCACCATCCGGCCGACACGATCATCGCGCCCAGCGCGGCACACAACTGCAGGATGCGCCGTCGCAGCGACACAGGCCCGGCTAGGAGGTACGTCAGCGCCAGAGGGGGAACCACCAGCATGACCTGCAGCTGCTTGGTCAGGAAGCCGAGTCCGACCATCGTGCCGACGACCACGAGCCACCGGGTGCGACCGGTCTCGACAGCCCGCATCATCGCCCACACCGCCGCGATCATGAGCAGCACCAGCAGCGCATCGGGGTTGTTGAAACGGAACATCAGTGCCGCCACGGGAGTCAGCGCGAGAACCAGTCCTGCGAGCAGTCCGGCGGCCGGTCCCCACTGTCGCCGTACGGTGCGCCACAGCAGCGTCACGGAGGCGACACCCAGCAGCACCTGAGGCACGAGGATCGCCCACGAGTTCAGCCCGAACACCCGGACGGACAGTTCCATGAGCCACAGCGACATCGGCGGCTTGTCGACGGTGATGGAGTTCGCGGCATCGGAGGAGCCGAAGAAGAACGCCTCCCAGGATTGCGAACCCGCCTGCACCGCAGCGGAGTAGAAGGAGTTGGCCCATCCGTTGCTGCTCAGGTTCACGAGGTAGGCGACAGCAGTTCCCAGGATCAGGGCCGCAGCGGCCCATGGTTCCCAACGAGTACGGACCGGGCGCGGAGCCCCGTCGTGCACGTGATCTTCCGGGGCGGTGAGGAGGGTGGTCACGAGGTGGACTCCATCTGACGAGTGCGGGCGGAGGATGCGGCCCGGAAGACCCAGCGCAGCGCGACGAAGCGCGTCACGGTGGCGACCAGGTTGGCGAGAACGAGAACGAGGAGCTCGACGTGCTTGGACGCACCCGGAGCCCACTCGTGCAGGGCGACGAGAGAACCGGCGGTGACGAGCCACCCGAAGGCGAACACCGCGAGACCCTGAAGATGATGCGCCGCAGCCCCGTCGGAGCCTCGGACCCCGAATGTGAAGGCTCTGTTGGCGGCGGTATTCAGCACTGCGGTGACGAGGAGCGCGACGAAGTTGGCGCCCTGCGCGCCGAGGATCGTGTGCAGGATCAGGTACAGCACCGCGTAGGCGACAGTGCTGGCGACGCCGACGAGCGCGAACCGCGCCAGTTGACCGATCATGCCGACGGGCACTCCCCTCAGTTCGGAGACCTCGGTGGTGGAGGCGGTGGACGACAGGGGTCCACGACCCAGGCTGAGACGCAGGTCCGCGATCGGGAGGGCGCCGGTCGCGAGCGCACGCCCGACGCGCCAGCAGCCCTTCAGATCGGCCAGTGCGGTGTCGACGATGTCCACGCTCGAGTCGGGATCGTCGACCCAGTCGACGGGCACCTCGTGAATGCGGAGACCGACCCGCTCCGCGAGGACGAGCAGTTCGGTGTCGAAGAACCACCCGGTGTCCTCGATCAGCGGAAGCAGTTCCCGGACGACCTCGGTGCGCGCGGCCTTGAACCCGCACTGAGCGTCGGAGAATCTGGTCCGCAGACCCGTGCGGAGGAGGACGTTGTAGGTGCGGGAGATGAACTCTCGCTTCGCCCCTCGCACCACCCGCGAGGACGAGGCGAGCCGGGACCCGATCGCGAGATCGGAATGGCCCGATGCCAGCGGAGCCAGGAGGGGCACGAGTGCACCGAGATCCGTCGACAGGTCGACGTCCATGTACGCGACGATGTCGGCCTCCGACTCCGTCCACACCGCCTTGAGCGCGCGGCCGCGACCCTTGTCGTCCAGATGTCGCACCGAGACACCGTCGAGCTCCCGGGCGAGGCGCTCGGCGATCGACCGTGTCGCGTCCGTGCTCGCGTTGTCGGCGACGGTGATCACCGTCGACCAGGGAACGTCGGCCCGCAGGAAGGCGTGCAGCCTGCGGACACAGGCTTCGAGCGCGGCCTCCTCGTTGTACACGGGCACCACGAGCTCGACGGTCACCGTCCGCGCCGCACCCCCACCCGGCCCCGGCTCCCGCCCGCGCCCGGGCCCACGGCCTTCCCGCCCGTCACCGGCCGGCCTCCGGCCTTCCCGCCCGTCACCGGCCGGCCTCCGGCCTTCCCGCTCCACCACTGAGTTGGTTGTCATGCACCGAACACTCGTGCGCCGCCCCGGGACCGACCCGGGGCGAACCCGGGAAGTACCCGGGAGCCGATGCGGAGCCGACGAATAGAGTCGGCCCATGGCATCCGTGTTCAGCGCAATCATCGCCGGCGACATCCCGGGCCGCTTCGTGTGGGAGGACGACGACGTCGTCGGGTTCCTCACCATCGCCCCGGTCACGCAGGGTCACACCCTGATCGTCCCGCGAGCCGAGATCGATCAGTGGCAGGACGTCGATCCGACGACCTTCGGATCGCTCACGTCGGTCGCTCAGACCGTCGGCAAGGCCGTCCGGTCGGCGTTCGACGCCCCTCGGGCGGGTCTGTTGATCGCCGGTCTCGAGGTGCCGCACCTGCATCTGCACGTGTTCCCGGCCTTCGACATGGCGGACTTCGACATCTCCGGCGCCGACACTTCCCCGTCGCCCGAGTCGCTGGACGAGGCGCAGGAGAAGATTACCGCAGCGCTCACGGCGCTCGGCCACGGGCAGCACGTCCCCCGTCGCTGATCGGTCGTCCGAGAACCGCCCGCGCGGCTCCGACGATCGCCGCGGCCACGGTGTCGAGCGCCGGCGACGACAGCGTCCACTGCTGCCAGTGGAGCGCCACGTCGATCACGGTGTCGTCGAGTTCGACGACGTCGAGTCCGCCGCGCTGCTGGTCCGGCAGCATGCCCCAGCCGAAGCCCAGATGCACGGCACGCGCGTACTCGGTGGACGACGGCACCAGGTGTCGCGGCGGCACCGACGCGGACACGCCGTGTCGCGAGAGGTAGCGATCCTGCAGCGCGTCCTTCTCGTCGAACACCACGACGTGGGCTCGGGCCAGGGCGTCCGGAGTGACGCCGTCGTCCAGGAATCGAGTCACGAACGACGGAGACGCGCAGGGGCGGTACCGCATCGAGCCGAGCCTGGTCGAGGTACAGCCGCGGACAGGTGTGTCCACGGACGTGATCGCCGCCGTCACCGTTCCACCGCGGAGGAGTTCGGCGGTGTGGTCCTGATCCTCTCGATGGATGTCGAGGATCACGGAGCCCGCCAGTGGCGCGAGCGCCGGCAACACCCACGTGGCCAGGGAATCCGAGTTGACGGCCAGCGACACCCGAGCGACGTCGTCCGCGGTGCGCAACTCCCGCACGGCGCCGTCGGTCAGAGTCTGGATCTGCCGGGCGAGCCGGAGCAGCACGACGCCGGACTCGGTCGGCATCACGGGCTTCGTGCGCGAGACGAGAACGGCACCGACCCGCAGTTCCAGCGCTTTGATGCGCTGACTCACCGCCGACGGTGTGATGTGCAGCGACCGCGCAGCCGCTTCGAACGTGCCGTCGTCGACGACGGCACGCAGAGCCTCGAGCTGGTCCGACTGCATGATGTGAAGCTACGCTCATCAGTCCTGAAAAACATGAGCTGGACTACATCGTCTGGTTCGACCTAGCGTTCCGGTCATGTCCTCCCTGTTCGTCGGCTTCGGTGTCGGCCTCTCCCTCATCGTCGCGATCGGCGCACAGAACGCCTTCGTTCTCCGTGAGGGCATAGCACGACAGCACGTGCTCGCCGTCGTCCTGGTGTGCGCTCTGTCCGACGCGGTCCTCATCCTCGCGGGAGTCTCGGGCATCGGCGTGGTCGTCGAGACCTACCCCACGGCTGTCACCGTCGTCACGGTCGCCGGCGCCGTCTTCCTCACCGTGTACGGACTCATGGCCTTCCGACGGGCACTGCGCCCGACGAGTCTGACCGTCGGCGGGAACGGAGCGAGTGTGTCGCTGCGGTCCGCGGTCCTCACCTGCCTGGCACTGACGTGGCTCAACCCGCACGTCTATCTCGACACCGTCGTCTTCCTCGGCTCCGTCGCCAATCGCGAGACCGGGTCAGCGCGCTGGTGGTTCGCCCTCGGCGCGACGCTGGGCAGCATCGTCTGGTTCACGGCCCTCGGATTCGGCGCGCGATTCATGACGCCGATCTTCGCCAGACCCGTCGCGTGGCGTGTGCTCGACGTCCTGATCGGTGTGGTCATGCTCCTCATCGCCGTCGTCCTGGTCGAGGGGCTCGTCTCCGGCTGACTCCACCCGTCCACCCGGACGCCGGCCCGCCAGGGGCAGCTCCACGCGGAACGTCGCACCCCGGCCGGGCGCGCTCGCCACCGAGACCCGACCGCTGTGGGCCGCGACCAGCGCGGACACGATCGACAGACCCAGACCACTCCCGCCGCTCTCTCTCGTGCGCGAACGATCTGCCCGATAGAACCGTTCGAAGACGCGCTCGGCATCGTCCTCGGTGAGTCCCGGCCCGGTGTCACGAACCTCCAGAACAGCTGTCTCACCGACGGTTCCGACCGCCACGGTGATCGACGCCGTCGGCGGGGTGTGCCGGAGCGCGTTGCCCACCAGGTTGCCGAGCACCTGGCGCAGACGCGCATCGTCCCCCAGCACCTCCGGCACGCCGCTGCCCTCGAGCACCTGCAGACTCACGGCTCGTTCCGGAGCCGTGGCGGCCGCATCGTGCACCGCGTCCGCTGCGATCACGAGGAGGTCCACGGGGCTCCGATCGAGCGGACGCTGGGCGTCCAGCCGCGCCAACATCAGCAGATCTTCGACGAGCAGACCCATCCGCGCCGACTCTCCCCCGATACGGGTCATCAGCAACTCGGTGTCGGTCATGGCCCCCTGCCGGTAGAGCTCGGCGAAGCCGCGGATCGTCGTCAGCGGGGTCCGGAGCTCGTGGGAGGCGTCGGCCACGAAACGGCGCATCCGGTCCTCCGACGCACGTGCCGCGTTCTCGGACTCGCGCGCGGCGTTCTCGGACGCCTCCGTCGCAGCGAAGGCGTGCTGGATCTGGGCGAGCATTCCGTTGAGTGCCGCGGACAGTCGCCCCACCTCGGTGCGTTCGTTCCGCTCGGGAACGCGTCGATGCAGATCCCCGGACGCGATGGCCGCGGCCGTCACCTCCACCTCCTGCAGCGGCCGCAGGCTCCGGCGTACCAGGAAGTACGCGGCGACACCCAGCACCGCCAGCACTCCGAGACCGATGGACAGTTGCAGAGTCACGAGCCTGGAGACGATGGCCTCGTTGCCCGCCAGTGGAATCGCGACCGTCGTCTGGCCGTCCCCGTTCGAGACGGTCACCGTGCGCCACGACTCGTCGGGATCGCCGACCGATCCGACAGTGGTCGGCGTGGCGGTCAGGACGCCGGTCAGATCCGGCTGATCGTCCCCGACATCGTTCACGGGAGTACGCACGGTGCCGTCCGCCGCCACCGAGCGGACGTAGAACGCCGTGGGCGGACGCTGTGGGTTCGCCTCCTCCGGGGGAGGTCCGAGGAACCGCTCCCCACGAGGCCTGGCCCAGCCGGACGCCGCCTCCATGAGCTGTTCGTCGACACGTTGGGTCAGCGTGTTCTGCAGTGCCGAGGTCACGGCCACACCCGAACCGACGAGACCGAGGGCGACGAGAAGTAGCAGCACCGACACCAGGGTGACGCGGAGCGGGACGGCGCGTAGGTGCCGCTTCACCGTCGCGGTTCCCGCAGGACGTAGCCGACGCCTCGCAGTGTGTGGATCAGCCGGGGTTCCGTCGTGTCGACCTTCCTGCGCAGGTACGACACGTAGGACTCCACGACACCGACCTCACCCCCGAAGTCGTAGTGCCACACGTGGTCCAGGATCCGGGGCTTGGACAGCACTGTCCCGGAATTGACCATGAGGTAGCGCAGGAGCGTGAACTCCGTCGGGGACAACGAGACGGGTTCGCCCGCCTTCCACACCTCGTGGGTGTCGTCGTCGAGCTCGATGTCGGCGAACGTCAGGCGTGACGGCTGCGCCTCCGGACCGCGCACCGACCGGCGCAGGATCACGCGCAGGCGCGCCACCACCTCCTCGAGGCTGAACGGCTTGGTGACGTAGTCGTCCGCACCCATGGTCAGACCGGTCACCTTGTCCTCCACCGAGTCCCGTGCCGTGAGGAACAGTGCGGGCGCGTCGATGCCGTCGGCGCGCAGTCGGCGGAGCAGCCCGAAGCCGTCCATGTCGGGCATCATCACGTCCAGGATCAACGCGTCCGGCCGGAAGGTCCGGGCGACGTCCAGAGCCGCGGGCCCACCCAGCGCCGTGCGGACCTCGAAACCCTGGAACTTCAGACTGACCGACAGCAGTTCGACGATGGTCGGCTCGTCGTCGACCACCAGTACCTTCGCCTCGGCGGTGGCCTGCGGTCGGGGAGTCGTCATGACGGAATTCTCGCTCACGAGTGCCATGGTGTCCGGCGTTGCTGGTTCCTGCCCGGGGTGTCGCTGTGAGGTTCCTGTGAGCCCCGATCCGGCGTCGTGTCCGCTTTGCTACCGTGGAGGACAGACTGCGACACAGACCCGGACGAGCGCACCGTACCCGGCCAGCGACAAGACGGTGCCAGGAGAGTCGACTACTCATGGCATGGATCATTCTGGTGTTGTCGGGCGTGTTCGAGGCCGTCTGGGCCACCGCACTCGGCAAGTCCGAGGGCTTCACGAAGCCCGTCGCCACCATCGTCTTCGGTACGGCGCTCGTCGTCAGCATGGGCGGTCTCGCCTTCGCCATGCGGACCATCCCGACCGGCACCGCCTACGCGGTGTGGGTGGGCATCGGCGCCTCGCTCACCGTCGTCTACGCGATGGTGTCCGGCACCGAGTCCGCGACGCCGATCCGCATCGCCCTCATCGCAGGGCTCGTCGGGTGCGTCATCGGACTCAAGCTCGCCCACTGACCGCGCCCCCGGCCGTCCCGCCGTCCCGTCCCGACCGGCCTCCGGCCGTCCCGCCGTCCCGTCCCGACCGGCCTCCGGCCTTCCCGCCGCGGGTTAGAGTGACCCCATGAACTGGGTGTCCGCGGTCACACTGCCGGTGCGTGTCGGATTGGCTGTCGCCGAGTCGGCGGTCGGGGTGGCCGAGTCGGCCGTCGCGACCACCCGGATGGCGCTGGCCGCAGGCGCTTCCGGGTCACTCGACGCCATCACCCTGGCCAATCCTCGGAGCGGCCCGCTGCAGCTTCTCGGACAGTTGGCCGAGCTCACCTCCGACGACCGCGCACTGGGTCACGCGCTGCGGCCCGGTGGCCCGCTGGACCGACTGCTCGAGCCCGGTGGCGCCGTCGACAGGTTGACGAGCAAGGGCGGCACCCTCGATCGACTGCTCGAGCCCGGCGGTCCTCTCGAACGCATCCTGGCGGACGACGGCCCCCTCACCCGAGTCCTCGCGGAGGACGGTGCGCTGGATCGCCTCCTCGCCGAGGGCGGTCTGCTCGATCGACTCACGGCCGTCGACGGACCCATCGAGCGCCTCACCGCGAAGGACGGCCCTGTCGAACTCCTGACCAAGGAGGGCGGCGTGATCGAGGCGCTGACCCGTGAGAACGGGGTCATCGACAACGCCCTCGCCAAGGGCGGGCTCGTCGAGACGCTGCTCGGTGAGGAAGGCGCGATCCAGCGGCTGACGGCACGCAACGGTCCGCTGGATCAGCTCGTGACCGTCGCCGAGTCGCTGAGTTCGCTGGCGCCCAACCTCGAGCGCATGAGCGTCAGCGTGGAGATTCTGCAGGACACCGTGGACGTCCTCGCCGCTGCGGTGAACCCGCTCGGCGAGCTGGTGGGCAAGCTGCCGAGCCGCTGGGTCAAGAGTCGCGGCGCGGTCGAGCCCAAGACGGGCGAGGTGCGCGGGGCGCTGCAGGGTCCGGCCGTCGGCCGCTGAGCCTCGTCGGCGTCAGCGCGACCGGACGTGCTCGCCGAAGAAGGTGAAGACCCGAGCGAAGGCGTCCTCGGCCTGCTCGTGCTGATAGCCGAATCCGGTGACGCGCATGACCAGTGCACCCGGACCCGATCCGAAGTCGTTCGCGAAACTGTGGCCGGCACCGGGATAGGCCACGACGTCGTGGGCAACGCCCTTGTCCTGCAAGACCTTCTCGAGCTTCGGGCCCGCGCCCGGCAGCATCGGATCGCGCTTGCCGAAACTCGCGACCATCGGGCACGTGCCCTCGAGGGCCGACTCGATGTGACGGGGCAGGATGCCGTAGAACGGCGCGCTCGCCTCGAACCCCCGGGGCGCCAGCGCCAGAGCGAAACCTCCACCCATGCAGAACCCGACGATGCCCACCGCGCCGGTGGTGTCGGCGCGCGCGGTGAGGGTGTCGCGGCACGCCAGCAGGTCGTCCACCGCCCGGCCCGAGCGCGCGAGAAGCGACCGGAACACTCCTGTCACACACTTGGCGCGACCACCGCGGGCGTAGAGATCCGGCACCAACGCGACGTAGCCCTGGTCGGCGAAGCGCCGGGCGATGGACCTGATGTCGTCGGTCATGCCGAACACGTCGTGCACGATCACGACGGCGGGCCAGGGCCCCTCCCCTGAGGGGATCTCGAGTGTCGCCTCGATGCGATCTGTTCCGGTGTCGACCTCGATGACAGTCATACCGGCCGACTCTAGCGACCCAGCGCCGTTCTCACGGTGTCCGACAGCAGGTTGCCGGCGTGCACGCTGAGACCGTCTGCGAGCCCGGGAACGGTGGCGCACGCCTGCTCCCAGCCCTCGTCGGCGAGAGCGAGAACGAACGGGAGCGTCGCGTTGGTCAGCGCCTGCGTCGACGTGCGGGGAACCGAGCCCGGCATGTTGGCCACGCAGTAGAAGATCGAATCGTGCACCGGGAAGGTGGGATCGTCGTGCGTGGTGGGACGCGAGTCCTCGAAACACCCGCCCTGATCGATGGCGATGTCGACGAGCACGGACCCCGCCTTCATCCGTGCGACCAGTGCGTTGGACACCACCGTCGGGGCCTTGGCACCCGGGACGAGGACCGCCCCGATGACGAGGTCGGCGGCCACGACGGCCTGCTCGAGCTCCCACCTGTTCGACACCACGGTCTTGACCTGGCCGCGGTACTGCGCGTCGATGGTTCGCAGCTTGGCGATGTCGAGGTCGAACACCGTCACGTCCGCACCGAGCCCGTGTGCCATCGCCACGGCGTTGGATCCCGACACCCCACCGCCGATCACCACCACCTTGGCCGGACTCACTCCCGGAACGCCGCCCATCAGCACGCCGCGGCCGCCCGTCTGCGCCATCAGGTGATACGCCCCGGCCTGGGTCGCGAGCCGGCCGGCGACCTCGCTCATCGGTGCGAGCAACGGCAGACTGCCGCCCGCGCCGGTCACCGTCTCGTAGGCGATCGCCGTGGTGCCGGACGCGACGAGGGCATCGGTGCATGCGGCCGACGCGGCGAGATGGAGATAGGTGAACAGGACCTGGCCCGACCGCAGCCGGTGGTATTCGGCCTCGATCGGCTCCTTCACCTTGAGCAGCAACTCGGCCCGCGCCCACACCTCGTCGGCCGAGTTCGAGATCTCCGCGCCGGCAGCCTTGAAGTCGTTGTCCGAGAACGACGATCCCGCGCCCGCCTCGGTCTCGACGACGACGCGATGACCGTGCACGACCATGTCGTGCACTCCCGCCGGGCTCGCCGCCACCCGGTACTCGTGATTCTTCAGTTCCCGAGGTATGCCGATTCTCATGGTGCGCCCTTCGCCTCTACCGGATGACTCGTCATGTCCGATAATCGTGAACTTCGTTCGACCGAGCCGCAATCGAAGTGACGATAATTTCGTAGACTGGCTTCATGGACATCGAATCGTCGAACACAGGTCTGTCCGCCCCGGTGCGACCGAACAATCTTCGGGCGGCATCTCTGGACCGCATCGATCGCGTCATCCTGCGTGAACTGGCGAACGACGCCCGCATCCCCAACAACACCCTGGCCGCCCGCGCCGGGATCGCCCCGTCGACGTGTCTGGGACGCGTCCGTTCACTGGTCGAGCGCGGGGTCGTCCGCGGTTTCCACGCCGACATCGATCCGGCGGCACTGGGGCAGGGCCTGCAGGCCATGATCGCGGTGCGGCTGCTGGCGGGTGCCCGGCGCCACCTGGGCGAGTTCGCGGAGTCCTTCACGACGTTCCCCGAGGTGCTCGACGTCTACTTCATCGCCGGTGCCGACGACTACCTGATCCACGTCGCGATGACGGACTCTGCGCACCTGAGGGACTTCGTCGTCCAGAACCTCAGTGCTCATCCGTCGGTGGCCGCGACCGAGACCACACTGATCTTCGAGCACCTGCGGCCGCGACTGGTCGACGAGGGCGGACCGAGCTGACGCCCTCCGCCCATCCGGTGCGGCGAGCGCACCGAATACCCGGTGTATCAGCCAGGAGAGCACGGCCGTGGATGTGACGGGGGTACTTTTCGCCCACTCTTACTGACCCACCGACCACACGCATGGAGGCAGCCCGAGATGAGCGATCACGGTTCGCCCGAACGACCCGTGCAGCTGCCGGATCGGGACCTTCTCGAGCTCGCGTACCTGTGTGCCCTCGACGCCATGGCAGCCTCGGAGCAGTACGAGACCATGACTCGCCTCGACGACACGGACGCCCACACCAGGCGGAGGTTCGACGCGATCGTGCGTGACGTCCGCGAGACGATGGCCGTGACGTCGGACGCGACACGCACTCCCGCCCCCGCCGATCTCCGGGTCCGCATCCTGGGGGCCGTGGAGGACACGGCGCAGGTCGACCCCGACGGCGCGACAGTCCTCCCCCTTCGTCCCAGCCGCCGACGCGGATGGCGCATCGCCGCGATGGCGGCCGCCGCTGCGGTGGTCGTCGGTGTGGGCGGGGCGGTGGCCGTGCAGCAGAACGCGACTCCGTCGGCTCCCACCGCGACCGTCGCGGCACCGCTCGAATCCCCGGTGGCCGGAGGCGGCACCATGAGCGTGCAGTACACCCCCGGTGACGAGCGCGCCGTGCTCCGCATGACGGATGTCGCAGCGCCTCCCGCCGGATCGGTCTACCAGGTCTGGCTCATCGAGGGCTCGCCCGTGTCCGTCGGGACGATGGATGCCGACGACCTCTCCCAGCCTGCATCCGTGCCCGTCGACGGCGCCACCGCACTCTCGGTGACCGTGGAACCCGCGGGCGGATCACCGTTCCCCACCTCGGGCGCCGTGGCCCGCGTCGCGCTCGTCTGATTCCGTCCCGGATCGGATCCACTCGAAGTCGAACATGTGTTCGACACCCGTGTAGGGTGGGTGTCACTGCACCACCCGACGTCAGACCTTCCCTCGTGACGTGTGATTCCCGAGGAGACGTCCGTGATGAACCGTCGGCGCCGACTGCACCTGATGAACGGGGTCTGGCACGAGGAGGCACCGGCCACCTGCGGTAACGGTCATGTGCTGCAAGCGCGTTCGGTTCTCGTGGGAGCCAGGTCGTGCTCGTGCGGCATCGGTCACCATCGCACGCACCACTGCCGCACCTGCGGTGACACCGTCTTCACTCCCGCCCTCGGCGAGGGGTGCCGGGACGGGAGTTTCGACGGACGCGCGAATCGCGCGCGCGGCGAGGGGTCAGGAGCGGGTCAGCAGTGACCGGAGGAAGAACGTCAGGTTCGCCGGACGCTCCGCCAACCGCCGCATGAAGTATCCGTACCATTGCGTACCGAAGGGCACGTACACGCGGACGCGGTACCCCTCCGACACCAGGCGTGTCTGCTCACCGTCGCGGATGCCGTAGAGCATCTGGTACTCCATGTCGTCCGGTCCACGTCCCAGTTCGGCCGCGTCTCGTCGCGCCGCCTCGATCATGCGGGGATCGTGGGACGCCACCATGGGGTAGCCCTCCCCCTCCATGAGCACCCGCAGGCACCGCTCGTACGAGGCGTCCACGTCCGCCTTCTTCTGGAAGGCCACACTGGCCGGTTCGCGATATGCGCCCTTGCACAACCGGATTCGCGATCCGGGACCGGAGAGCTCGCGGCAGTCCTGTTCGGTGCGGTGCAGGTACGCCTGCAGGACGGTGCCGAGGGTCGGGAAGTCCTTGCGGAGCTCCCGCACGATCGCGAGAGTCGAGTCGGTGGTGGTGTGGTCCTCGGCGTCGACGGTGACCCACACTCCCGCGGCGTCCGCGGCGGCGCACACCTTGTGGGCGTTGGCGAGGGCCACGGCGTGGCCGTCGTCGGGGAGCGACTGTCCGAGCGCCGAGAGCTTCAGCGAGATCTCCAGCGGGAAGGCCGGAGGCCGGCCGGAGGTGGGCGGGAAGGCCGGAGGCCGGCCGGAAGTGGACGGGGAAGCCGGAGGCTGTGGGGTGTGGAGGCGTGAGTATGCCTGCAGTAGGGACAGATACGCGTCGACGGTCGCGGTGGCCTGCGCCGCGTCGGTGGTGTCCTCACCCAGGTGATCGACGCTGACGAAGCGGCCGGACCCGAGCAGGTCGGCGACGGCACCGACCACCTCCGGTTCGGTGCTCCCGGCGATGAAGCGTTCGACGAGCGACCTGGTCAGGACGGACCGCGCGACGACGCGTTCGAGGCGGCGCGATCGCCCGGCGGCGAGCAGGACGGGGCGGAGCGGGTTGGTGGCCATCGGTCAGTTTCCCTGGTGAGGGTAGGTGTGGTCCACGGCCGGCACGAAAGTCTCCTTGATGGTGCGCGCGGAGGCCCACCGGAGCAGGTTCTGCGGTGATCCGGCCTTGTCGTTGGTGCCCGACGCGCGAGCACCGCCGAACGGCTGCTGTCCGACGACGGCTCCGGTCGGCTTGTCGTTGACGTAGAAGTTGCCGGCGGCGAAGCGCAGGGCCTTGGTGGCCTGCGTGACGGCGGCGCGATCGTCGGCGATGATCGATCCGGTCAGGGCGTACTTCGACCCGCTGTCGACCATGGCGAGCGTGTTCTCGAACGCACCGGGCTTCGAGTCGTCGTAGACGTGCACGGCGAGGATCGGGCCGAAGTACTCGGTGTGGAACGCCTCGTCGCCCGCGTCGTCACCGAGCAGGATCGTCGGGTCCACGAAGTAGCCGACGGAATCGTCGCAGGTGCCGCCGGCGGCGATGGTGATGCCCGGGGTGGACTTCGCGCGCTCGAGTGCAGCCGCGTTGCGGTCGAAGGCCTTCCGGTCGATGACCGCCCCACCGAAGTTCGACAGATCGGTGACGTCGCCGTAACGCAGCGACGACGCGGTGTCGACGAGCTTGTCCCCCATCCTCTTCCACACCGACGACGGCACGAAGGCCCTCGACGCCGCGGAGCACTTCTGACCCTGGAAGTCGAAGGCACCGCGGATCAGCGCCGTGGTGAGCACGTCCGGGTCGGCGGAACTGTGGGCGACGACGAAGTCCTTGCCACCGGTCTCACCGACCAGTCGCGGGTAGGTGTCGTAGCCGGCGATGTTCTCGCCCACCTCGCGCCACAGCCGCTGGAACGTCGGTGTGGAGCCGGTGAAGTGGATGCCGGCGAGACGACGATCGGCGAGTGCGACCTCGGAGACGAGGGGTCCGTCACCGAGCACGAGGTTGATGACGCCGGGGGGCAGTCCGGCGGCCTCGAGAAGCTGCATCGTCAGGTACGCGGCGACGGCCTGGGTGGGCGACGGCTTCCACAGCACGGTGTTGCCCATGAGCGCCGGCGCCGTGGGGAGGTTTCCCGCGATGGCGGTGAAGTTGAACGGGGTGATGGCGTAGACGAAGCCCTCGAGGGGGCGGTATTCGACGCGGTTCCAGACGCCGGGCGCGGAGATCGGTTGTTCGGCCATGATCTGTCGGGCGAACGAGACGTTGAAGCGCCAGAAGTCGATCAGCTCGCAGGGTGCGTCGATCTCGGCCTGGTACGCGCTCTTCGACTGCCCCAGCATGGTGGCAGCCGCGATGGTCTCGCGCCACGGCCCGGCGAGGAGATCGGCGGCGCGGAGGAAGACTGCGGCGCGCTCGTCGAAGGGCAGCGATCGCCACGCAGGTGCGGCGGCGGTCGCCGCGTCGATGGCGTCGCGCACATCCTGGTGGGTGGCATTCGCGAACGATCCGATGACGGACGCGTGCCGGTGCGGTTGCACGACGTTCTCGCGTGGGCCCGTCGCGTCGCGGTGGTCTCCGCCGATGACCTGGGTGATCTCGGTGGGCGTGGCGGCGAGTCGATCCAGATGGTGCGTGAGCCGCGCTCGCTCGGCGCTGCCGGGTGCGTACGTGTGCACCGGCTCGTTCAGGGGGGTGGGTACTGCGGTGACGGCGTCCATGTCGGTCCTCGGTGTCGGGTCTTCGTGCCGGGTCGGTGGGTTCAGCCAAGCGGACGCGGCATCCTCGATATTCGGCCCAGCGTCCAAAGAAACACACCGACCCCTGTCCGATCGGATGAAGGACACCTAGAGTGCACGGCATGACCCGCACCTCCTCGACCCTCGACTCGATCGTGCGTGCGCTGCACTCCGCCTTCGTCGAGGTGCTCGTGGCACCGGCAGGGTCGGACGTGCCGATCGGGTCGGTGACGCTCGTCGACGCCGACGATCTGGCCGCCGAGCTCTACACGACCGCCGCCGCGGCGGACCTCTATCTGCTGGCGGGTGTGCGGGAAGCGGACGCCGTGGCGTGGTTCGACGACCTGGCGACGCGGAGCAGCGACCTTCGACCCACCGCGGTGATGTCGAAGATCGCCGCCTCGTCGACGCTGATGCAGCACGCGGCTCGCACGGCCGGCGTCGCTCTCGTCGCGGTGCACACGCAGACCCGCTGGGACCGCCTCCTGTCGATGGTGCGCGGCGTGCTCGACCATTCCTCGCCGTCGATCACCACACCTCCACCGTCGTCCGCGGAACCGTCCGAACTGGCGGGACTGGTGGGCGCGGACACCGATCTCTTCGGGCTGGCGCACACCGTCGCGGTGCTCACGCGCGGGATGGTGAGCATCGAGGACCAGCGGTCGCACGTGTTGGCGTACTCGGCGTCGGACGATCAGGCGGACGAGCTGCGGACCCTGTCCATTCTCGGACGAGAAGGCCCCGCGGAGTATCTCAGGCGACTCGAGCAGTGGGGTGTCTACGACGCGGTCCGCCGTTCCGACGAGGTCGTCGAGGTGCCGGCGCACTCCGATCTGGGTATCCGACGGCGACTGGTCGCCGGCATCAGAACGACTGCCACGCAGGATGGTTCGGGCACACCGCGACTGGTAGGCACGCTGTGGATCCAGGAAGGTCGTCGACCGCTCACCGACGATGCTCCGAGCGTGCTGCAGGGCGCGGCCGCGGTGGCGGCACGGTTGATCACGCGCATCCTCGAGGCACCCACGAACGAGGCGGTGCAGATCCAGCGACTGCTCGGCGCTCGTGGCGGTGGGGTCGACGTGCCCTCACTCGCCGCGGCGCTGTCCATCCCGACGGACGGGCCGGCGGCGGTGATCGGTCTCGCCGCGGTGGACGGCGCCGCGCCCGATGCCCCCTCGTCGGCCACGATGGCCGATCTGTCCGGCGCGATCCGACTGCACGCCAGTTCCTTTCACCGACTGTCCCTGGTCACCACTCTCGGCGACCGCATCTACGTCCTCGTCCCACGGACCCGCGCGGAGACCTCGGTGCCGTCGTGGACTCGCCGGTTGCTCGAGGGCATCGAGGGACGCACGGGGATCCGTTTGCGGGCCGCGGTGGCATCGCCGGTGGCCGCCCTGTCCGAGGTCGCCGCCGCTCGCCGCGAGGTCGATCGCGTCCTGGACGGGACCGCTGGAGCAGACGACAGGGTGACCACACTCGCCGATTCGCGGACGTCCGTGTTGCTCGGTGAGATCGTCGATCTGCTCCTCGCGCACCCCTCGCTGCACGATCCGCGCATGGCGGCGCTCGTCGAGTACGACGCACGCACGTCCTCGTCGCTACGCGAGAGCATCGCGACGTATCTGCGGCACCCGTCCGACGTGCGCCGGGCCGCGGCCGACCTGCACGTGCACCCGAACACGTTGCGCTATCGGGTCCGACGGGCCGAGGAGATCACCGGGACGGACCTGTCGGATCCCGCCGCGCGACTGCTGATGGAACTCCAGTTGGCCGTGCTGGCACGTCAGGCCAGTACCTGACGGCACCATTCGAGAAGTGGTGTGAGATCACGCCAGGCGCCACGGATGTGATCGGCGCACTCTGCTGTGTCGAGCCACGGCGGGCAGCCGAAGGACCGTCCTGCCGTCAGGGACTTGTGGCGCAGCAGATCGATGCGGGGATGATCCGCGTCGTAGCCGCGCGGCGAGGTCTTCAGCCGGTCACCGCCGCGGTCGTAGCCGCGGCTCTCGAGATCGGCCACGATTCGCGCGAGCTCCGACCCGCGGACCTCGTCGTCGACGACGGCGCGGAACTGGGCGATGGAGTCGGACGTGGACGCGTAGAACCCGCCGGCGACCATGAGGCCGGAGGCGTCGACCTGCACGTACCACCCCGTGGACGGGGCCACCTGCACGTAGGCACCCTGGTGCGTCTTGTACGGCACCTTGTCCTTGGAGAAGCGGACGTCGCGGTGCGGCCGGAAGAGCTTGGCCGTTCCGAACTCCTCGGCCAGTACCTCCGTGAGCGCGGTCATGGGCGCGCGGACCGATTCGTCGTAGACGTGCTTGTGTTCGGCCCACCAGGTCTTGCTGTTGTCGACCTCGAGATCCTCGTAGAAATCGAGGGCGGCCTCCGGGATTCCGGTGAACGAGCTCATAGCGGGAGGCTATCGCCCCGTGCGCCCTGTGCGTACCGCTGGATGCGCATAGTGCGCACGGGGGTCAGGCCAGCGACCGGCTGATCACCAGACGCTGGATCTGGTTGGTGCCCTCGAAGATCTGCGTGATCTTGGCGTCGCGCATGTACCGCTCGACCCGGAAATCTCGGGTGTACCCGTAGCCTCCGAACACCTGCACGCCGTCGGTCGTCACCTTCATCGCCGCGTCCGTCGCCACGAGCTTGGCCACGGAGGCCTGACGTGAGAACGGCAGTCCGGCATCCTTTCGGCGTGCCGCGTCGATGTACGTCGCTCGGGCCGAGTCCACGGCCGCTGCCATGTCGGCCAGCACGAACCCGAGCCCTTGATGATCGATGATCTTGCGGCCGAACGTCGTTCGCTCCTGCGCATAGGCCACGGCATCGTCGAGCGCGGCCTGGGCGATGCCGACGGCGACGGCGGCGATGCCCAGCCTCCCGGCGTCGAGGGCACTGAACGCGATGCCGAGCCCCTGCCCCTCCTCGCCGATGCGGCGATCTGCCGACAGCACCGCGCCGTCGTAGTGGGCGGCCGTCGTGGGTATCGCGTGCAGCCCCATCTTCTCCTCCGGAGCTCCGAAGGAGAGCCCCTCGAGGTCGGCGGGCACGAGGAAGCAGGAGATGCCCCGCGAGCCCTCGCCGGTGCGCGCGAAGAGCGTGTAGAAGTCCGCCTTGCCGCCGTGCGTGATCCAGGCCTTCGACCCGGTGACGGTGTACCCGTCCGGACCGGCCACGGCCTTGCAGGAGAGGGCGGCCGCGTCGCTGCCGGCCTGTGGCTCCGAGAGGCTGTAGGCGCCGATCGTGCGCCCACCGAGCATGTCCGGCAGCCAGCGCGACTTCTGGTCCTCCGACCCGAAGGACATCAGCGGGTGGCAGGAGAGCCCGTGCACGCTCACGGCGACGGCCACCGCGGCCCAGCGCGACGCCAGTTCCTCGAGCACCTGCAGATAGACCTCGTAGGACTGACCGCCGCCGCCCCACTCCTCCGGATACGGCAGGCTGAGCAGCCCCGCCTCGCCGAGCGTGGCGAAGACGCCGTCGGGATAGGTCTCGGCCTTCTCGTGTTCGTCGACGATGGGGTCGAGGACCTTGTCCGCGATGTCGCGGGTCAACTGGAGAAGGTCACGTGCGTCGTCGTTCGGCAGCAGTCGTTCGACAGCCATGGGTCCTCGTCTCGGTCGCGGATCGGATGAGGCGGCACCAGTACTGCAGCGGGCCCCTCAGTACTACGACAGTACTGCATGGCGTTCTGCAGTACTGTCGCTCACCATGACAGCAGCTCACGCGACGGCGCGGCGCGCGCAGCTCTTCGATTCCGTGGTGGCCCTGTTCCTGGCCGAAGGCTTCGCGCACCTCACTCTCGACGACATCGCCGCCCGCCTTCGGTGCTCGAAGAGCACGCTGTACACCCTCGCCGCGAGCAAGGACGACCTCGTCCGCTCCGCCGCGGTGCACTTCTTCACCTCGGCAGCGGTCCGCGTGGACGCGGCCTCCGACGCCGCGACGGGCACCCGCGAGCGCCTCGCGGCGTATCTGGGCGCGGTCGGTGAAGCACTCGCGCCGGCGTCGGAACGGTTCATGACCGACCTCGCCGACTTCGAGCCGTCGAGGCTCGTCTACGAACGCAACACCGCCATCGCGGCCGAGCGAGTCCGCGGCATCATCGACGACGGGGTCCGCGCCGGCGACGTGCGGGACGTCCACGCCGCGTTCGTCGCCGACGTCGCCGCGTCGGTGATGGTCTCGATCCAGAGCCGTGCCCTCGCCCGTCGCACGGGTCTGGACGACGCCGCCGCCTACCGGGAGCTGGCCACACTGCTGACTGCCGGCATCGCGCGATGACTTTCGCCGTCGGCCGGAGTCGACACGGCTGACGGGTCGAGTTCGCTCCGCCATCCGAAGACGAAGGACCTCACGATGCAGAAGATCACCCCCACACTGTGGTTCGACGACCGGGCCGAGGAGGCCGCGGAGTTCTACCTCTCGACGTTCGGCACGGGAGCGATACTGAACGTCAGCCGCTACGGGGACGGTGGACCCGGCGCCCCGGGCCGCGCGATGATGGTCGAGTTCGAACTCTTCGGTCAGCGATTCAACGCCCTGAACGGGGGGCCACAGTTCCCGTTCACCGAAGCGATCTCCATGGCTGTCAGCTGCGACGGGCAGGAAGAGGTCGACCGCTACTGGAACGCGCTCACGTCCGACGGTGGATCCGAGGGCCGGTGCGCCTGGTGCAAGGACAAGTTCGGGGTCTCCTGGCAGATCGTCCCGGTCCAGCTGATGCAGCTGATGAGCACCCCGGATCCGGCGGCGTCCCAGCGCGTCGTGCAGGCCATGCTGTCGATGTCGAAGATCGTGGTCGCCGACCTGCAGAAGGCCCACGACGGAGCCTGAGCGGCGACGTTTCCTCACGTCACACACCGGGCAATCCCCGAGCGTGAACGAGACGTCGATGCCCGTGCGCGCGCTCGCCCTGCCGTTCGGGCTGGGGTCGGCGCTGCGCCACGCCAAGCTGTTCCATCCCCACGGGAAGGTTCTGACGGGCACACTGCGCCGTACCGCCGAGGGCGACGCCGGACTGCCTGTGGGCACGTGCGAGGTGACGGTGCGCCTGTCCACCGCGCTCGGGCTGCCCCGACGGGTTCCCGACGTCGCGGGTCTCGCGTTGCGTCTCCCGCCGACCGACCGGGCCGACGGTGCCTGGGACATCCTCCTTGCCAGCGCCGGGCGGGAGGTCGTGACGCGGTGCGTTCCGCTCCCGGTGCTCGCGTTCGAGACGGCCTCCTTCTCGACGCTGATGCCGCTGCAGTTCGAGGGTGGTCAGTGGTGGGTCCGCGCGCGGGCCGTCGCCGCGCCGCCGCTGCCCACCCTGGACTCCATCGTCGACGCTGTACGTGCGAGGCCGCTGGTCTTCGAGTTCGAGCAGGCCGAGGGCACCGGGGCGTACGTCCCGCTGGCCGAACTGACGCTCGGCTCGGTCGACCAGTCCGGTGGCGACCTGTCGTTCGACCCGATCCGGCGCACTCCCGACAGTGTCCGGCCCGGTCCGGAATGGCTGCGGTCCCTCAGGGCGAGGGCCTACCTCGACAGTCGACGCGGCCGGTCCGACACCTGACCGGAATGCGACCGACTCAGGTTCCCTGACCGATCTCGCGCCCACACCCCACTCAGCGCGCCACACCCCTGTCGACACGCGGCACAGGGTGTGCCCCTCACGAAACCCGTGCACGCCGGCGGCGACCACGCACCCGCGCACCCGACCGACGGGGTTCGACTGCCGCATTTGTGGATATTCACACGCGAAGTAGGATTTGTTCACATACGCGTGTGCCGATGGGGGTGGGCGCGTCCCAGGGGAAGGCTCCACGTGACCAGCAATTCGGTGACCGACGACTCCGTGACAGGTGCTCACGAGACTCGCCCGCTCGTTCCGCACGAGCCCGATCACCGGTTCGAACGCAGCTCCCGCCTGGTCGGACACGCCTACGTCATCCCCGACTACTACGAGGTCGGCCGCGAGAAGATCCGCGAACTCTCCCGCGCCATCCAGAACGAACATCCGGCGCACCACAAGGAGGCCGCTGCGGCCGAGTTGGGATACGAGGGACTCGTCGCGCCCGCGACCTTCGTGAGCGTCGTCGGATCCATCGCCATCGACTATCTCTTCGCGCACATCCTCGTGGAGTACGAGATCACGGCAGTCATGCAGACCGATCAGAGCTTCGTTCTGCATCGCCCGGTCATGCAGGGAGATCAGCTGGTGTCCACTCTCCAGGTGCTGTCGATCCGCCAGTTCGCGGGCAACGACATCCTGGTGGTCCAGAACCATCTGACGTCGCACGGCGAGGACGTGTGCACCAGCACCACGACGTTCATCGCCCGGACCGATGCCGACGTGGACCCGCGAGCGGCGGCTCTCGTCGACGCCGTGCTCCCCGCCAGCGTGCCGCGGATGGGCCCCACCGCCCGCCCGACCGCCTGACCGCCTGCATTCCGACCGGCCCCCGGC
>NZ_JABUEE010000011.1:0-112818 GCF_019836105.1 Rhodococcus sp. BP-316 | reverse complement strand
CACCCGTTCCGGCCGGGACGGGTGACGGTGCTGACCGGCGCCAACGGGACCGGGAAGTCCACGGTCCTGGCGTCCGTTCTCGGGCTCGTCGATCCCGACGAGGGGTCCGTCTCCCTCGTGGGCTCCGACGGGGTTCGGGTCGACCTGTCGACCGTCGACCTCGACCGGTGGTGGCGCCGTGTGACCTGGCAGCCGCAGCGTCCGGCCGTCGTCGCCGGATCCGTCGCCGACAACCTCGACCTCGGGGCGCGTGGTGACGTGGCCCAAGCTGCTCGCGCCACGGGGTTCTCGTCCGTCCTGGCGTCCCTGCCCCGCGGAGCCGCGACGATGCTCGGCGCCGGGGGAGTGGGACTGTCCGTCGGAGAAGCCCAGCGGTTGGCCCTGACGCGCACTCTCGCCGCGACGGAATCCGTCGTGCTCCTGGACGAACCGACCGCCCACCTCGACCCGGAATCGGCGCGTCGGGTGCTCGGGTCCCTGCGGGCCGCGGCCGACGGCGGCCGCACCGTCGTGATCGTGGGGCACACGCCCGAGGTGCTCGCCGCCGCGGACACTGTCGTGCACGTGGACCGAGCGGCGGTGTCGGCATGAGCGATCTGACGCGGGCACTGCGGCTGCTCGACCTGCCGCCGGGGCGCGTCGCGCGGGCCGTGGCGGCGGGAGTCGCGACGCTGGGCAGTGCACTCGCGCTGTCCGCGCTCTCGGCCTGGCTCATCACGCGGGCATGGCAGATGCCGCCGGTGTTGCACCTCTCGGTGGCCGTGGTCGCGGTGCGCGCGCTCGGCATCACGCGCGGCGTGTGTCGGTATCTGGAACGACTGGCCACGCACGACGTCGCACTGCGCGGGACCGTCCGTGCGCGGTCCACCCTGTACCGCGAACTGTCGCAGGGTGATTCGGCCACGGCGGTGACGACGCGGCGAGGGGATCTCCTCGTGCGGACCGGCGCCGACGTGGACGCCGTCGGCGACGTGGTGGTGCGCGCCCTCGTTCCCGTCGCCGTCGCGGCGGCGGTCTCGGCCCTCGCGGTCGGACTCGTCGCCGTGTGGTCCCCTGCCGCGGCAATCGTCCTGGCGGTCGCGCTGCTCGTCTCCGGGGTCGTGGCGCCCTGGTCGAGCGCCAGGGCCGAGCGGGCCGCCGCCGAGGATCTCGTCGCTGCGCGAGCCGACTTCGCCGCCCACGCCGTCACCGCGATCGACCACGCCGCCGAACTCCGGGTGTCCGGGCGACTGGCAGACGTGCGACGCCGCGCCGACGAGGCCGACCGCGCCGTCGGTGCCGCGCAGGACCGCGCCGCCGGGTGGTCCGCCCTGTCCGCCGCGGCGACCCCGCTGTCGATGGGAGTCGCGGTGCTGGGCGCCCTCGCCGTCGGCATCTCGGCGTACGGCACCGCATCGGGGTTCGCGGGCGGCACCGACCCCACCGGGCTCGCCGTCGTGGTGCTGGTTCCGCTCGCCGCGTTCGAGGCGACGGGTGCGATACCCGCCGCCGCGGTGGCGTGGGTGCGCGGATCCGCGGCGGCTCGGCGGATCATGGCTCTCGTGGACGAGGCCCGCTCCGGGCCGGCGGTGACGCCGAAGGACGACCCGTCGCCGTCGCCGTCGGTGCGCCTCGAGGTGTGCGACGTCGTCGCAGGCCGCGGCGGATCGCGGACCGCGCCGGTATCTCTGGTGGTGGAACCCGGTGCGCGCCTGGCGATCAGCGGACCCAGCGGCGTCGGCAAGTCCACGCTCGCCATGACGATCGCGGGGCTCGTCGCCCCCGCCGCGGGCGCCGTGCTCGTCGACGGCAGGTCCGTCGGCGAACTGTCCGAGGACGCGGTGCGCCGGACGGTGTCCTACGTCGCCGAGGACGCCCATGTCTTCCGGACCACCGTTCTGGAGAACCTCCGTGTGGTGCGCGGTGACGTGACCGAGACGGAGGCGACGGCGGCACTCGACCGGGTCGGGCTCGGCGACTGGGTGCGCGCACTGCCCGACGGTGTGCACACGGACCTCGACGGCGGCGCGGAGGTGCTGTCCGGCGGACAGCGTCGCCGACTGCTGCTGGCCCGCGCGACGCTCTCGCGGGCGGCGGTGATCATCGTCGACGAGCCCACCGAACACGTGGACGACGTGTCCTCCGCCGCGTTGCTCGCCGCGATGCTCGATCCCGACGGTGGACTGTTCGATCGGGCGACGACCGTTCTGGTCGTGACGCATCGACCGGTGCCGACGGGCGTTCGAGTGGTGACCGTGAGCGGTGAACGTCAGGTGTGTTCGCTCACGGAAAAAGACGTTGCCGACCGGGCTGATCCACGCGTAGCGTCGTCTGTACACGAGAGAGGAGGTGGTCTGGAATTGTATGACTCTTGGACGCGTGAGGTGGCTGCCCGCTAGCCGCAACCGCTGACGGTTCTTCTCTCACCGCGCGAGCGGCGGGCGAATACCAGGCAGCTACCCGACCCCCGAGCCCTCGGTCCGTCCAGACCGAGACCCGTACTCCTGCAACGGTGTACCGGTAGGGCTCGGGGGTCGTCCCATGTCCGGACCAGGCCCGCGCGCCTGGTCTTCCCCGTTCTGCCGAGCAGACCCCCTCGCCTGTGTCACTGTGGGGGACATGACGAGTGACGAGCAGCCCGACACGACGAACACCGACGACACGTCCTCCGACACCGGTTCGGCGAACGAGGAGACCGTGGGCCCCGAGCTGACGCAGGAGGACCTCGATCGCGCCGGCGAGAAGATGGACGGCCTCAATGCGCGGTACGAGACCGGTGCGCGCGAGACGGTGACGCTGCCCGGCACCGGCGGCACCGTGTCCGGTACCGCGTTCGCGGACTTCGACGAGGACGGTGCCTCCGAAAAATCCGACACCGAGAAATCCGACACCGACAAGACCGACACCGGTTCCGGGAAGGATGCGGAGAGCGAGAAGGGCGAGCGTCAGCCCACGTAGCGTTCGAGGCGGGCGGACAGCCGGGGCTCGAGATCGCCGTCCGGTCCGACCCGCTCCTCGACGTACGCGAGATCGCCACCCTCGACGATGCCGTATAGACGCTTCGCGCCCCCGACCAGCGCCGCCGACGTGCTTCTGATGACCACGTCGGTGGCCAGCTCCCAGGACGACTGCGTCAGTGCGCGGCCGTAGTACAGCTCGATGAGCCCGCTCGCGTGGGTCAGTAGGAGCTCGAGAGTCTCCTCGCCGTCGTCACCGGGCTCACCGGTTCCGCTCACCCGCCAGAAGCCGGACTCGCGCAGGTCGCGGCCGGCGTAGGCGCCGTTCTCGTCGACGCGCCAGGTGCGGGACTCCCACGACAGGTAGGGACCGCCGTCGTGGCTCACGACGATCTGCTGTCCCAGTGTGTAGTCGCCCCCGGCGTCGTGTCCCTCACCGGTGCCGCGCCACACGCCGACCAGCGGCAGCAGTGCCAGCATGGAGTGCGAGATGTCGGGACCCTGCCGCAGATTGGCGGTGTCACCGTCACCGGGCAGATCGGGGAGCAGCGGGATGTTGCGCCCGGCCGTCTCCTTGGCCCGTTCCTCCGCACGCGCGACCGCGGCGTCACCGCTCAGGCGGGGCGCCGGGGTGCCGAACTCGTCGGTCACGACTCGTCGGTGACCAGGCGATAGACGACGTACAGCGAGAACCAGGCGATGAGGATCGACGCCAGGATGAGGAGTGCTTCGAAGAATAGGACCACGCACCGATTGTAGACCGGCGGTGTCGTGGATCTGCCACGGGCCGCCGTCGCGATCGGTCGACGCAGGCGGTCCGCAGACTGTGTGACGGATGACAACCTGTGCCGGGTCCGGTGACGCGATTCATTGTTTAAGGTCGTGAGGTTCTGGAACCGAGAGACGAGGGTGATCCATCCATGCTTCGTGTGACCGGGCTCGACCCGACCGACCGTCGGCGGACCGGGCCGACGAGGATCGTGCTGCGCGCGGCGACCGCTGCCCTCGCGACACTGCTGTTGTGCGCGATCCCTGGAGGACTGGCGGGGGCGGCGCCGATCACCCCCTCCGATCCGCTCGGTCTGGGCGACGACCCCGTCGAGTCGGTGCTCGACACGTTCGGGCTGGGCACGAAGGTCGATCAGGATCCGAACAACTACGCGTACGACTGCCCCGACGTGCTCATCGTCGCCATCACGGGCGCGACGGACTCGGAGTCGGACCGGAACCCCGTCGACGAGGTGGACCGGCTGCCGTGGTCCAACTGGGTCGGCAACGTGACCGTGCCCGCGGGGGAGGCCTCGGCGTCCACGCCCGGACGAGTCGGTTGGGTGTACGTGCCGTACGCGTCGGAGTACGGCGTGGCCGTGGCCGAGCCGGTGCCCACCTATCAGGAATCCGTCGCCGAGGGCCTCGCGACCATGGGCCGGATGATCGACGCCAACAAGACCGCGTGCGGCACGTCGACGAAGTACGTGCTGCTCGGCTACAGCGTGGGTGCCGAGGTGGTCGAGCGCCTCGCCGTCGACATCGGGTCCCGACCGTCCACGGCGCACGTGACGTCCGACGACATCGCCGGGGTCGCCCTCGTCGGAGATCCGTACCGCCCTGCCGGCACTGCGTCTCTGGACAAGCCCGGTCCGCCGGGTGGTGGCTTCATGTCGTCCGAGCCGAAGGACTACGGAACCCTCACGAACAAGATCCGGTGGGCGTGCCGTCCGATGGACATCGCCTGTGACGCACCGGAGAACCTCGGCGTCCTGCCGTTGGCGCTCAACGTCTTCGGGCGGATGCACTTCACCCTGCTCGATCCGGGCCGCACCGTCACCGAGTTCGTCGCGGTCTCGTCCGACGTCGCGGCTCGCACCATCGCGCACGTCTTCAGCGACCCGGACTTCGCCACGTCGGACGAGTCCCTGCTCGACGTGATGCTCCGGGTGTCGGACCGCACCCAGCCACTGCCGGACGAGAGGTCGCCGACGCCGCGCGAGATGTTCGACGCAGTGACGTGGGCGCTCGGTCCCGGCCGCCCCGTCGTCGAGGCCAAGCTGCAGGCGGAGGCCGTGGGGTTCGGCGAGGACAACGCCGACATCCCGCAGCTGCTCGAGAAGCCCTACGTCGAACTGGGGTTTCTGCAGCACCTCTACTACTGGGACAACTTCCCGGACAACGGCCGCGACTGGGAGAGCGAGAAGATGATCCGCTGGATCACCGACCTCGCTCGCGAGCAGAGCGAGGCCCCTCCGGTCGACGAGCCGGCCGCTCCTCCTGTGGGAGACACGACGGCGCCCGCCGAGCCCCGCGTGATTCCCCCGGTGAATCCCGGCTATCTCGCGCCGCCGGCGCAGCCCGTGGAGACGGTGCCGTCGACGTGGGAGGAAGTGCTGAAGTCCCTCGGCCTCCCGCCGGAGCCCGGCAAGTAGTTCCCGCGGTCGGATCGCACACCCTCCACGACGCGAACACCCTCCCCAGCACGCTGGGGAGGGTGTTCGGCTGAAACGAGAGGTGTTCGGTCAGGCGCCGATCGAGATCTCGGCCTCGTGGAGGCCGGCGGACTCGGGCGAGATGGTCACGTCGCCGTTGCCGGACGCGGACAGCGCGCGCAGCGTCCAGGTGCCGGGGGCCGCGAAGAAGCGGAAGTCGCCGGTTCCGGACGCGACGACCTCGGCGGTGAACTCACCCGTGCTGTCGAGCAGGCGCACGTACGCACCGCCGACGGGCTGACCGTCCGACGCGGCCAGGACACGGCCCGTGATGACCGTCTCCTTCTCCACGTCGACGCCGGCGGGAAGGGTCTGTCCCTGAGCAGGTGCTCCACACATGATTACGCTCCCAACTCGATAGGTGCTCCCACGAGGGAGCCGTATTCGGTCCAGCTGCCGTCGTAGTTCTTGACGTTCTCGTAGCCCAGCAGCTGTGTCAGTGCGAACCAGCTGTGCGACGAGCGCTCGCCGATGCGGCAGTACGCGATCGTGCCCTTGCTCGGATCGATGCCGACACCGTCGTAGAGCTCCTTCAGTTCCTCGTCGGACTTGAAGGTGCCGTCCTCGTTCGCTGCCTTGCTCCACGGCACGTTGACGGCGCCGGGGATGTGGCCGGGACGCTGGCTCTGCTCCTGCGGGAGGTGCGCCGGCGCCAGGATCTTGCCCGAGTACTCGTCGGGGGAGCGGATGTCGAGGAGGTTCTTGGTGCCGATGGCGGCGATGACCTCGTCGCGGAACGCGCGGATCGACAGGTCGGGAGCCTCGGCCCTGTAGGACGTTCCCTCGCGGGAGACGGCGTCGGTGCTCAGCGGACGACCGTCCAGTTCCCACTTCTTGCGGCCGCCGTCGAGCAGACGGATGTCCTTGTGGCCGTACAGCTTGAAATACCAGTAGGCGTAGGCGGCGAACCAGTTGTTGTTGCCGCCGTAGAGGATCACGGTGTCGTCGTTGGCGATGCCGCGCGTCGACAGCAGGTCCGAGAACTGCTCCTGGTTCAGGAAGTCACGAAGGACCGGATCCTGGAGGTCGGACTTCCAGTCGAGCTTGACGGCACCCTCGATGTGGCCGGTGTCGTAGGCGCTGGTGTCCTCGTCGACCTCGACGAACACGGTCTTGGGAGCATGCAGGTTCTGCTCGGCCCAGTCGGCAGTGACCAGGACGTCGGAGCGAGCCATGTGGTTCCTTTCGATTCTTCTCTGACAGGTGGTGGGTGGTTCAGGTGGTGGCATGTCGAGCCGGCAGGAGCCGACTCGCGAGTGGGTAGATCTTGCAGCCCAGGCAGATTCCGAACGCCGCGTTCAGCACGGCGGCGAACAGGGCCAGACCCGTGGCGACGGTGCCGACGGTCGTCGAGGACAGCGCGAACCCGAGGGTTCCCACGATCGAGAAGGCGAATCCCAGTCCCTGCGCGAACCGCAGGGGGGTCGTCGGTTCGGTCTCCGACACCGGGCCCAGGCGCGGTGCGACGACGGCGCGGAACACGCGTCCGTAGGGATGCGCTGCCGGCCCGGCAGCAGCGCCGTACGCGAAGACCAGCGTCTGCAGGCCCAGGAGCAACGCTGCGGCGGTGAGCGACACCGTCGACACGAGCAGCGTCACGACGAGGACGCCGGTGGTCACCCAGGCGACGAAGCGGGGACCACGAACGTCGACCTGCGGGGGAATGGATGACATCGAGATGCTCCTGGAGTGGAGGAAAGGGGACCGAGCGGATGCGCATGGTCTCCGGCGATCGTCGAGCGGTCCGAGGTCGGTACAGCACGGCTGTACCCGAGCGGACGGGTCGACGAGGGGAGGACCGTCGTCAGCGGCAACGGCAGCAACAGCCACCGAGGCGGCACAGGTCCACTGTGCGGCGTCGGGTGAGCAGAAGCTCGTGGCTGGCGGTCACGTCGGCCATGGTACCCACGCCGGTCCAGATCCAGAAGTTCCGGGTGTCGCTCGTCACTCCGACGAGGGTGAATCGGACGCCGAGAGCACGGCGGCCCGCAGGTCCTTCGACGACGGCACACCCGACGCGCGCGATCGTTCCCGCATCGCCCGATCGAGCACGAAGGTGGTCGGGAGAGACATCACGCCGAAGTCGCGGGCGAGCTGCGGATTCTCGTCCATGTCCACCTCGACGTCGGACACGCGGTGCCCCGCCGACTCGAGGTCGCTCACCACGGCGGACACGACGCGTCGCACCGCCGCACACGGGCCGCACCAGGTGGCGGAGAAGTGGAGCACGGTCACCGCGCCGTCGGTGGCGCCGGCGGCGCGCAGAGCGTGAGCTCGCGATCCCGACGCGCCGCCGCGATCCGACGTGCGGACGGCGCCCTCGCGGCGGCGGACCCACAGGCCCACCACGGTGGCGAGCGCCAGGGCGACGAGAAGGACGACGACGGCGCTCACGGCGTGCGGATCTCGTCGAGTTCGATGGTGACGTCCTCGGCGCTGCCCTCGATGACGATCTGCCCGCCCTCCGCGTAGACCGACGTGGGGAGGATGCCGAACGGCAGCTGCTGCTCGTCGATCGTGCGGGTGAACAGGCCCAGGACCGCGGGCTTCAGGAAGTCGGGGATGGTGAAGTCGGCCTGGCCCTCGGGCCCGAAGTAGAGGTCCGACGCGACGATGGACACGGTTCCACCGTCGAGCCGGAGCTCGGCGGTGACGCTGACCGCGGTGTCCAGGGGGCCGACGGGCACGGTGCCCGTGAGGACCACGGCCCCGGCGGTGGTCTCGCCGGAACCGCCCGAACCGCCGGTGCCGTCGGAGCGGTCGGCGGGGGGAGTGGAGACCTGGAGGTCGGGGATCTCGAGGAACCGGCCGAGGTCGGTGGCGTCGATACGGACGCGCGCGTCGAGTTGATCCATGGGCACCGTGCGCACCGATCCGTCGAGCAGGTCGGAGGCCGGAATACGCACGCCGCGCAACGTCGCCTCGATGGTCGTCTTCTCGACGTAGTCGGTGGGGACGTCCTGCGCTCGGATCTCCACGCGGCCGTACCTGCCGTCGGCCGCCTGGGTCAGGAACGGGAAGCCGTGGATGGTCACCTGCGGATCGGACACCAGATCTCCGCCGTCCCGCAGTGCCCGCGAGACGCGGTACTCGGAGTAGGCGGCAGTGCCGAAATCGGCGGCCAGAGCGAGCGCCAGGACGAAGACGAGCCCGACGATCAGTTTTCGCACGGAGTTCCTCTCGGGCGGTTCGGTGTCCTGCGGGCGGGTCCCGAGGCGGGCGGTGGCGGCTCGCAGCCGACTGTCCTGCCTTCCGACAGGTTAGTCTGTGACCGAAGAACAACCGGAAGTGCCGGTCGCGGACCCGCTGGTGGGCTCGTCCGGCCGAAGAAGAGCGGACGAGGAGGCCCTGTGGAGTTGCTGCTGCTGACCTCCGATCCGGATCCGGAGTCCGTGCTCCCGTCCCTCGCGCTCCTGGCGCACACGGTGCGTCCCGCGCCGACCGAGGTCTCGTCGTTGCTCGAGGCCGGGAGCGCGGACATCGCGCTCGTCGACGCGCGCACCGATCTGGCCGCCGCCCGCGGACTGTGCCGACTGCTCGGCAGCGCCGGCTCCTCGGTACCCGTGGTGGCCGTGCTCACCGAGGGCGGTCTGGTCGCCGTCAACGCGGAGTGGGGCCTCGACGACATCCTGTTGCCCACCACCGGACCCGCCGAGCTCGATGCCCGGTTGCGTCTGCTCGTGGGCCGCCACGGAGGCGTCAGCAGTCCCGAGGCCTCGGGGAAGATCACGCTCGGCGAGCTCGTCATCGACGAGGGCACCTACACCGCCCGTCTGCGCGGGCGACCGCTCGACCTCACCTACAAGGAGTTCGAACTCCTCAAGTACCTCGCCCAGCACGCGGGCCGCGTCTTCACCCGAGCGCAGCTGCTGCAGGAGGTGTGGGGGTACGACTTCTTCGGCGGTACCCGCACCGTGGACGTGCACGTCCGGCGTCTGCGCGCGAAGCTCGGAACGGAGTACGAGTCGCTCATCGGCACCGTGCGCAACGTGGGATACAAGGCCGTGAGACCGAGCCGGGCAGGTAAGGGCGCGGCGGGCAGCGACGACGCGGTCGACCTGCCGTCGGACGGCGACCTGGACATCGAGAACGACACGGCGACACCCTCGTTCGCCCCAGCTGATCGGACGGCCTTCTGACGTGAGCGACGCGATTCGACTCGAGGCACGGCGACCGGTCGGCGACGAGGCCCGACGCGTCCGCGACGCGATCGAGGCCGCCACGACCGCCGACGGGACACCGCCGCTGTCGGAGCAGGCCGAGCGCGCCGTGGACTCTCCGCGGGACGACGAGCATCTGCTGGCACTGGACGGCGAACACCTCGTGGGGTACGCGACGCTCTCGTCCGCGCGCGGTGACGCGCCGGTCATGGTGGAGGCCGTCGTGCACCCCGATCACCGGGGCCGCGGCGTCGGCACCGCGCTGGTCGACCGCGCTCTCGCAGCACCGGGGGCGCGCGTGTGGGCCCACGGGCGGCTGCCCGCCGCCGATCGCGTCGCCGAGAAAGTCGGTCTCGAGGTGGTCCGCGAACTGCTGCAGATGCGCCGCCCGCTCGGTGGCCCCGACGCGGCGCCCCTGCCCGAACTCACCGTCCCGGACGGCATCACCGTGCGGACCTACCGGGAGTCCGACGACGCCGAGATCCTGCGGGTGAACAACGCCGCGTTCTCCTGGCACCCCGAGCAGGGTGGCTGGACGCAGGCGGAGATCGACGAGCGCCGCGCGGAGTCCTGGTTCGACCCCGCGGGGCTGTTCGTGGCGACGTCGACGGACGACCCGGACACGGTGCTGGGGTTCCACTGGACCAAGGTGCACCCGCCGACCGGAGACGATCCCGAACTGGGTGAGGTCTACGTCGTCGGCATCGATCCGGCGGCCCAGGGCAGGGGGCTCGGCCGGACCCTCACGCTCGCCGGCCTGCGGTATCTGGCCGATCGCGGCCTCGCCGGCGTGCTGCTGTACGTCGAGTCGGACAACACGGCCGCCGTGCACACGTACGACCGGCTCGGCTTCGCCACCTTCCACGTCGACGCGGCGTTCGCGCGCGTCTGACGCGGGACCGGTGCGGTCCCTGAGACGCGCATCGCATCCCGATCCGGGTTTTCGGTCTGTCTGTTCACCCTCCGTTCACAAAGGCGCGGTGAACCGTCCACCACCGGCGCTTACGTTCTCCCACGGGTAGCGCACGCTGCCCGTTGCGGTACGACGTCACCGCATCTTTTCTCGCCCGCCGACCGATCGGTCGCCGACGGGCTGTTTCTGGAGGAGACAGGTGAAGCTCGAGCGCAGCATTGCCCTCATGGGTGTACTGGCTGTCGGCGGATTGACGCTGGCTGCATGTGGTTCCGACGCGAACGTCGAGGCCACCGGCAGTGGTGACTCCGCCGCGACGTGCGAGGGCAAGAGCCCCATCACCGGCGAAGGATCGTCGGCGCAGCAGAACGCGATGTCCAACTTCACGTCCGTCTACTCGGGTGTGTGCTCCGGCAAGGCCGTGGAGTACACCGTGAGCGGTTCCGGCAACGGCCGGACCCAGTTCGTCGCCGGTCTCGTGGACTTCGCGGGCTCGGACTCGTCCATCAAGGAAGAGCAGGCCGACGCGGCCGCCACGCGCTGCGCCGGCAACCCGGCGTGGAACCTTCCCCTCGTGTTCGGTCCGGTTGCCGTGGCCTACACGCTCGACGGTGTCGACGACCTGGTCCTGACGCCCGACGTCATCGCCCAGATCTTCACCGGCAAGATCACCACCTGGAACGATCCGGCCATCGCCGCGCTGAACGAGGGCGCGTCGCTCCCGACCACCGCCATCACGCCGATCTACCGCTCGGATTCCTCGGGCACCAGCGACAACTTCCAGCGCTTCCTGTCCGACGCCGCACCGCAGTCCTGGACGCTGGACCACAGCTCCGACTGGGCCGGTGGAGTGGGCGAGGGCGCCAACGGTTCGTCGGGCGTCGCTCAGGCCGCTGCCGCCACCCCGGGCGCCATCACCTACGTCGAGAAGGGCTTCGCCGATCAGGAGAACCTGACCGCGGCGCAGATCGACTTCGGCGCCGGTGCCGTCGAGCTCACCACCGAGACCGCCGCCAAGGCGATCGACACGGTCACCTTCTCCGGTGACGGAAACGACCTCGCGCTCGACACCGACGCACTGTTCGCCAGCAAGGAAGCCGATTCCTACCCGCTGGTGCTGTCGACCTACGAGATCGTCTGCTCCAAGGGCTACGACGCGGAGACCGCCGCGGGCGTCAAGTCGTTCCTGCTCAGCGCTGCCAACGAGGGCCAGGAAGGCCTCGAGGCTGCCGGTTACGTGCCGCTCCCGGACAGCTTCAAGGAGCGTCTGGTGACGGCGATCAACGCCATTTCCTGACACACTGGTTCTCGCCTGCATCACCCCCGAAGACCATTCACCGGGTGATGCAGGCGATGCCATACCACCCCACACGAGACAGTGAGCGGTATGAGCGACACCCATTCGATCAGCGACGTCACGCCGGCCACCACATCGGCCGTGAGCGCCGCTCGCAAGACGGAAGCGCCGACACCAGTGCCCGACAAGAAAGCCTCAGGTACGGTCACCCGCCCGGGTGACCGCATCTTCTCGACGCTCGCCACCGGTTCCGGTGTCTTCGTCATCGTCCTGATCGCGGCGATCGGTGGGTTCCTCCTGTGGCGGGCGATCCCCGCGCTGCAGAACAACACCGTGAACTTCTTCACGTACAACGGGCAGTGGAGCACGTCGGACACGTCCGCCATGCTCTTCGGTGTCCGTGACCTGTTCCTGGTCACGGCCACGGTGTCGGTGGTGGCTCTGCTGATCGCCATGCCGGTGGCACTGGGCATCGCGATCTACCTGACGAACTACGCCCCGAAGCGTCTGGCGGGCCCGCTGGGCTACGTCATCGACCTGCTGGCCGCCGTGCCGTCCATCGTCTTCGGACTCTGGGGCCTGTACGTTCTCGCGCCGGTCATCTCGCCCGTCGCCGAGTGGCTCAACACGAACCTCGCGTGGTTCCCGCTCTTCGCCACCGGTTCCGTCTCCATCGCCGGCGGCGGCACCATCTTCACCGGTGCGATCGTGCTCGCCGTCATGATCCTGCCGATCATCGCCGCGGTCACCCGCGAGGTGTTCGTCCAGACGCCCCGTGGCCAGATCGAGGCTGCTCTCGCCCTCGGCGCCACTCGGTGGGAGGTCGTGCGCACCACGGTCATCCCGTTCGGCAAGTCCGGCTTCGTCAGCGGCTCGATGCTGGGCCTTGGCCGCGCGCTCGGCGAGACCATCGCGCTCTACATCATCATCCGCAGCACCCAGGAGACGTTCGGCTGGACGCTGTTCGACGGCGGCAACACCTTCGCGACGAAGATCGCACTGGCCGCGGGTGAGTTCAACAACCAGCTGCAGGCCGGTGCCTACATCGCCGCGGGCCTGGTGCTGTTCGTCCTCACCTTCGTCGTCAACGCCGGCGCACGCGCCGCCATCGCTGGAAAGAAGGACTGACCCATGGCCGACACCACGTCCGGTGGAACCGCCACCATGGATCGCCCCGTCAAGGAGCCGACCTTCCAGGGTGTCAGTGCCCGTCGCAAGGCCTCCGACTCGATCGCGACGGTCCTCGTGTCCCTCGCGGTGCTCATTGCGCTCGTCCCACTGATCTGGGTTCTCTACACCGTCGTCTCCCGCGGTATCGGCGCCGTCGCGTCGGCCGACTGGTGGCAGTACTCGCAGGCGGGTGTCACCCCCTTCAAGGAAGGCGGCGGCGCGTACCACGCGATCGTCGGAACGCTGCTCCAGGGACTCTTCTGCGCGGTCATCTCCATCCCGATCGGCATCTTCGTCGCCATCTACCTCGTCGAGTACGGCGTGGGCACGCGGCTCGCGAAGGCCACGACGTTCATGGTCGACATCCTCACCGGTGTCCCGTCCATCGTCGCGGCGCTGTTCATCTACTCGCTGTGGATCGCGACGTTCGGCTTCGACCGGTCGGGTCTGGCTGTCTCGCTCGCCCTGGTCCTGCTCATGATCCCCGTGATCGTGCGCTCGGCGGAGGAGATGCTGCGCATCGTTCCCCAGGACCTGCGCGAGGCGTCGTACGCGCTGGGTGTGCCGAAGTGGAAGACCATCGCCAAGATCGTCGTCCCGACGGCGCTCTCGGGCATCGTCACGGGCATCATGCTCGCTCTCGCCCGCGTCATGGGTGAGACGGCGCCGGTGCTGATCCTGGTCGGGTCCGCGACGGCCATCAACTTCAACCTGTTCGCCGGTCCGCAGACGTCGCTGCCGCTCATGATGGTCGACCTCCAGAAGGCCGGAACCGCTGCCCTCACCAGCGAGCGGATGTGGGGTGCCGCCCTCACCCTCATCCTCATCGTTGCGGTGCTGAACATCGGCGCGAAGCTGGTCTCCCGCTTCTTCGCTCCCAAGAACTTCTGACAGAAGGATCTCGACATGGCAAAACGACTCGATCTCAAGGACGTCAACATCTTCTACGGCAAGTTCCACGCCGTGTCGAACGTGACGCTCTCCGTTCCTCCTCGTAGCGTCACGGCCTTCATCGGACCGTCCGGCTGCGGCAAGTCCACGGTGCTCCGCTCGCTGAACCGCATGCACGAGGTCACCCCGGGTGCCCGCGTCGAGGGCTCGGTGCTGCTCGACGGCGAGGACATCTACGGTTCCGGCGTCGACCCGGTCGGCGTTCGCCGCACCATCGGCATGGTCTTCCAGCGTCCGAACCCGTTCCCCACCATGTCCATCCGTGACAACGTCGTGGCCGGCCTGAAGCTGCAGGGTGGCCGCAGCAAGAAGCAGCTGGACGAGGTCGCGGAGGAGTCGCTCAAGGGCGCGAACCTGTGGAACGAGGTCAAGGACCGCCTCGACAAGCCGGGCGGCGGTCTGTCCGGTGGTCAGCAGCAGCGTCTGTGCATCGCCCGTGCGATCGCGGTGCAGCCCGACGTCCTGCTCATGGACGAGCCCTGCTCGGCTCTCGACCCGATCTCGACGCTGGCGATCGAGGACCTGATCGGTGAGCTGAAGAAGGACTTCACCATCGTCATCGTCACGCACAACATGCAGCAGGCTGCACGTGTGAGCGACCAGACCGGCTTCTTCAACCTCGAGGCCACCGGCAAGCCCGGCAACCTGATCGAGATCGACGACACCGAGAAGATCTTCTCCAACCCGTCGCAGAAGGCCACCGAGGACTACATCTCCGGTCGCTTCGGCTAGACCGCAGCTCGCGCGTCCACACACGGAAAGGGCGCCCTCCCCGCGGGGAGGGCGCCCTTTCGTGCGTCCGGGTACCGAGTGGAAGAACTAGGACACGTGCTGCGCGGGAGGCGTCGGCAGGTCGCTGGGCAGGCTGCCGGTGACCAGGAAGATGACTCGGCGGCCCACCTCGACGGCGTGGTCGGCGAAGCGCTCGTAGAAGCGACCCAGCAGGGTCACGTCGACGGCTGCGGCGACGCCGTGCTTCCACTCCTTGTCCATGAGGACGCTGAACAGGTGGCGGTGCAGGTCGTCCATCGCCTCGTCCTCCTCACGGAGCTTCGCGGCGCGCTCGGGGTCGCGGGTCTCGAGCACCTCACGTGCGGAGGAGCCGAGAGCGACGGCGATGCGTCCCATCTCGGCGAAGTAACCGTTGACCTCCTCCGGCAGTGCGTGCTGGGGGTGGCGACGACGCGCGATCTTGGCGACGTGCAGGGCGAGAGCGCCCATCCGGTCGATGTCGGCGACGATCTGGATACCGGAGACCACCGAGCGGAGGTCGCCGGCGACGGGTGCCTGGAGAGCCAGCAACGCGAAGGCGCGCTCCTCTGCCTGGGCACTGAGGTCGGTGATCTTGTCGTGCTCGCCGATCACCTGCTCGGCGATCCGGAGATCCGCCTGCAGCAGGGACTGCGTGGCGCGCTCCATCGCACTACCGGCCAGGGCGGCCATCTCGCCGAGCAGGTCGGCGAGTTCTGTCATCTGTTCGTTGTAAGCCACGCGCATGGCCCGATTTTACTCGGCCGTACGTGGGTACAGGGCATGCAGGCGGTGAACGGGCGGTGAATGCGGAGCAGCGATTCACACACAGGACTCGTCCGCCCCGTTCGTGACCGTCAGATCGCTGGGGAGCGCGACCTCCGTGGACGCTCCGGAGACCCCCGTCGCGAAGGTCGGTAGCAGGTCTCCGACGACGGTCGGCGGCGTCAGGAAGCCCTGGAAATCCGTCCCCAGGACGACCTCGACGATGCCGCCCAGAGTCGGCGTCTCCTCGAGAACCGCTCCCGGAATGGTGCTGGCCACCGTCGACGCGTCCGCGATCGACCCGGCGCCGTACCGCACGACGGTCGCCGCGGCACCGGTGGTCTCGGCGTTGCCGGTCCCGACGACCTGGAAGCCGTAGGCCGCCAGTTCGTCCGCGGTGGTGGCGGCCAGTCCGCTGGTCTCCGAGGCGTTGGAGATCTGGACCGACACCAGCGAGGGGTCGACCGCGACCTGCGGTTCGGTGGTGACCGGCGGCGCGACCTCGGGGGTGGTCTCGGGTGCGCGTTCCTCACCGGGGAGCGGCTGGTCGTCGATGATCGCCTGGAAGATCGCCTTGATGTCGTCGGTGCGCGGGATCTCGTTGCCGTAGTCGGTGGTACCCGCGGTGGGGACGGTGAGGAACGTGACCGCGCCCGCTTCGACGCCGCGCAGCGACTTGCCGAGCGTCAGCAGATCCGACGTCTTCACGTTCTCGACGAACGTGTCGCGGGTGAACGCCGTGACGAAACCGTTGAGGGCGCCCGGGTCGAACAGCACGCGGTTGCTCAGCACGGAGCGCAGGAGCGAGGACAGGAAGAGTTGCTGACGTTTGATGCGTCCGTAGTCACCGGTGCCCTCGGCGTCCACCTTGCGGGCGCGCACGTAGTTGAGCGCGGTGCGTCCGTCGATGCGCTGTTCGCCCGCGGTGGCCAGGACCGTTCCCAGCTCCTCGTCGACCAGCGGAACCGGGGAACACACGTCCACCCCGCCGACCTCGTCGACCATCGACTCGAAGCCGGCGAAGTCGATACCCACGAAGTGGCCGATCCGCAGTCCAGAGATCTTCTGAATGATCTTGACCAGGCACTTGGGTCCACCGAGCGCATAGGTCGCGTTGAGCTTGTCGCCGTCCGCGGCGGGATACATCTCGCCCGTGTAGTCACCGGTGGTGCTGTCCCAGCCCTCGCACTCGGGGCGTTCGACGTCGAGGTCGCGGGGGAACGACACGGCGACCACGCGACTGCGGTCGGCCGGGATGTTGATGAGCATGACGGTGTCGGACCGTGCACCCTCGGCATCGGCCACCGTGCCGGCGCCGATCTCACCACTGGCTCCGGCTCGGGTGTCCGTCCCGACGATGAGGTAGGTCTCGTCGCCGTACTGGCCGGGCGCGTCGACCACGTCGGTGGACTCGGTGTCCAGGGCCGCGACCTGCTCGAACCCGCGGTCGGTCGCCCGGAGATATCCCCACACGACACCGGTGATGACCAGGGCCAGGATCGAGACCATCGAGACGCCGACACGGCCGGCGACCCGCATCCGCTTGCGTTTGCGTGCCCTGCTGAGGGCGAGCCGCGTGAGCGTCGGGGGTGCGACGGGGCCGACCGCCTCGGGTGCCGGACGCTCCGCGGTGCGTCGCTCGTCCACGACGGGGGCGATCACCTCGGTGGGCGGCTCCGGATCCTCGCGAGGTGGAACCGGCGGGGACGGTGGAGGGCTCGACGCGACCGCTCGATCGTCCGCGCCGGAGGTCGGGGAGTCGTCGCGACCCGCTGCGCGTCCCCGGTTCGAACCGATGCGGGAGATCCGATCCACGACCTCGGCCACCGAGAGGCGTCGATCCTGGTCGTCGGACGAGGACGGCGGGGTCTGGTCGGGCTCGGGTCGATCCGCTGGCGGGCGCTGTTCCGGCGCGGGCTGCTCGGACGGGGGAGACGGTGTCTCGGGGTCGCGATCGGAGCGCGGCACTCGCGAGATGGGACGCTCCCAGGGGGCGCGTCGTCCGGGTGTGGGCGACCCCGGTTCGTTCTCGTCACCCACTGGTCGTTCCGTCTTTCTCTCGGGCGTCGAACAGTGGTCGACGGATCGACGCCATAGTACTGATCATCCGCCCGAGTGCATCAGATCGGCGCCCGCCGGCACCGCACAGTCGTCGGGATCGTCGAGCCAGCCGTCGGGCAGCGACACGGCGCCGGGGGAACCCTGGCGACCGCGGGGGCCCTCGGCGTCGGCCGGGAAGGGAACGGTCGGATCCAGGCGAGCCAGCAGCTCGTCGAGCTCCGCGAGTGTCGAGACGGTGGCCATGCGTACCCGCAGGTCCGAGCCTGCCGGGAAGCCGCGCATGTACCAGGCGACGTGCTTGCGCATCTCCCGGAGCCCGCGGCCCTCGCCGTGGTGGTCGGACAGCAGTTCCGCGTGCCGACGCATGATGACGGCGACCTCGCCCAGCGTGGGCGGCGTCGGCGCAGTGGTGCCGCGCAGAGCGGCGGACAGTTCGGCGAACAGCCAGGGGCGTCCCAGGCAGCCGCGGCCGACGACCACGCCGTCGCAGCCGGTCTCGGCCATCATGCGGGCGGCGTCGGACGCGTCGAAGATGTCGCCGTTGCCCAGGACGGGGACATCGCGGACGTGATCCTTGAGGCGCGCGATCTCGGACCAGTCGGCCGTACCGGAGTAGCGCTGCGCCGCGGTGCGCGCATGGAGCGCGACGGCCGCAGCACCCTCGCCGGCGGCGATCCGTCCTGCGTCGAGGTGCGTGTGATGCTGGTCGTCGATGCCGATCCGAAACTTGACGGTCACCGGGATGTCCGTCCCCTCGGTGGCCTTCACCGCCGCGGCGACGATGCGTCCGAAGAGCGATCGCTTGTACGGCAGGGCGGCGCCGCCGCCCTTGCGCGTCACCTTGGGCACGGGGCAGCCGAAGTTCATGTCGATGTGGTCGGCCATGTTCTCGTCGACGATCATCTTCGCGGCGTCGTACGTCGTGTCCGGGTCCACGGTGTAGAGCTGCAACGAGCGAGGCGTCTCGGTCGGGCCGAACGTGGTCATGTGCAACGTGGCGGGCTGCCGCTCGACGAGGGCACGCGCGGTGACCATCTCGCAGACGTAGAGCCCGGAGGTGCTGCCCGTCAGCGTCTCCTCGAGCTCCCGACACAGCGTGCGGAACGCCACGTTGGTGACACCGGCCATCGGCGCGAGGACGACGGGACTACGCAGGGCGAGGGAACCGATCTGCAGAGTCATGGTTGATCACACACCAGACATGGTCGACGGGAAACAGCGATGTGCCCGGCATCCGCGGAACGGGTGCCGGGCACATCGAGGGTATCCGTCGGAACTGGCACTCGGCCACTCCGTGGTGCGGTGCGGGTCAGGATGCCTGCGCGGCCTGCCGCTTGGCAGCCTCGCGGGACAGCATGCGGTCGCGCTGCTCCTCGAACTTGAGAACGTCCTTCTCCAGCTTCTCGAGGAAGGCGGCGAGCTCCTCACGCGTCTGCTCGCCCTCGGCGGTGAAGTCGGTGCGATCGAAGATGTTCCACTTGCGCAGCACCGGCATGACGACGTCCTCGAGGTGCTGACGCAGATCGTAGATCCCGTGCTTGGCCATCAGCACGCCGTTGCGGCGGAAGTTGGGCATGCCGGCGCCGGGCATCTGGAAGTTCTGCACGATGTCGGCGATGGCACGCAGCGCCTGGTCGGGCGAGATGTCGAGCGCCGCACCGCACAGGTTGCGGTAGAAGATCATGTGCAGGTTCTCGTCGGCCGCGATGCGCTGGAGCATGCGGTCGGCGATGGGGTCGTTGCAGACCTTGCCCGTGTTGCGGTGGCTGACTCGCGTGGCCAGCTCCTGGAACGTCACGTACGAGACGGAGTGCAGGAAGCCCATCTGATCGTGGCCACCGGCAGCGGCCGAGGAGAAGCCGTTGGTCATGTGCTCGATGCGGGCCTGCTCGAGGGCGACGGGATCCACTCCGCGCGTGACCACCAGGTAGTCGCGCATGACGATGCCGTGGCGGTTCTCCTCGGCGGTCCACCGGCCCACCCAGGTGCCCCAGGCGCCGTCCTGCGAGAAGTTCTCCGCGATCTCGCGGTGGTACGACGGCAGGTTGTCCTCGGTGAGGAGGTTGGTGATCATGGCGGCCTTGGCCACCTCGTCGAGCCGAGACTGCTCGGGCGACCAGTCCTCGCCACCGAGCGCGGCGAAGTTACGCCCCTCGTCCCAGGGGACGTAGTCGTGGGGGTGCCACTCCTTCGCCATGGAGAGATGCCGGTTCAGATTCTCTTCCGCAACCGGCTGCAGCTCTCCGAGCAGCTCCAGTTGGGTCAGATCCCGTGCCATGCGTGTCCTCCAGAATGGTGTTCGGCTCACTGCTTCCGCGCGATGACCGCGCTGCCTCGTACTGTGAGGGCAGCCTACGGCACCGTAACTTCGATGTGAATTGCTTCGACGAGCCGCCGCGAGGGGTGCGTACCGTCCGGTAGACGTTCATCGAGCGGGGCGACAGTTCGTTACGCCCGCCCGCCGTCGACCTCGTCCAGTATATGCCGCGGGGTACGGGGTACAGGTGTTGTGACTTCTGCGAGAAACGAACTCGATGTACTGTGCGTCACTCGGAGTCGCTGGCAGGGGACAGATCACCGGAGCCACTGTGGCGACGACCGTTGTCTGCCATTCTGTCTGCCGTGGCGCAACTGAGAACCGAGGGACACCGCGTTCTGGTCGTCGACCTGCACGGGGACAGCGTGCGGGCGGTCACCGGATCGATGATCGCGTACGAGGGCCAGGTGACCTTCCGGAACGCCGGGATGGGCGGTGGCGGTGGACTGCGCGCCGCTCTCAAGCAGAAGGTCACCGGCGAGTCGCTGTCCCTGATGGAGATGGCGGGGCAGGGAACGGTGCGGCTCGCGGTCGACGCGCAGCACGTCGTCGTCGTGCCGTTGGCGGGTGACGCACTCCACGTCGAATCGTCGCAGTTGCTCGCTCTGTCCGGCGGGCTGCGGTCCGATGTGGCCTTCGCCGGGCTCCGCGGCGCCTCGTCCGGGCAGGGCCTGTTCACGACGGTCGTCAGTGGACAGGGCGAGGTGGGACTGCTGTCCGCGGGCGGACCGCTCATCGCGCTCGAGGTGTCGCCGCAGTACCCGTTGGTGGTCGATCCGGACGCCTTCGTCGCGCACCGAGGTCAGGTGACACAGAGCTTCGTCACCGACGTCACGTGGCGGTCGGCCGTCGGCGGCGGGAGCGGCGAGGCCTTCTCCCTCCGCTTCGACGGCACCGGTGTCGTCTACATCCAGCCGCAGGAGCGCTGACATGTTGGAACTCGTCAACAGCAAGGTCGTGAAGTCGACCGTCGCCCCGGGCTCGCCCACGCTCGCGCGCCGTGGATCCATGTTGTTCCACCAGGGCGACGTCCGCTTCGTCCCGCACACGATCGGCGGCGCGGGCGGCATGCCGGGGATGGGTGCAGTCGCGGGTATGGCCGGCCGGATGATGTCGGGCGAGCACGTCGCCATGATGGCCGCCGAGGGGTCCGGCACCGTGCACTACGGCCACGCCGGGCTGCACGTGTCCGTCATCGATCTCGACGGGACCGGTGTCCTCTCGGTCGAGGCGTCACGGTTGCTCGCACACAGTGGCGCACTCTCGACATCGGTCGTACCCCTGACGCAGCAGGGAGGGGTCCGCGGCGCGGTGCGCGGGGCGATGACCGGGCAGGGCATGTTCACGACACAGGTCGCCGGACGTGGGCAGGTGGCCGTGCTGTCCCACGGTGGGACGGTCGAGATCGAGGTGGGTCCGCACCGGCCGCAGGTGATGGTCGATCCGCAGGCGTACGTGTGTCACCGCGGCACTCTCACCGTCGACATCTCGACGAACGTCGGGTGGCGTGACGCCGTCGGCCGCGGTTCGGGTGAAGCCGTGCAACTCGCGATCGGCGGCGCAGGGACCGTGTGGGTCCAGGCGTCCGAGCAGAAGTTCTGACGAGAGGGAATCGGACATGACCGACGTCGTGCACAACCCCCACACCCTGCCGGTGAACGACAACGTGCCGGGAAACGACTACGCCTTCTGCATCGAACTCGCGGGACAGCCGTGGTTCACGGCGAAGGGCGCGATGATCGCCTACTACGGGTCGGTGCAGTTCGAGCCTCTCGGGCGGACGTCGATGGCGGCCGTCGTGGCCTCACGCTTCTCGTCGCCGCTGTACGCGAACGACTGGGTGCTCGCGAGCGGACACGGCAAGGTGCTGCTCGGCGATCGCGGCTTCGACATCAACTCGTTCGATCTCGACGACGGCAACCTGACCATCCGGGCGTCGAACCTGCTGGCCTTCGAACCCGGCCTCGAGCTGAAGCAGTCCATCGTGCCCGGTTTTCTCACGCTGCTCGGCACCGGGAAGTTCCTCGCCTCGTCCAACGGTGCGGTCGTGTTCGCCGAACCGCCCGTTCGAGTGGATCCGCAGGCACTCGTCGGCTGGGCCGACTGCCCCGCTCCGTCCCACCACTTCGACGCGCAGTGGATGCAGAGCTTCCTGGGGGCGGCGCAGGGGATGCTCCTCGGAGCACAGACGGGGGAGGAGCGGCAGTTCGACTTCACCGGTGCGGGAACGGTCCTGATCCAGTCGTCCGAGAAGGTGGTGAGCGACGCTCATCTGCTCCGCCACATCGAGTCGGAGACCGTGGCGCTGGGTCAGAACGCGTTGCGCTCACTCCATCAGAGCATCGGGGCCCGGCTGAGCCAGAATTCCTGAGCGTCGACGGGTGTGGGGAAAGACGTTGTGCCCCCAGTAGGGCTCGAACCTACGACCTGCGGATTAAAAGTCCGTAGCTCTACCAACTGAGCTATAGGGGCGGTGCTCGACGAGTGTAATGGACCCCGGGCGGTCGCTCTCGACCTGGCCTCGCGTCGGGAGTGACGCATTCACCATTCACCTATTCGCTATGAATCATCACCATTCTCGCCGGTCGACATTCGGACGCGGGCCGGGCATATATCCGACAAACCGGTCATCGGAACGCACGACACGCTGGTGGGGCCGTCCGAACACGCCGGACGAACCCGCTCGAGCTCGATGTTTGCGGCCACGTCCGAGGGGATTCTCAGGTTTGTCGGCTACCCTTCACTCAGTATCAGGGCCCTTCAGGGTGTTCAATTTCGGAGGCAGCAGCGCAATGGCACAGCAGGAACGTGCTCGACGCACCCGGGCCGCGATCGTCGAGGCAGCCGCGTACGAGTTCAGCAAGCGTGGGTACACCGCGGCGTCGGTCAACACGATTCTCGAGGGATCACGCGCCACCAAGGGTGCGATGTACTTCCACTTCAGCTCGAAGGAAGAACTGGCTCGCGCCGTTCTGCAGACCGCGATGGAGAAGTACGTCGCCATCATGGACGTGGAGCGCCCGGACGGCGTCGACGCCCTCGAGTGGCTGCACAACCTCATCTTCCAGCTCGCCCGGTCCTTCGACGAGAACGTCGTCGTGCGTGCGGAGTTCCGTCTCGTCGTCGAGCCCGAGTTCCACGCGAGCATCCGCGAGGGAGCGGGCGCCGTGTGGGGTCGCACCGCACACAAGCTCGCGGCCGAGGCGCACGAGACCGGTCTGCTGCGCCCCGACATCGATCCGCGCATGTTCACCCGCGTGCTGGTGACCTCGCTCGCCGGCCAGCGGTACATGGCCGATCTGACCGCCGAGGACACCGACCTGGTGGTGCTGTTCGAGGAGTCACTCGAGGTTCTCCTGATGGCGATGGCGTCGCGGGAATGGCTCGACAAGTGGCGCGTCAACGGGTGGCCCCGAGTCGACGCTGTGAGCGTCGAAACATAGCCTCACCTGCGGATTTGTGAAATTCCGAAGCGGTGTCCTAAGCTATCCAAGCTCCCAACGGAACGCCGTTGGGGTACGGTCGGAGCGATTCGACGGGCCCCCTTCGTTTAGCGGCCTAGGACGCCGCCCTTTCAAGGCGGTAGCGCGGGTTCGAATCCCGTAGGGGGTACGTTTCAGCGAGTGACAACGCTGGAGCGGGAGTGGTGAGAAGTAGGACGAAGATGCAGTAGGGTCTTCCACGCAGTACATGCTTCACAGCATGGCCCTGTGGCGCAGTTGGTTAGCGCGCCGCCCTGTCACGGCGGAGGTCGCGGGTTCGAGTCCCGTCAGGGTCGCAACACCTCAGAGGTCGCAATACCTCAGTGATGCGATGATCGTCAGCACCGAGTAGTACAGCATCACCGGTACCCGCGAGGGTGCCCACGGCCAGGTAGCTCAGTCGGTACGAGCGTCCGCCTGAAAAGCGGAAGGTCGCCGGTTCGATCCCGGCTCTGGCCACCGAGAATGGACACAGACTGGAACCACCTGCCGGCGCAGGTGGTTCTTCTCGTTTCCGGACCCGTCGTCCTAGGTCGCCGACGCCCGGGTGGTATCGATAGGGCATGACTGACATCGATGCTGACGTGATCGTGGTGGGGGCGGGTATCGCCGGTCTACGGTGCGCCGGAGCGCTGCGCCGGCGTGGATTCACGGTGCGGGTCGTGGAGGCGGGCGACGCCCCTGGGGGACGGATCCGCACCGACGTCGTGGACGGTTTCCGCTGTGATCGAGGCTTCCAGCTCCTCAACCCCTCCTACCCGGCCGTGAAGCGTCATGTCGACGTGTCCGCGCTCGATCTGCGGGTCGCCGGTCGCGGTGTGCGGATCGTCGACGACTCGGGGCGAGCGCACACGATCGCCGACCCGACACGGCACCCGGGCCTGCTGCTCGGGACGGTGCGGTCCGCGGCTCGCCTCGGCCTGCTGCACCCGGGCGCCGTCGTCGGTGCCGCGCGGTGGGCGTTGCCCGCTGTCGGACCGGTGCGCCGCCTGGCCGCGTCCCCCGACGCTGCACTCGCCGACGACTGGGACCGCGTCGGCCTCCGCGGTCCGCTGCGCTCCGCACTGCTGGCTCCGTTTCTCAGCGGGGTCCTCGCCGACGGCGCGGGAGACACGTCGGACCGCTACGTCCGGCTCGTGCTCCGCAGCTTTCTTCTCGCGACACCCGGTGTGCCGAACCGCGGAATGCAGGCGTTCCCCGAGCAGCTCGCCCGCGATGCCGGGGTCGACATCGCGTACTCCTCGCGCGTCGAGCAGGTCACCGACGGCGCGGCACCCGCCGTGCGGATCGCCGACGGGTCGGTGCTGCAGGCCCGCGCGGTGGTGGTGGCGACGGACGCGCGAGGCGCGACCGAGCTGACGGACACCCGGACCTCTCCCATGCGCGGGTTGTCGACGTGGTGGTTCGAGGCCGACGCCGCGGAATCCGACGAGTTCCTCCGCATCTCGGGGACGGGCGGCGTGGTGGTCAACACCGCCGAGATGAGCTCCATCGCACCGGGATACGCGCCGACCGGGAAGACCCTGGTGCAGGCGACCACGCTGCTGGACGACGCCGGTCCCGCCGAGGAGTCCGTCGTGCGCGCCGTTCTCGATCGGCTGTGGGGTCGGTCCACCGCGTCGTGGCGGGTGATCGTGCGTCACGACGTGCGGCGTGCGCTCCCGGTCCAGGCACCCGGGACGTCGCTCCGGCGATCGCTGCAGGTCGGTGACCGCGTGCTGCTCGCCGGCGACCATCGCGACACCCCGTCGATCCAGGGTGCTCTGGTGTCGGGTGGTCGCGCGGCCGCCGAGGTGGCGCGGCTGCTCGGCTGACGCGGCGTCCGGTTCGTGGGCCGGAGCGATCTCCACGGAATCTTCACAACGTGTCCCCGAGACCCGCACATGATGCCGTTACGGTCTGTTTCATGGATCGACGACGAATTCTGGTGGTCGAGGACGAACGGGCTCTGGCCGACGCGATCGCGGCACGGCTGCGGTCCGAGGGCTTCGACGTCGACCTCGCGTCTACCGGACCGGCCGCCGTGGAGACGGTGGCCCGCACGAACCCCGACCTGGTGGTCCTCGACGTGATGCTGCCCGGGTTCGACGGTCTCGAGGTGTGCCGACGCATCCAGTCCCGCCCCGAGGGCGCCGTCGCCGTCCTCATGCTCACGGCGCGGTCGGACGAGACGGACCAGCTGGTGGGCCTCGGGGTGGGTGCGGACGACTACATGTCCAAGCCGTTCTCGATGCGCACCCTGGTGGCCCGCGTGCACGCACTGCTGCGCCGGGTGGAACGCCATCCCGCGCCGTCGCCGACCGTCGTGCACGAGTTCGACGACGTCCGGGTCGACGAGCGCGCGCGGCGGGTCTTCCGTGACGGCGACGAGGTCCACCTGACACGCACGGAGTTCGATCTCCTGCTGTTCCTCGCTCGGCGGCCGGGCGCGGCCTACGCGCGAGATCGACTGCTGTCGGACGTGTGGGGGTGGTCGCGCGACGACTCCATGACGTCCGTGCCGTCCCGCACGGTCGACAGCCACGTCAAGGCGTTGCGGCGCAAGCTGGGGTCCGACGTCGTGCGCACCGTCCACGGCGTCGGGTACGCGTTCCGGGCACGCGGATGATCCGCCCTCTCGACTCGCTGCGCTCGTTCAAGGTCAAGACCGGCCTGGTGGTGGTGATCGCGCTGTTCGCGGCGTCGGGCACCTTCTGGCTCGCGGCGCAGCAGCCGTTCCGGTACGCGCTGCTGCTCGCACTCGTCGTGGCTCTGGTGGTCACGCAGATCGTCGCGCACGGGATGACCTCGCCGCTGCGCGAGATGACCGCAGCCTCGCGAGCGATGGCGAACGGGGACTACACGCACCGGGTTCGTGCCACGTCGCGGGACGAGATCGGCCAATTGGCCGTCGCGTTCAACACGATGTCGGCAGACCTCGCAGAGGCCGACCGCTACCGTCGGGAGCTGATCGGCAACGTCTCGCACGAACTCCGGACACCGATCGCGTCGCTGCAGGCCGTGCTCGAGAACATCGCCGACGGGGTGCAGGAGGCGACCCCGGCGACGGTGGGAGTCGCCCTCGAGCAGACCGAACGTCTGGCTCGGCTCGTCGACGACCTCCTGGATCTCTCGAAGCTCGAGGGTGGCGCACTCGGTCTGTCGCGCAGCACGTTCGACCTCCGTCAGTTCCTGACCAGCGTGGTCACCCAGAGCACGGCGACCCGGTTCTCGGTGTCGGTCGAGCCTCCCGGTGCGACGGTGACCGCCGACGAGGAACGGGTACGGCAGGTGATGGCCAATCTGGTCGAGAACGCCGTGCGCCACGGTCCGCCCGACGGTGCAGTGGCCGTGTCGGCCGTGGTGGGTGACGACACGGTGCGCATCGACGTGGTCGACGAGGGCGACGGGATCGCGCCGGCCGATCGCGCTCGGGTGTTCGACCGGTTCGTCCGCGGCGGGTCGACCGACGGCGGCACCGGCATCGGGCTCGCCATCGCTCGATGGGCCGCCGAGTTGCACGGCGGCACACTCGATGTGGTCGACGTCGGCGCCGGGTGTTGCTTCCGGCTCACTCTTCCCGTCTGACCCCCACCGTCCGCACTCGGCACGTGACACCGCATCCGGTGCTCGCGCGATCACCCCTGCCCGAAAGAGGTTCACGATGACCACCGACCTTCTTCCCGATCCGGCGGCGCAGTCGCCGGTCCGCACCGTCACCGAGTCTCCGCGTCGCTGGGCCGTGGGTTCCGCCGCAGCGGTCGGGGTGGTCGCCGGCGCGATACTGACCGACCGGCCGTCGGTGGCCCACCTCGCCGTCGGCGTCGCTGCCGTCCTCGCCGCTCGACTGCCGGACCGGTCGCGCTGGTCCGTGGCATGGATCGGCGCCGCTTTCACGCTGCTGGTGGTCCCGTTCGTCCGCGATTCGGGATGGCTCGCAGCGTCGTCCGTCGGACTGGCTGTGTGGTGTGTGGCTCTGTCGACCACGAGATCGACGACGTTCACCGCCACGGTGCTCGCGCCGATCGTGCCCGTCGTGGTGCAGGGAGCCGTGCTCCGCTCGCTCGGAACCGGTGCCGCACAGGTGACGCTCCCGTCTCGGGGGTCCGCGGTACGCACGCTGCGCGTCGTGGTGAGCACGGCCCTGCTGGTCACCGTGTTCACGCTGCTGTTCGCGGGCGCCGACGATCGCTTCGCCTCGCTCGTCGACGCGGTGATCCCGACCGTGTCCGTCGACGTCGACCCGCTGGGGCCGGTCGTGGCTCTGTGCGTCGCGCTGTGGATTCTGGGTGTCGCCCACGCGAAGCGTCACGCGATGGCACTCGATGCGCTCGCTCCCGGCGCCGGTCGACGACGACCGGTGTGGGAGTGGGCGGTGCCGGTCTGCGCGCTCGTCGTCGTGTTCGCTGCGTTCGTGGTGGTGCAGGCAGCCACGTTGTTCGGCGGACACGACCACGTGATGACGACGGACGACCTGACCTTCGCGGACCACGCCCGATCGGGATTCTGGCAGCTGATCACGGTGACAGTCGGCGTGCTCGTCGTGGTCGCCGTGCAGGTACGCAAGGTCGACGCCGAGGTGCGGCGCGACCGGGTGCTCGCGCGCATCGCCTTCGGGTCGCTGTGTGTGCTGACGCTGGTGGTCGTCTGGTCGGCGGTGTACCGAATGTCGTTGTACGAGCAACAGTTCGGTCTCACTCGGCTGCGAGTCGGGGTCATGGCCGTCGAGGTGTGGTTGGGCGTCGTCGTGCTCGCCGTCATTGTCGCCGGTGCGCGCTGGTCCGCGCGCCTACTGCCCGCGGTGATCGTCGGCACGGCGGCGCTGGGCGTGCTGGTGATGGCGGTGGTGAACGTCGATGCGCTGGTCGCGGACCGTGCAGTCGAGCGCTACGAGCGGACCGGACTGATCGACGTCGACTATCTCGGCACGCTGTCGGCGGACGCGGTGCCCGCCGTGTCGACCCTGCCGCCCACGCTGCGCGACTGCATCGTCGACGAGCCCGGGAGCGACCCGTGGTGGAACGCGAACCTCGCACGCCGTGAGGCCGCCGTCATCGCGGCGAGCGACCCTCTCGCAGAGTGCGCTCTGCCAGCTCGCGAAGCGGGCCGGTGAGTGCCGAATCGCCGGTCTCGCACGAGTGCTCGCCGATCTCGAGTCGCCACCGGAAGGTGTCGCGAGCGAGGGACGACGACTCGGGCAGGCCGTTCAACAGGGGGAGCGCGCGAGTGACCAGCTGCTCCCACTCGGGTGCCGTGTCGCCGAGGGCCGTGGTGTCGACGCTGCCGCGGCGGGTCATCCCGGCCACGCCGCCGCTGCGTACCACCACGATGACCATGTCACGTCCTCTTGCTCGCCTCGTCCGCCGCATCGGACGCGGATCCCGTCCCGGCCGGCTCGAGGCCCACGGTAGTCCACCCGCCGACCACGGCGCGGTAAACGTCGGACCCGGTTCCGTACCGCGCCGATGCGGCCGCGACCGTCGCCGCGGAGAAGGCGGCGAAATCGGCGGTCGGCGTCAGGCTGCCGGACGTGAGAGCGTCGAACCAGACCTGTCCGAGACGATCCCAGGCCGGCCCGCCTAGCGCGACGGCGGCCTCGGCGAACGCGCGGTTGGGGATGCCGGAGTTGATGTGCACCCCGCCGTTGTCCTCGGTGGTCTCGACGTATCCTGCCATGTCCGCGGGCTGGGGGTCCTTGCCGAGGACGTCGTCGTCGTACGCGGTACCGGGTGCCAGCATCGAGCGGAGGGCGCTGCCCTGCACGTCGGGGAGGAAGAGCCCCTCGCCGACGAGCCAGGACGCGTCCTCGGCGTTCTGCCCACGCGAGCGCTGTTCTGCGAGGACGCCGAACACGTCGGACACCGACTCGTTGAGGGCGCCGGACTGTCCGGCGTACTCGAGCTGTGAGGTGTACTGCGTGAAACCGTGAGCCAACTCGTGCGCGATGACGGACAGCGACACGGTGAAGCGGGTGAACACCTCGCCGTCACCGTCGCCGAACACCATGCGGGTGCCGTCCCAGAACGCGTTGTCGTACTGCTCGCCGTAGTGCACCGTGGCGTTTAGCGGCAGCCCCTGCCCATCGAGGCTGGACCATCCGTAGACCTCGGCGAACAGGGCGTGGGTGACACCGAGGCCGTCGTAGCTCTCGTCCGCCGCCGGATCGCCGACAGGTTCGCCGCCCTCGGTACGCACGACGTCGCCGGGCAGAGTCTGCGTGTTCTTCGCGTCGGCGATGGTGCGCTGCAGCCGATCCGCGACGGCGCCGCGGGGAGCGGTGGGCGACACGGTGGACCGCGTCGAGTCGCGTCGGCGCCGCATCTCGTCGTCGAGTTCCAGCGTGCGGCTCGCGACGGACGGGGCGGTGTCCAGGCGGGCACTGCGTTCCGCGGGGGCCGACGCGAGGCGCTGCAGAAGGTAGGGAGGAACGACGCCCTGGCAGCAGGGCGTGGTGCGCGAGAGGTCGGGGGTGGCCACGATGAGATCCTTCCGAAGGGGAACGATCGCCACGCTAACCCCGATCACCGACAGCCCGCGCACCTCGCGGAGCTCGTGCGGTCAGGGGCAGGCGACCTTCGCCTGGTCGTAGATGCGACCGGCCTCGTCGACACCGGGCTCGTTGCCGTTGTTGGTGGCCTGCGACCGGATGTCGGTGACCACGGCGTCCTTTTCCTTGCCGTCGGTGATCTGCTGGCAGATGCTGCCGAGCAGCGATTCGATGTCCTCGTCGGACTTTCCCTCGGAGAGCGCGGAGAACTGCGCCTTGTAGGCGGCGACGAAGGTCGCGCGCTTGGCGTCGTCGAACACGTTGCCGGCATCGTCGGCCAGGCTGCCGGCGCTCGACTGGATGCCGGGTGCGGCCGACTGTGCAGAGCTGAGTGCGCCCTGAGCTGCGTCGCCCACCGATTCCGCGGCGTTGTTCGCGGTGTCCTGTGCGGACTGCTGATCCTCGGAGCTGCATCCACCCAGGATCAGGGCGAGGGTGGCGGCAGCGGCGAGCGTGGCGGGAAGGAGTCTCATCGGACGAACTTTACCGGGCGTACCGTCGCATTCCACCGCGAAAGTGGCCTGTGAATGACCATGATCGACGATGGCCATCATGCAGCGGGATGAGGGTGCGCGGCGGGTGCGGACGCCGATCGTGCGCAGTGCCGACGGGACGTCGTCCGTGGAGTCGTTCGTCATCGCCGCGGTCGCGACCATCCTGCTCACCCGCGCCTACCTCGAACTCACCGACTATCCGCAGGTGGGCGGCGGAAGCCTGCACATCGCCCACGCACTGTGGGGCGGTGCGCTGATGATGACGGCGCTCGTCGTCGGATGGCTGTTCCTCGGCTTCGGAGCGCGCTCGTCGGCCGTGCTGCTGGGCGGCGTCGGCTTCGGTCTGTTCCTGGACGAGGTCGGGAAGTTCGTGACGAAGGACAACGACTACTTCTACGGCCCGTCCGCCGAGATCATGTACGTGACGGTGGTTCTGGTCCTGGTGCTCGGACGAACCGTTCGCGACGTCCGCGAACCGACGCCACGGGAATGCCTCGCGAACGCTGCCGCCATCGCGTCGGAAGGACTCGTCGGTGGGGTACCGGGATCGCGCCGGGAGCTGGCCCGCGAACTGCTCGACCGAGCGCGGACGACGGGAGCCGACCCCGAGCTCGTCGCGAGCATCGACACCCTGCTGAGTCGGTGCGTTCCGGCACCGTCCCGGCCGACGCGTCGGCTGGTGTGGTTCTCGCGCACCGTCCCGTCGTTCGTGACCAGTACGCGCTGGGCGATCGCGTTGTCCTGGCTCATGGTGGTCACCGCGTCCGCGACGGTCGTGGCGGGCATCGCACAACTGGCCACGGGCGGTCTGGTCATCGAACGCGACGACCTCGATGTCACCCTCGACCGGATGACCATCTCGGGCGGCATCCTGTGGGTGACGGCGTGCGTCACGGTCGCCCTCGGGCTCCCGTCGCTGATCGCGCGGCGGCGCACCGCGTCCCTCTGGCCTCTGCACCGACTCCGGTCGGCGGCCCTGATCTACGCGTTGCTCGGTGCGCTCGTCGACTTCGCCGAGACGGGCTTCGCCGCCCTGACCAACCTCGCGATCGGACTGCTGACGCTCGCCGCGATCTCGCACCGGATCACGGTGGAGACAGCGCGAGGGTCCGCTGCGACGCGAAGTGCCGCGGTGCGCCTGTGAGCGGGTCGGTGAACTCGATGCTCCGCGCCAGCAGTCGCAGTGGATCCCGGTAGTCGTCGACGGCGACCTCGCGCGGCACGGGATACAGCGAGTCGCCGACTATGGGCAGGCCGAGAGAGGCCATGTGCACGCGTAGTTGATGGGTCTTGCCCGTGCGTGGATGCAGGCGGTAGAGCGCCAGGTCGCCCACCGTGCGCACCTTCTCGATCACGGTCTCGCTGTTCGGCTCACCCGTCACCTCGGTCGCCTGCAGTGATCCACGGTCCTTGACGATGCGGCTGATCGCGGTGTGCGGGAACGAGATCGGCGAGTCGGGGGCCACCGCTTCGTAGACCTTGACCATGCTGCGCTCCCGGAACATCTCCTGATATGCGCGGCGGACGTCCTGTCGTGCGGTGAAGACGAGCACGCCCGCGGTGAGGCGATCGAGGCGGTGCGCCGGGGACAGTGCGTCGTTTCCCAGTTCGCGTCGCAGCCGGGTCAGGGCGGTCTGCACGACGAAGCGCCCCCGTGGTGTCGTCGCCAGGAAGTGCGGCTTGTCCACCACCACGATCGCATCGTCTCGGTACAGGATCGGGGCGGTGAACGGCACCTCGGGTTCCACGGGCGGATCCCGGTACAGGTAGACGTCGGCGCGGGGGACCAGGGGAGTGTCGACCAGCACGGGCCGTCCTGCGGCATCGACGACCTCGCCGTCCGTCACCTTCGCGCGCAGGGCCTCCGCATCGCGCGGAAAGCGTGCGACGAGGTACTCGACTATGGTCCTGTGCTCTGCCGGCGCGTCCGGCATTCGGATCCGCGTCGGATTGAGACCGTCTCGGATCGGCAGCGGTGCGGGCACCGGATCGAGCGTAGTGCGCCGGTACCCTCGAACGCGGTCGGCCGCGGCGAGCGGCCGAGAGAAGTCTCAGGGGGGAAGCGCATGGCACAGAAGTCTGCACACAAGTGGGTCGAGACCGACGTACCGGATCAGACCGGCCGGACCTTCGTGGTCACGGGAGCCAACAGCGGGCTCGGCGCCGAGGCCGCGAAGGCACTCGGTCGCGCGGGCGCGACGGTGGTGCTGGCCTGCCGGACCGTGGAGAAGGCGAAGCCGATCGCGGACGAGATCGGTGAGCGCGCCGAGGTGCGTCGACTCGACCTCGCGGATCTGAGCTCGGTGCGGGAGTTCGCCGACGACACGCCCACCGTGGACGTACTGATCAACAACGCCGGCGTCATGGCACTGCCGCTGAAGCGGACCGCCGACGGTTTCGAGATGCAGTTCGGCACGAACCATCTCGGGCATTTCGCGCTGACCGGCCTCCTGCTGGACAGGATCACCGACCGCGTGGTCACCATGTCGAGTTTCATGCACCAGGTACCGGGACTGAAGCTGTCGGACCTCAACTACGAGAAGCGTCGCTACAGCCGGTGGGGTGCCTACGGGCAGTCGAAGCTGTCGAACCTGCTGTTCGCGTACGAGCTGGATCGCCGACTGCGTGCGGCGGGGTCACCCGTGCTCTCGCTGGCGGCGCATCCCGGTTACTCGAGTACCGAGTTGATGGGTCGGACGGAGAGTGTGCAGGACGCGTTCATGTCACTCGGCCGGGTCTTCGCCCAGTCGGCCTACATGGGAAGCCTGCCGGAGCTCTACGCCGCGACGGCACCGGGGCTGCAGTCCGGCGGCTACTTCGGACCGGACGGGTTCCAGGAGCTGAGCGGGCACCCGAAGAAGGTCGGATCGAACAAGGCCTCGCGTGACGAGGCGAAAGCCCGTGAGCTCTGGACCAGGTCGGTCGAGCTCACGGGCGTCACCTACCCGATCTGAACGGTCAGTCGTCGCTGACGGTGATCTGCACGTCGATGTTGCCGCGGGTCGCGTTGCTGTAGGGGCAGACCTCGTGGGCCTTGTCCGCGAGGGCCTGCGCCGTGTCGTGATCGAGGTTGGGGAGGGTCACCTCGAGGACCACGGCGAGCTCGAAGCCGCCGGCGTCGTTCGGGCCGATGCTGACCTTCGCGCCGACGGAGGAGTCGGTGACGTCGGCCTTCTGCTGGCCGGCGACGAGGCGCAGAGCGGAGTGGTAGCACGCGGCGTAGCCGACGGCGAAGAGCTGCTCCGGGTTGGTTCCGTTGCCGCTGCCGCCCATCTCGGTGGGGGCGGCGAGGTCGACGTCGACCTTGCCGTCGGTGGTGCGGCCGTGGCCGTTGCGTCCGTCGCCGGTGGCCAGTGCCTCTGCGGTGTACAGCGTCTTCATGGGTGAACCTCTCGTGGTGGGGATGGACGGGTCAGGCGGAACGAAGCGACGCGGTGGTCTTGCGGACGAGCGCGATCAGCGTGGTCGCCTCGTCTTCGGTGAGGCCGGTCGCGGTGAAGATGCACTCGGGAACGTGCGCGGCCGCGGAACGCAGGGCGCGGCCCGTGTCCGTCAGCCGGATCTCGACGCGTCGTTCGTCCTCCGCTGAGCGTTCGCGGGTGACGAGCGACAGTGTCTCGATGCGCTTGAGCAGGGGGGACAGTGTTCCGGAATCCAGGCCGAGTCGATCGCCCAGTTCCGAGACGCTGAGTCCGTCCCGCTCCCACAGCACGAGCATCACCAGGTACTGCGGGTAGGTGATGCCCAGGTCGTCCAGCAGGGGCCGGTAGACCGCGGTGGTGGCCCGCGACGCCGAGTACAGGGCGAAGCAGAGTTGCTTGTCCAGTGTCGGCGCGTCGTTCACAAGACCGAACGTAGCGCACAATTGAATTGTGCACAACATTTTGCGCAGGACAAAAGTCCGTCGCAGCGATCGAGGCGGCGGGCGCGGGTCGGAGCGGCGTCATGGGCACCGATGGGTTTGTCGGTGTCACGACATCGACGCCTCACATCCGGGCGTGCCGGGCCATCACGACGGCGTAGACGCCGTAGAGGGCGATGCCGACTCCGGCGAGGACGAGCAGGATCTGTCCGAACGGCTGCGCCCCCAGGGTCTTGACGGCTCCGTCGAGACCCGTCGCCTTGCCGGGATCCGCGGTCAGCACGGCGGCGGCCACCAGGACACCGACACCGACGAGGGCGAGGCCCTTGGCGGTGTATCCGACCACGCCGATGACCCGGACCGGACGCCCGACGTGACCCTCGAGGTCCTTCTCGAACTTCGTGGAGATGCCCTTGTACACGTGATAAGCGCCGACGCCGATGATGACGGCCGCGGCCACGACGAGAACGACCTTGCCGATCGTCGACTCCATGAGGCGGGCGGTGAGCCCGGCGTTCTGCTGACCCGTCGACTGCCCGGCACCGCGAGCGAAGTTCAGCGCGGACCAGGCGAATGCGAGGTACACGACGGCGAGTGCACCGGCCTTGAGTCGATCGGTCGCACTGCCGGAATCGGCCTCGGTCTTCTTACCCACCACCGCCTCGAGAATGCGCCACGCGGCGAGGGCCAGGAAGGCGACGACGGCGATCCACAGCATGACGGCACCGCCGGGCTTGGAGGCCAGCTCGCCCAGCGCGCCGGACTGGTCGGCGTTGCCGCCCTGTCCGAAGGCGAGCCGCACCGCGATGTATCCGATCAGGAGGTGCAGCACTCCGCTCACGAGATGCCCTGCGCGGGCGGCTCTCTCGAACGCCGTGCTGTTCTGGATGCGGTCCCCGCGAGAGGTGTCGATCGCCATCGGACCATGGTCCCACGTCAAGGGAGAAGAATGTCCGCTTCCGCCGCCCGGGTGCGTCGGTACGGCCGTGCGCTACAGTGCCTGTGTGCAGCGAGCATATTTTTGGTTCAGCAGGCCGGCCCTCGGTGGTCCGGTCAGCGGAACCATGCGCTGACCCACTCCACCCGACGAGCCGGCAGGACCGGCTCGCGTGGAATGCGTGTCCCGGTCGTGACGTCTCACCCGACCGCCCCGAGGACTCATCGTGACTCTCGCACTCGACACTCTTCCCGACCTGTCGCGGACAGGTCCGCTCGTCTCGCCGCGTGCGCTGCGGGACGCGGAACCCGCATCCGCCGACGCGGCTCTCCGCGTCGCCGACAGCCGTGACGCCCTGCGCGCCATCCTGACCGGAGCCGACGACCGCGTGGCCGTCGTGGTGGGCCCGTGCTCCGTGCACGACCCGATCGCGGCACTGGACTACGCCCGCCGGCTGGCCGTCCTGGCCGACGAGGTGGGGGATCGACTCCAGGTGATCATGCGGGTCTACTTCGAGAAGCCGCGGACATCGGTGGGCTGGAAGGGTCTGCTCAGCGACCCCGGCCTCGACGGCTCGGACGATCTCGACGCCGGGCTCCGGGCGGCGCGGCGCATTCTGGCCGCCATCGTCGACGGCGGCCTGCCCACGGCGACGGAGTTCCTCGATCCTGCTCTGTCCGGCCATCTCTCGGACCTGGTGACGTACGGGGCGATCGGTGCCCGCACCGCGTCGTCGCAGGTTCACCGCCAGATGGTCAGCGGTCTGCCGATGCCGGTGGGCATCAAGAACGGAACGGACGGCGACGTGCAGGTGGCCGTCGACGGGGTGCGCTCGGCGAGGTCGCCGCACGTGTACGCCGGGGTCGACGACGACGGCCGACTGGCCGCCGTGCGCACGGCGGGCAACGAGGACGCCCACGTCATCCTCCGGGGTGGGTCCTCCGGCCCGAACTACGACGCGGCTTCGGTGACCGACGCGGGGGAGCGGCTCCGGCGCTCGGGCGCGGACCCGCGGGTGGTGGTGGACGTCAGCCACGGCAACAGTGCCAAGAACCACCGACGCCAGCTCGACGTGCTGGGCGACCTCGCCGACCGGATCGCCGGCGGCGACCGCGGCGTCGTGGGGGTGATGGTGGAGAGCTTCCTCGTCGAGGGCCGTCAGGACCTCGGCACGCCGGGGGAGCCGCTCACCTACGGCCAGTCGATCACCGATGCCTGCCTCGGGTGGGCGGACACCGAACGCGCCGTGCGGGCGCTGGCCGACGCCGTCAGCGCACGCCGTGCGGTCGGAACTGGACGCTGATCCGGGGCCCCGTGGCGCGCGTGCTCTTGGGCACGCAGTGCTCCCAGGTCCGCTGACAGGACCCGCCCATGACGATCAGATCACCGTGTCCCAGAGTGTGTCTCACCGAGGGACCGCCGCCGCGCGGTCGCAGCAACAGCGGCCGTGCGGCGCCGAGGGACACGATGGCGACCATGGTGTCCTCGCGCGCTCCGCGTCCGAGGTCGTCGCCGTGCCAGGCGACGCTGTCCTTGCCGTCGCGGTAGAAGCAGAGTCCGGCCGTGGCGAAGTCCTCGCCCAGTTCGGCCCGGTAGTGCTCGCTCAGCTGTCGACCGGCATCGACCAGGACGGGGGCGGGCAGCCGCTGGGGGTCGGGGAAGAAGGAGACCAGGCGCGGGACGTCGACGACGCGGTCGTACATCGGTCGGCGTTCCGACCGCCACGGAACCTCCTCCACCAGCCGGTCGAAGACGGAGTCCGAGCCGCTCACCCAGTTCGGCAGCACGTCGATCCACGCGCCGTCGGTCAACACCGTCCGGCGGACGGACGTGAGGGAGCCGAGCGACGGTCCGTCCGCGCCGTCGTCGAACAGGGACGCCTGGAGTGCGTAGGTCACGGGGCCATCGTAGCGCGGTCGTTCGAACGTATGTTCCTACACGGCTGTCGTCACCGAACGCGGGCCAGCTCCGCTGCGCGCAGACCGACGTACAGTTCGGCGGCGTCCACCGGGTTCGTGTGATCACGGCCCGTGAGGTCGTGGATACGGCGGAGCCGGTAGAGCACGGTGTTGCGGTGGTAGTGCAAGCGGTCGGCCGCCGCGGTGGTGGAACCGGCGGCCGCGAACCACGCGTCGAGCGTCTCGAGCAGGCTGTCCCGGTCCGCGAGGCGGTGCGAGCCCTCGGCCACGGCGAGCGGACCCAGGATCTGTCGGGCGGCCCGCGCGGCGGCGTCGGGAGTCGAGACCAGCAGCAGCGGAACCGGACACGCGTCGTAGCGACTGATGCGCGCGCTCCCCGGCGGTGCGCAGCGACGAGCCGTCCGGGCCTGCGCCACCGCCGTCGGGGTGGACAGCGACCGCTCGTAGTACGTGCCGACACCCAGTCGGGTGCCGTAGAGCCGGCCCAGGGTGTCCACCGCGTCGTCGAGCACCGCCGGCGCCGAGGCGACCAGCAGTCCCAGGTGACCGTCCGCATCGGTGTCCCACACCGACTCGACACCGAGCGGCAGGATGCTCTCGCGCGCGCTGCCCGGAGTGGCACCCCGGTCGACGGTGGTCTCGGCGGACACGACGGCGAAGTGGCCCGCGTCCGGGATGCGGAAGGCCCGCAGGGCGTCCTGCACGGCAGCGGGGTCCGAGGCGGTCTCGTCGAACAGAGCGCGGAGCACCATGCGGCGCGCATCGGCGTCGTCGAGGGCGAGCCGGTCCGCGGCGTCGCGATACGCCTCCGCGGCCGCGTCGGAATAGGTGTCCACCAGTGCCCACACCTCGGTGGCCATCGCGAGCAGCACCTCCGGAGCCCGGCCCGCGGCCGCCGCGGTGAGCTCGGCCCAGATCAGACGACCACCGAGGCGGAACGCGTGCAGCAACGCCGCCAGCGGCACCGCGTTCTCGGCCTTGATCCGGCCGGCCGCGCGTGCGGGTTCCAGGTCGCCGCTCGCGCCCGTGGTCAGAGCGTCGAGCATGGACCGAAGATTGCCGGTGCACACCGTGGCGAGCTCGTCCCGCGTGAGCGACGTGGCCTCGAGGTACGACTGTTCGGCGACCAGGATGTCGAGGACGAGTCGCTCGCTGAGCTCGCCGACGTGCTCTCCCAGCAGCGCGGCGAGACCCTGCGAGGTGAGCGGTTCCGGTACGGAGCGGCGGACGGCCACGGGCGTCGACATCACTCCACCGTACGGCTGTCCGGTGACGGACACCACAGGGCGGCTGTGCCTCGGCACAAACCGGGCGCGTGAGCGGCCGACGTCCGCCTATGGCCACCCGATGTAGTACAGGTCACAATCAACGGTATGACCACAGGCGAACTCACCCCGAGTACCACCGGCGCATCCGCCTTTCCCGAGGTCGACGCGGCTCTCCGCGACCTCGCGCAGGGCGAGGCCGCATGGGCACGTGCCTCGCTCGGCGACCGCGCGGACCTTCTCGACCGGGTCGCGGCCCTCACGGCGTCGAAGGCGCAGGAGTGGGTCGACGCGGCCGCTCGATTCAAGAAGCTGCCCGCGGCCTCCGCACTCCTCGGCGAGGAATGGCTCTCCGGGCCGTACTCCGTCGTCACCGCGTGCCACGTGCTCGCGCAGAGTCTGCGGCAGCTCGCCGTGGGGAAGAGCCCGCTCGCGGACGCCCGGATCGGCTCGGGTCCGGGCGGGCGCACCACCGTGCAGGTCCTGCCGTCGAACATCTTCGACACGCTGCTGCTCAACGGGTTCTCCGCCGAGGTGTGGCTCGAACCGGGTGTCGACGCGGACACCGCGCGCCGTGACGCCGGACTCGCGCAACGGAACCCGACCGAGACCGGCGGCATCGGTGCGGTGCTCGGCGCCGGCAACATCACGTCCATCGCCCCGCTCGACACGCTCTACGAACTGGTCGCGCACAACCGCGTCGTCGCGCTGAAGCTCAACCCGGTGACGGATCCGATGGAACCGGTGCTCCGCGCCGTCTTCGCTCCCTTGGTCGAGCTGGGCGCGGTGCGCATCCTCACCGGTGGCCCGGACGTCGGCTCGTACCTCGTGCACCACGACGCCGTGGCGCACGTGCACATGACGGGCAGCTCGATCACGCACGACGCCATCGTCTTCGGCACCGGCGAGGAGGGTGCCGAGCGCAGGAAGGCCAACACCCCGTTGCTCGACGTGCCCATCTCGAGCGAACTCGGCGGCGTCTCGCCGGTCATCGTGATCCCGGGCGAGTGGTCCGACGCGGACATCCGGTTCCAGGCCGAACACGTGGTGACCCAGCGGCTGCACAACGGCGGCTACAACTGCGTCGCGGCGCAGGTCGTGGTGATCTCCTCCGAGTGGCCGCAGCGCGACGCGTTCCTGGCGGCACTGCGCACGGCACTGCACGAGGCACCGGACCGCGAGCCGTACTACCCCGGCAGCGCCACCCGCGTCGCCGGTGCCCGAGCGGACTACCCGGGCGCGGAGTCGCTCGGCCCGTCCGGCGGCCGCACCCTCGTGAGCGACCTCGATCCGGACAGCTATCGCGCTCTGCTCACCACCGAGTACTTCGCACCGGTACTCGGTGTCATCGAGATCCCGTACACCGGGCAACGTTTCGTGGACGAGGCCGTCCGCATGTCGAACGAGGAGTTCGTCGGCACGCTCGGCGTCAACGTGATCGCGCATCCCGACACGCTGTCGTCGCTCGGCACCGCCGTCGACGAGATGCTCGAGGACCTGCGCTACGGCACCATCGCGCTCAACGCGTGGACCGGCGTCGGCTTCCTCACGGCGGCGGCGACCTGGGGTGCGTTCCCGGGCCACACGCTCGACGACGTCCAGAGCGGAATCGGCGTCGTGCACAACGCACTGCTCATCGACCGAACCGAGCGCACCATCGTCCGCGGGCCCTTCCGACCCGCGCCGCGCTCGATCCTGAAGGGCGAGTTCACCCTGTCGCCGAAGCCGCCGTGGTTCGTCACCAACCGCACCGCGGCCACCACCGCGAAGCGGTTCACCGCGTTCGCCGCGGCTCCGTCCTGGAAAGCCCTGCCCGCCATCTTCGCGTCCGCTCTGAGAGGTTGACATGACCGAGACTTCCACCGACTACGTCGTCGTCGGCGCAGGATCCGCAGGATGCGTCGTCGCGAATCGGCTCAGTGCCGCGTCGAACACCGACGTCGTCGTCCTCGAGGCGGGCCCGGAGGACAAGGACAAGTTCGTCCACATTCCCGCCGGGTTCTCGAAGCTCTTCCGTTCGGAACTGGACTGGGACTATGACACCGAGCCGCAGGCCGAACTCGCCGGCCGACGGATCTTCTGGCCCCGTGGGCGCATGCTCGGCGGCTCCTCGTCGATGAACGCCATGATGTGGGTGCGCGGATTCGCAGCCGACTACGACGACTGGGCGGAGGCAGCGGGACCCGGGTGGTCGTTCGACAGCGTGGTGGACACCTTCCGCCGTATCGAGAACATCGAGGGTGCCACCGAGTCCGACGAGGGCAGCGGCGGACCGCTGCACGTGTCGAAGCAGCGCAGTCCCCGGTCGATCACCGGCGCGTACCTCGATTCGGCCGCGGCACTGGGCTTGTCGACGGAGCGCGCCAATCTCCCCACGCCCAAGGGCATGACCGAGACGATGGTCAACCAGAAGCGCGGCGCCCGGTGGAGCTGCGCCGACGCGTACCTGCGGCCGGCCATGTCACGGCCCAACCTCACCGTGGTGACGGAGGCGCAGGCCACGCGCGTGCTCTTCGAGGGAACCCGCGCAGTGGGTGTCGAGTACTCGAAAGACGGTGCGCTGCACACGGTTCGGGCCTCGAAGGAGGTCATCCTGTCCGGCGGTGCCATCAACACCCCGCAGTTGTTGATGCTGTCGGGGATCGGTGCGCCGGAGCATCTCGCCGAGCACGGCATCGACGTGGTGCACGCCGCCCCCGAGGTGGGCGAGAACCTCATGGACCACCTGGTGTCCGCCCTCGGATACGGGGTGCAGTCCGACACGCTGTTCACCGCGGAGAAGATCCCGGAGCTGATCAACTACCTCGCGCGTCGACGCGGCATGCTGACCTCCAATGTTGCGGAGGCGTACGGCTTCGTCCGCAGCCGCGACTCGCTCGACCTCCCGGACATCGAACTGCTCTTCGCGCCGGCGCCCTTCTTCGACGAGGGTCTCATCCCGGCGGACTCGCATGCGGCCATCCTGGCCTCGATCCTGCTCAAGCCGGAGAGCCGCGGACGCATCTCGTTGCGGTCGTCCGCACCGTTGGACAAGGCGATCGTGGATCCGCGCTACCTGTCCGACCCGGGCGGTGTGGACCGCGCGGCGATGCTCAGCGGGCTACGCTACTGCGCCGACATCGCGCAGACGGAGCCGCTGAAATCGCGACTGGGGGAGATGGTGCGCCCGGTACTGCGCAACAGCGAGGCACTCGACGAAGCGCTGAGCGAGTCGCTGGAGACCATGTCTCACACCCTCTACCACCCGGTGGGCACCGCCCGGATGGGCTCGGACGCGGCATCGGTGGTGGATCCGGAGCTGCGGGTGCGCGGGGTGGAGGGGCTGCGCGTGGCCGACGCGTCCGTGATGCCGACGATCATCCGCGGCCACACTCACGCCCCGTCGGTGCTCATCGGGGAGAAGCTGTCGGAGTTCGTGCTCGCCTCACGCGTGTGAGCGGTAGGACCCCGGCGTCATCCCGGTCCACCGTTTGAAGGCGCGGCGGAAGGCGCTGGGTTCGGAGAAGCCGAGACGCGAGGAGATCTCCTCGGCCGTCTCGCCTCGTTCGAGCCCGGCGACCGCCGCGTCGCGCAGCACCTCGTCGCGCAGCTGACCCAGTGACGTGCCCTCCTGGCGCAGCAACCGGCGCAGGTGCGGCACGCTGATGGACAACATCGTCGCGATGTCGGTGGTGGTCGAGGCGCGGCCCATCGCGCCCAGTGCGAGGGCGCGCCGCACCACACTCGCCGCGCTGGAGCCGTAGTCCCGCTCCGAGAACAGGCGATTGGGCGACTCGCGGAGGTACTCCTCGAGGCTCTCCTCCGTCTGCACGAGCGGTGACGCCATGATCGCGTCGTCGAATTCCAGTGCCGCGACGTCGGATCCGAACGTCACGTGCACCCCGAAGATGTCGTCGTACACCCGCGGCGACGGATGCTGCGGTTCGGGGAAGGGCACCTGGACGGACAGCAGTTTCACGCGCCGCCCGATGAGCCACGCCGAGAAGCGGTGCCAGAGGATGAGCAGGAACTCGATGCGGATGCGCTGCGCCGCCTCGGCCGCCTCCGGGGAGAGCTGATCGGCGATCATCGTCGGGGAGTCGACGAGTTCGAGCCGGGCGCGTCCCCCGCCGCGCATCAGCACACCGCGCGGGACGCCGGGAAAGGCGCGACCGACGTCCACCATCCGCTCGAGCGCGCTCCCCAGATCGGGGCGGTGGATCATCGTCAGACTGAGTGCCCGAAAGGTGCCGCGGCGCACCGGAGCCGATCCGAGACCCATCAGCTCGTCGCCCGTCATCTGCCACAGCGCGCGAGTGAGGCGCGTGACCTGGTCGGTGGTGAGGCGGGCGCCGGGACGAGTGAGGACGTGCGGGTCGATGTCGGCCTCGCGCAGGCAGGCGGACAGGTCCACACCCGTCTCCCGCGCGAGGGTCACCGCCGTGCGGACGAACTCCACCGAGATGGTCGGCGGCGCCGCAGTGTCGATCGTCATGGGGTGGCGGACAATCGGGCCAATCGCGACGCCGCGTCGGCGAGCACGTGATCCTGTTTGCAGAAGGCGAAGCGCACCAGGGTGTCCCAGCCCTCGCGGTGATCGACGAACGCGTCCACCGGTACGCCGACGACGCCGATGCGTTCGGGCAACGCACGGCAGAAACTGTCGGCGTCGGACTCGCCCAGTGGAGCGATGTCGGCGCAGACGAAGTACGTGCCCTCACTGCGCTTGACGTCCAGCCCGGCATGCGACAGCGCGGCGGACAGCGTGTCCCGCTTGGCCTGCAGTCCCGTTCGCAGGGCGTCCACCCAGGCGCTCTCGTGGTCGAGGGCGTGGGCCACCGCCGGCTGGAAGGGGGCGCCGCCGACGAAGGTCATGAACTGCTTGGCCGCCTTCACCGCGGCGATGAGGTCGGCGGGTCCGCAGGCCCACCCCGTCTTCCACCCGGTGGCGTTGAACGTCTTCGCCGCGCTCGACACCGTGATGGTGCGCTCGGCCATGCCGGGGAGCGTGGCGATGGGGGTGTGGACGGCGTCGTCGAACACCAGTCGCTCGTAGACCTCGTCGGTGAGGACCAGGAGGTCGTGCTCGCACGCGACCTCGGCGATCGCGGCCAGCTCCGATGCGGTGAACACGGTTCCGGTGGGATTGTGCGGGGAGTTGACCACGATCATGCGGGTGCGCGGGCCGACGGCGGAGCGCAGGGCATCGACGTCGAGGGCGAATCGATCGCCGTCGACGACGAGGGGGACGGTGCGCCGCTGCGCACCCGCGAGCGCGACGGCGGCCGCGTAGGAGTCGTAGTACGGCTCGACGAGCAGCACCTCGTCACCGCTCTCGACGAGGCCGAGCATCGCGGCGCTGATCGCCTCGGTGGCCCCGACGGTGACCAGGATCTCCGAGTCCGGGTCGTACTCGGTGCCGTAGCGGCCGACCCGGTCCCGAGCGACGGCGTCGCGCAACACCGCCATGCCCGGCCCGGGCGGGTACTGGTTGAGGCCGGACGCGATGGCCTCGCGCGCCACCTCCAGCATGCGCGCGGGGCCGTCGGTGTCCGGGAAACCCTGTCCGAGATTGACGGCGTCGTGCGTGGCCGCCAGCGCGGTCATCTCCGCGAAGATGGTGGACGCGAAGGGGCGCAGCCGGGCGACGGTGCGGGAAGGCCGGAGGCCGGCCGGATTCGATTCGCGGGAGGAAGGCCGGAGGCCGGCCGGGTCGGAGTCGGAAGGCCGGAGGCCGGCCGGACTCGATGCGCGGTCGTTCGACGTCACAGCCATGAGGGGGAGCCTAGCGTTCGATGCACGAGTCCCTCGACGCGTCAGTCCGCGCGCTTCTGCAGCAATTCCTCGGGCAGGTCGTGGGGGTCGATGAGGAGCTGATCGTTCTCGGCCTGCCGCACGGTCTCCGACACGGACAGGTTCTTGCGCAGCAGCTTCCACTCGACCGGATCGATGGCCTCGATGGCCGTCCGCAGCACGGTCCTGTCCCGCGTACCCCAAGCGACGGGCATGGGGCTGACCATCTGCCACGTCTCCGAGATGGATTTGGCGCTCCGGTCGGACAGCACGGCCACGGAGGGGACGCGCTCGCCCTCGGTCATCGTGTGTCCCGGCAGCGCCCGCACGTTCCGGACGACGAGTGCGTAGTGCGGGACGGTGGTCTCCGGCTTGGCGATGTCGATCAGCGCGAGGATCGTGGCTCCACGCGGTCGCGTCTCCGACACCATGGCCGGCACCAACGCGCTCGAGGCGTACAGCTCGTCGATGGACCCGACCTTGCGGGGCGCCCACACGGACACCCACAGCGACATCAGGGCGGCCACGGCCAGCACCGCACACAGGATGTAGGACCACGCGTGGTCGAGGACGTACAGCCAGGCCGCGCCGCCCGCGAGGAGCACGGCGAAGACGACGGACGAGATGCGCAACCGCCGTACGTCGCCGAGGGTCTCGTTCACCGACCGGGCGTGCGCGCGGTCCACGGGGAAGTCGAAGGTGCGCACGTCAGATCGCCGGTCCCAGGAGGTCGTCGGCGTCGGTGATGCGATACGCGTAGCCCTGCTCGGCGAGGAAGCGCTGGCGGTGAGCCGCGTACTCCGCGTCGAGGGTGTCGCGCGAGACGACCGAGTAGAAGTGCGCCTGCCCACCGTCGTGCTTGGGGCGCAGCAGTCGGCCCAGTCGCTGGGCCTCCTCCTGCCGGGATCCGAAGGTGCCCGAGACCTGCACGGCCACCGAGGCTTCGGGGAGGTCGATGGAGAAGTTGGCGACCTTGCTCACCACGAGGGTCTTGATCTCGCCGCGGCGGAACGCGTCGAAGAGCAGTTCGCGCTCCTTGTTCTTGGTCGAGCCCTGGATCACGGGAGCGTCCAGGGCCGCACCCAGCTCGTCGAGCTGGTCGAGGTACGCGCCGATGACGAGCGTCGGTGAGTCCTCGTGCCGCGCCAGGATCGACTTCACCACGGCGATCTTCGTGTGCGCCGTCGAGCACAGCTTGTAGCGCTCCTCCGGCTCCGCCACGGCGTACGACATGCGTTCCGCGTCGGTCAGAGTGACGCGCACCTCGATGCACTCGGCCGGCGCGATCCAGCCCTGTGCCTCGATGTCCTTCCACGGTGCGTCGTAACGTTTGGGGCCGATGAGCGAGAACACGTCGCCCTCGCGGCCGTCCTCGCGCACCAGCGTCGCGGTGAGTCCGAGTCGGCGTCGCGACTGCAGGTCGGCTGTCATGCGGAACACGGGAGCGGGGAGCAGATGCACCTCGTCGTAGATCACCAGACCCCAGTCGCGGGAGTCGAAGAGCTCGAGGTGCTTGTACTCGCCCTTGGTGCGGCGCGTGATCACCTGGTAGGTCGCGATGGTGACCGGGCGGATCTCCTTGCGCTCGCCGGAGTACTCGCCGATCTCCTCCTCGGTCAGGGAGGTGCGGGCGATGAGCTCGCGCTTCCACTGCCGACCGGCGACGGTGTTGGTGACGAGGATCAGGGTGGTCGCGCGGGCCTTGGCCATGGCCGCGGCGCCCACCATCGTCTTGCCGGCACCACAGGGGAGGACGACCACACCGGATCCACCGGCCCAGAACGAGTCGGTCGCCATCTGCTGGTAGTCGCGTAGCTCCCAGTGGCCACCGGAGAAGTCCAGATCGATGGGATGCGCCTCGCCGTCGACGTATCCGGCCAGATCCTCGGCCGGCCAGCCGACCTTGAGGAGCATCTGCTTGAGGCGCCCGCGCTCACTGGGGTGGACGAGCACGGTGTCGTCGTCGACCTGTGCGCCGAGCATCGGGGCGATCTTCTTGTGCCGCATGATCTCGGTGAGCACGGCGCGGTCGAGGCTCACCAGGGACAGCCCGTGCACGGGCGATTTGACCAGCTGGAGCCGGCCGTAGCGGGCCATGGTGTCGACGATGTCGACGAGCAGGGGCTGCGGAACCGCGTAGCGGGAGAAGGTCACGAGGGCGTCGACCACCTGCTCGGCATCGTGGCCCGCGGCGCGCGCGTTCCACAGCGCGAGCGGGGTGATGCGGTAGGTGTGGACGTGCTCGGGTGCGCGTTCCAGCTCGGCGAAGGGAGCGATGGCCGCGCGGGCCTGCCCGGCGAGCTCGTGGTCGACCTCGAGCAACAGGGTCTTGTCGGACTGGACGATCAACGGTCCGTCGGTCACGGTCTCTCCTTCACGCGCCCCGCATGGACGAACCGGGGCGCAACCAGTCCATTGTGCCTTGCACCGGCGCGGCGGTTCAGGCGAGCAGGGCCACCGACGTGATGCGGTGCAACGTGAAGTGACGCATGACACCGGCGTCGGGGTCCCACGCGTCGAGTTGGCCGCCGCCGACGGTCACCGGTTCGACGACACGGTTGCTCGAGACACCGGCAGCGTCCACGTAACCGATGCTGATCGGTGAGCGGGACAACGCGGCGCGTTGGAGAAGCGCGATCGTCGCGGCGCCGGACGCACGGGTGCCGTCGGACCGCACCCGTTCACGCTCGGTCCGGCGCACCTCTCCGGCTCGGGTGCCGGCCCGCATCTCCGAGACGAGGCGCCCCAGTTGCTCGTCCGTGGGGACGGCGGGCGTGCGGTAGGGCGAGCGACCGCGACGGGGGACGACGCGCGCACCGCGATCGCGGACGTCGACGATGGTGCCGGAGGAGTCCTCGCCCGCGGGTGCGAACCCGGCGGCGCGCAGCCCGGCCAGCACGTCGGCAAGCGGCGCCTGCGAGATCGCGACGGTCGGGGCCAGTGCCCGCAACGCGAGGGCCTCGGCGGCGGAGGAGGAGAGCACCTCCGCGAGCAGTGCGGGGTCCTCGCAGCGGACGAAGGACGACGCCACCCCGGCACGCAGGCGTCCGTGGCGGCGGGCGACGTCGTCGATGAGGTAGGTCAGCGACTGCGGGACGGGCGTCCGCGAGTGGGTGGCGAAGAGTGCATGGAGCTCCGCGGCGGTGGTGCCGCCGTCCAGAGCACGTCGCAGCGTCCGCTCGTCGATGCGGTACATCGTCGCGGCGCCCGCCGACTCGATGTCCGCGACCGTCGCCATCCGCTGCGCGAGCTCGGGAGTCAACGGCCCGGGGGCGACGACGGTCAGGTCGGCCTGGACCAGAACGTGGTCGATGGGGTCGGGCAGGACGCGGTGCATCGCCGCCGCGGCCGAGGAGGGATCACCGATCAGTGCGCGTCCGGGGGTGGACAGTGCTCCGCGGCCGACGACCCCGAGAGCGCCGGCCTCGGCCAGGTAGCGGGAGACCGGGCCGACGCCCAGGCGAGCGGCGAGGCGAGGCCTGCGCCAGGTGGCGATGCGGACGACGTCCTCGGTGGCGAGGGCCTTTCCCGAGGCGAGATCGGCGATCACGCCCAGCACGATCCGCCGGTCTCGGGGCGCGGCGGCCGAGCGGGCCTCGTCGGACAGTGCGGCGATCGGCTTGTCGTTGGCGTCGCGCATGCCGATCAACCACGGCACCCTGGGCAGATCCAGCCAGGCACCTGCCAGGGTGGCCCAGCGCTGTGCCGGCGATGCGGTGACCCACGCGTCGACCGCGGGGGTGGGCGTCCACATGTCGTCGATGTCGGTGAGCGGTCCCGGATCGGGCAGCCCCACCGTGATGAGTCCGGCGCCCGCCAGGACCTCGACCAGCAGGCCGACCCGCGCCTCGTCGAGATCGGCTGCCTTTGCGATGCGTCGGATCTCCCGGACGCCGAGTCCCCCCGCCTTGAGTGCGGGCGCGGGTGTGCGGGAGAGCGAGTCGACGATGTCCTCGCAGTGCCGCAGCAGCTCGAGGGCCTCCCCGGCGGCGGCCGCGTCGACGTCCGCCACCCCGACAGCGGTGGTCGACGCCGCCGGTGGGGCCAGCGACACCGGATCGGTGACGGGCTCGCCGCGGAGTACCTGCGAGACCTGCGGCGGCAGTTCGACCGTGTTGTCGTCGAGCCAGGTGAGCAGCCCGGCGGCGAGCAGGCGCTGGACGGGCCGATCCGCGGGCGTACCGGGTGCAGCGTCGCGCGTCCGGCCGATCGACGACGAGCGGGTCAGCGTGGTGAGCAGCTCACGGCTGCGGTCGTCGATCTCCGCGAGCTTCGCACCGACCACCTCGGCGGTGAGCGAGGCGTCGACGTCGAAGAACCGTCCGACCCGCCACGGCACGGCGTCGCGTGCGGCCGCGACCAGGGTGAGCGACGTCGTGCCGCGCACCAGCGCACGCGCACGCAACACCGACAGAGCCGCGTCGACCGCCTTCTTCGTCGCCCGGCGGCCGACGATCTCGTCGAGTCGGGCGCGGGCGACCGGGGCGGTGTCGGCGCCCTCGTGCGCGAGCAGCTCCACGACGGTCAGGCACGTGGTGTCCAGGTCCTCGGCCGCGCGCAGTACCGAGGCGCGTTGCTCGGACCGGCCCGCCAGAACCTCGAGTGTGGGCGGCGGCGGGATGGTCAGGTCGGGGCGGAGCCGCAGCAGTTCGGCCAGTTCGTCGTCGCTGCGCGCGGACAACCACTCGGTGAGTGTGTCCGCCGGCGTGCCCTCGTTGTCGGTCATCGAGGTCAAGCGTAGAGACCGGTCCGGGGACCTGGACTGGCAGAGGCGCTACTCCGAATGGTGAAATGAACCATGGCGAACTCAGAGAAGAAGCGATATGTCGACCCGGGCTGGCCGCACAGTGCAGACGACGACGATCATCCCGTCACCGAACTGATGTCGGCGCGCGCCGGAAACCTGTCCCCGTTCGGTGAGGAGACGGAGTTCCCGCTGCCGGTGGACTCGCTGCCCTACGCGCATCCCCACACGGTCATCAACCGCTGACGCGCGAGACACGAGAAAGGCCCCCACCAGTCGGTGGGGGCCTTTCTCGTGGAGTGGGTCAGCGGGGCAGGAGATCCTGGTTCGCTGCGATGAAGCTCGCCACCTGCGGATCCGCGGTGGCGGCCTGGACGAAGCCCAGGATCGCCGGATCGTTGGTGAAGTTCTGGACGACCTGGGTGAGTCCCTGCACGGCCTGCTCGGTCGACGGGATGCTCGTCAGATCGGGGAGTGCCGGTGCGGTGGGCGCCGTGGTCGCCGGTGCGTCGCGCTGCGTCGGGCCGCTGCTCAGTCCGAGCTGCGAGGAGCAGGACGGCCAGGCGCCCCAGCCCTGCGACTCGAGCACGCGCTCGGCGACGACGATCTGCTCTTCACGGCTGGCCTGGTTCGCGGTGGCCGCGAACTCTCCGCCGCCGTGTCCGGTCCAGGTGCTCGGCGAGAACTGCAGGCCGCCCTGGAAACCGTTACCGGTGTTGATGCCCCAGTTGCCGCCGGCCTCGCACTGCGAGAGACGGTCCCAGTCGGAATCGGGGGCTGCGTTGGCCGTGCCGCTGAATGCGAGACCTGCGGTGCCGACCAGTGCGCCGGTGACGGCGACCTTGGCGACGGTCTTGCCCGTGGTGCTCGGCTTGCGATGACGTCCGCTCATAAGGGTAGAAATCCTCTCCACACGCGCCTGCGAGGTCAGCTGTCGGATTCGGGCTGAGAGGTAGCCCGGCCTCGGTGCGCTCCTGGCTGGAGCGGAGAGGCTTCACCCCTAGGTCGACTGCTCGGTGCCCGGTGGGGCGCCGCGAGAGCCGGCCGGATATCTACGAAGGACGTGTGGGTCCCCCGCCCTCGTCCCTGATCATGTCTGTGAGGGATGTCCGGTACCCGCGGGACGAGGTTTGGCGCGGCGGGCCGGACGTCGGCCGAACTTCCGGCCGTGATGGACAGTATTACGAAACGGGCACACATGTCACTGTTCGATAACTTCCCCTGGTGCGCGCGTCGCGCCGCCGTTGTGAGGTGTTCGAACGGGTCGTCGCAGCTAGGACGGCGAAGGCGTGCTGACCACCGTCTCGTCACCCGTTCGTGACCGCTTCGTTATGTGTCCGACGTCACATGTGCGCAGGATCACAGCCACGACGACGAGCACCAGAACACCCGTGGTCGGGTAGACGGTCTGCAGCACCACACCCTCGAGTCGGTTCGACGGCGGGAGCATGAAGGTGCCGATCGCGTAGACGTCACCGGGCGCCACCCAGAACCAGGCGATCTGCGGCAGGCTCGCGACGAGCGGCAGGAGCCAGGCGAGCGGGTTCGAGGCACGCAGTGCGACGTCCATGCAGACGATGACCAGCGGCAGGAGCCACACCCAGTGGTGACCCCAGGAGAACGGGGACACCAGAGGCGCTGTCAGGCCGATGACGATCAGGCCGAGGAGCGGCAACCCCCGGCGGTGCGCCGCGGCGCCCACGAGAAGGCCGGCCACGCAGACGGCTCCGGCGATGACGATCCAGAGCAGCGTCGGCGCCTCGGTCATGCCGAACCACCTCGGTATCGACGCGCGTAGCGACTGGTTCGCGCCGGACGAGATGTCGCCGATCCGGGACGAGTCGGAGATGGCGCCGAACCAGTAGGTGACCGCGTCGGAGAAGAGCACGACGAAGCCGAGCACCACGGTCGCCGCGGCGGTGACGACGCCGACGACCAGTGCCCGCCACTGCCGTGTCAGCGCGAGGTGGACGAGGAACAGTCCGGGAGTCATCTTGATGCCGGTGGCGATGCCGACCCCGATGCCGCGGAGCCGGCTGCCCTCGGGCCGCGACAGGTCCCACAGCACCAGCGCCAGGAGCACGAGATTGATCTGACCGAGCCAGATGGTCATGCGCACCGGTTCGAGCCACGTGAAGACGATGGACAGTGCGGCGCTGACGATGCGGAGACTGCGGTCGTCGCGGAAGCCGAGGACCATCCAGCAGGACCGGACGATCAGATAGAGCAGCGCGATGTTCCCGAGCCAGAAGACGATGTTGGTCGTCGCGGTGGACATCGCCCCGAGAGGTGCGAACACCAGCGCGGCGAACGGGGGATACGTGAAGGGGAGTTCGCCGACCAGATCGTGGGCGTACAGCGGGGACGAGTCGAGCACCGTCGCTCCGCCGGCGCGGTACACGAGAGCGTCGATGCCGAACCGGAACAACCCGAACTTGGGGACGTCGAACGGGATGAGCCGATCATGCGCGACGAGCGCGACGGCGGCACCGATCACGGTGAGGGCGACGAAGATCCTGTGTGATCCGAAGGTGCGGTCATCGGATTTCTTCAGTATCACGCACAGGATGGTAGACCGATCCGACGTGTATCACCCCTCGGGCCACGCCGAGAAGGAACCGTTCGTTCTGTTGAGTTCGCGCCCCGACGTCAGTAGTGCGTGGCCACGAACGGTGCGTCCGAGTCGACGATGTCCTTGCCCAGCGGCATGAGCGACACCGGGATCAGCTTGAGGTTCGCCAACGCCAGCGGGATCCCGATGATGGTGATCGCCATGGCGATCGCGGTGAGGACGTGCCCGATGGCCAGCCAGATCCCTGCCACGACGATCCAGATCACGTTGCCGATCACCGAGGCGACGCCCGCCGTGGGCTTGTCCACCACGGTCCGGCCGAAGGGCCACAGGGCGTACACCCCGATGCGGAACGCCGCGATACCGAACGGGATGGTGACGATGAGAATGCAGCAGACGATGCCGGCCACGAAGTAGCCGAGAGCGAGCCACAGGCCGCCGAAGACTAACCAGATGACGTTCAGCAGCAGGCGCATGCGACCAGTATGCCCGGTTCCGCCGTGTCAGCGACGGGCTCGGCGGCCCGACCGCAGCGCGTGGATCAGACCGAGCAGGAACCCCAGCGGGCACAGCATCGCCGAGAGATAGATCCACAGTCCGGGCGGATCGTCCCAGACGAGCAGCGTCACGAACATGACGACGATCGCCAGCAGGCCCAGCCCGAAACAGACGAGGGCGGCGACCAGGAGCGCCGGGGTTCCGGTACGGGGGGAGTCGGTCACGAGAGAGCACACTATCTCTCCGGCCTTCCCGGCCTGATGCCCCGACCGGCCTCCGGCCTTCCCGGCCTGACGACCCGACCGGCCTCCGGCCTTCCCGCCGCCTACCCCCGCGATATCGAGGTGCTCGTCGTTCGCGCAGCGGAGTACCATCGACTCATCGCGTCCCGAGCGCCAGGGCCCGTCATGGGCGGCGGCAACGGGCGCGATTATTCATGTGACGCGATCAACGAGACGAATGGGTGAGATCGGTGCCGACCGGCAAGGTGAAGTGGTACGACGTCGACAAGGGTTTCGGCTTCCTCTCGCAGGACGAGGGTGAGGACGTGTACGTCCGGTCGTCCGCGCTCCCGCAGGGAGTCGAGGGCCTGAAGGCCGGCCAGCGCGTCGAGTTCGGCATGGCCGCCGGACGCCGCGGACCCCAGGCGTTGTCGCTGAAGGTTCTCGACCCGGCGCCCTCACTGCGTCAGGCGGGTGCCGCCGCCCGCCGCGATCAGCCGACCGCTCGCAAGCACACGCCCGACGAGTTGCACGGCATGGTCGAGGACATGATCACGCTTCTGGAGGCCACCGTGCAGCCCGAGTTGCGCAAGGGCAAGTATCCCGACCGCAAGACCGCCCAGAAGATCTCCGAGGTGGTCCGGGCCGTCGCCCGCGAACTGGACAGCTGACCCGGGCGGTCACTCCCAGCGGCCGTGCGTGCGCCAGTGCTCGAACTGCGCGACGAGAGCGTCCACCTCGCGTCGATGTGCGTCGGACAAGTACTTCCTGACGCCGTCTCGCCATCGCTTCTGCACGGCATGCCCGGTTCCCTCGAGCATCGTCCGTCGTCCGTACACATCGACCACGCCGACGACGGGTCCTCCCTCGTCGTCGGGCTTCCCGCGGAACGACTCGATCGCGTCCCGGGGAATCACGGACGTGACGCCCTTGCGCCGATGAACCTCGAGTCGGTCCGGGTACACGACGGTCCGTCGGTGCGGGGCGTCCCGCCCCGTCCACACGAACACCGCGGCGAACGCGAGGACAGCCGGAGTCCACCACACCGACGTCCAGTTCCACGCCGTGTTGGTGACGACGAATATCACCGTTGCCACGACGACGACCATGGAGACGTCCCGTTGCTTCAGGGAGTCCAGGGGGGTCATGACGAACTCGGTCAGTGCTTCCTCCACCACCACCCCCGAGCCCCGAGTCCTAGAGGGCCGTCGTGGTGGCGATCGACCAGATGGCGTGGCTGACGATCTCCTCCTGGTCGGTGTCGACGTCGATGACACCGGACGGCAGGCGCACCTCGACGCCGATGAGCACGAGTCCGTCCTCGTTCACCGGCGGCACGGTGAGCGTGTTCCGCGTCCCGGGGGCGAAGTACTCGTCTGCTTCCACCACGTCGCCGGAGTCGGGGTCTCCGTAGACGCTGGCGAAGCCCCACGGGTTCTCCGAGATGGCGCCCGGCAGGGACAACTGCAGCGGATGGCCCTCGCGCACGGGCATCGTCGCGGTCGTGCCCTCGTAGTCGCAGAGCGGCTCCTGCACCGGGCAGTACCGGAACGGTTCCACTTCCTCGTACCGGCCGTCGGCGTACGCGGACACCCGCGGGGACTCCTCGGGGGCGTCGAGGATCGCCTTGCCGACCACCAGCACGAAGGCGACGCCGACGACGGCGACCAGTGCGGACAGTCCGTACAGGATCTTGCGTGTCGTCATCGGGGAGCGTCCTCGCCCGCGGGTGCGCGGCCCGCATCCTGATCCACTCGGGGAATTCGGCCGGTGGCGTGGCGCAGTTCGCTGCCCGCCACCTCCTGGTCCGCTCGTACCGGTCTCTTGCCGCCGAAGCCGGGAAGCAGCGAGCCGCCCCGGTGGGTCACGAATGTCTGCACCAGGCCGATCGTAAGGACCACCGACACCACGGTGAAACCCAGCCAGTACTCGGTGGGGAGCAGCACGCCGAACGTGCCGCCGATGACCCAGCTCAGCTGCAGCACCGTCTCGCTGCGCCCGAAGCCGGACGCGATCGACTCGGGAGGCAGGTCGTTCTGCAACGACGCGTCGAGCGACACCTTCGCCAGCGCGCTCGCGCCAGACGCGACGAGAGCCGCGAGCGCGGCAGTCAGCAGGCTGTTCGTCAGAGCCGCGACGATCGCGACCGCAGTGACGGCCGCGGTGCAGCGCACCACCAGCACCGACGGGCGACCGAGCTTCACCCGGGCGCCGGCGGCGTTGCCGCCGAAGTTGCCGAGTCCGGCCGCCGCGCCCACCAACGCCAACATGAGTGCCTGCTGGAGTGGCTCGTGCTCGGTGCGGGACTTCGCCACGAACGCGACGTACAGCGTGAGGAAGCCGGTGAGCACGCGGATGGTGCCGTTGCCCCACAGTCCGGTGAGGACGTCGCGGCCGAGGGGCTGCCGGCGTTTGCTGGGCGCCGGGACGATGCCGATCGCGCCGGTGGTCGCCTCGGCGTGGTACCCGAGCGTCGCGGGCACCTCACCCTCGGTGACCTCCACCCAGGACGGGATGCGCATGGAGAGATACGCGCCGAACACCGTCACGGCGAACGTGAACCACAGTGCCCCGGCGGAACCCAGTGCGAACGCGATGGCACCCGCGACCGCTCCCGCCGAGATGGTGCCGCCCAGCAACCCGAACACGGTCAGGCGGGAGTTCACCCGGACGAGGTCGATGTCCGGTGGCAGCACCCGAGGGGTGACGGCCGACTTGAGCACCGAGAAAGACTTGCTCAGCACCATCATCCCGAGCGCGGCGGGATAGAGGAGCCAGGTGTCGAAATTGAAGACCAGCACCACGGCGAGGACGGCGCGCAGGACGAACGAGGTGGCCAGCGCGATGCGGCGACCCTGCTGCAGGCGGTCGAGCATGGGGCCGATCAGGGGCGCGATGATCGCGAACGGGGCGATGGTGATGAGCAGATACAGGGCGACCTTGGTCTTGTCCTCGCCCGTCGCGGCGGAGAAGAACAGCGTGTTGGCCAGCGCCACCGCCATCGCCGCGTCCGAGGCGAAGTTGGCCATCGTTGCGTAGGTGAGCGCCGTGAGACCGGACTTGTCGGCTCCGTCGGCGGTGGCGGCGCGTCGGAACGTCGCGATGCCCTTGCCCGTGATCTCGCGACCACGCATCGCCGCGACGCGGGTGACCGTCAGTTTGCGGGGTACGCGGGGACGGCGGGGACCGGTGTCCTGGTTCGGCATGCGTGTCGTCGGGTCGGGCGCCGTGGTCGGGTCGCCCGGGATCGTCTCGCCCAATCCGGCCGTCGGTGGATGCAGCGGAGGCAGCGGCGATCGACGGGGTGGGAGTCGCTCGGACGGCGAGTAGTTGTCCCATCCCGGATGTCGCGAACCGGGGCGCGGATCGTCGGGACCTGTCACCCCGTCATTGTCCCCCACCTCGGGTCGGGGAGTGTCGGCGACTCGCTCGGCGGGGACGGCGTCCCTCGGTCACCGTGGTCGGAACTCGACCTCGAACAGAGTGGGCCACAATTTGCCGGTCACGAGGAAGCGGGACGTGCCGGGGACGGCCGCGATGCCGTTGAGGACGTCGATTCCGGACGTGTCCTCGAGTGCGGCACGCAACGGCGAGGCGTCGACGATCGCCGTCACGGCGCCGGTCGACGGATCGATCCGCACGATGTCGTCGGTCTTCCAGATGTTGGCGTAGATCCCGTCCGCGGTGCACTCCAGCTCGTTGATCGACGTCACCGGCCGCTCGCCCCGAGTCACGCGCACGGTGCCGGTGGGCTCGAAGGTGACCGGATCTCGGAAGGTGAGGGTGTCGGTGCCGTCGCTCATCACGAGGCGGCCGCTCGATCCCGCACTCGACTCGTCGAGGCACAGACCCCAGCCCTCGCCGTCGTAGTCGACGCGTCGCCGCTCCAGCAGAGTCTCGCGATCTCGGGCCACCGCGATCCCGTCCTGCCAGGTCAGCTGCCACACCGTGTCGCCGGCGACGGTGAGGCCTTCGCCGAACAGCGGTGCGGGAAGGTCCACCTCCGTGAGCACGTCGCCCGTCTCTCGATCGGACGCCGTGACGCGGGAGCGGCCCTCGCGGCCCGTCCCCTCGAGCAATCGTTCACCGTCGATCTCGAGACCCTGGGTGAAGGCGTCGGTGTCGTGCGGCGACGTGCCGACGATCTCGACGTCGAAGCGGGGCACGTCCGCGGCCGGCGGTGCGGGGTCCGGCGCGCATCCACCGAGCACCACCGCGGCGGCGACGGTTCCGGACGCGATCGCGCGGCCGACTCCCGAACCTGAACGCAAGAGACCCGAACGCATACGGCCATCCTGTCAGGCCCGGTGGGCGCACGACGCGAGCCGATGCTGCAAAATAGGGGTGTGAGTGCCCCTGTCGTGACCGAGATCCCCCCGCTCCTCGCCGACGCCGTGTCCGTGGCGCAGGCCGCCGTCGTGGAGTCGGGCGAAGGCCCGGTCGGAGCCCACCTCGGGGTCGAGGCCGTCGACGAGGCCTCCGCGATCCACCGCTTCGCGGCCGACCTGCCCGGATACGGCGGCTGGCAGTGGGCGGTCGTCGTCGCAGCGCCCCCCGGCTCCGAGACCGTCACCGTCAGCGAACTAGCCCTGCTTCCCGGTCCGGACGCCCTGGTGGCGCCGACGTGGGTTCCGTGGGACGAGCGCATCCGTCCCGGCGATCTGGCTCCGGGTGACCTGCTGCCGCCGCGCCACGAGGACGTCCGACTGGTGCCGGGGTACCTGGCCACCGGCGATCCCGCCGTCGACGACGTCGCCCTCGAACTCGGTCTCGGTCGCAAGCAGGTCATGAGCCGCGAGGGTCGGCTCGAGGCCGCCGAGCGGTGGGCCGAGAGCGACTTCGGTCCCGATTCCCCGATGGCCAAGGCGGCGCCGGGCACGTGCGTCACGTGCGGTTTCTATCTCGCTCTGCAGGGTTCGCTGAGCGCTGCGTTCGGCGTGTGCGGAAACGAGTTGGCCGCGGACGGACACGTGGTGCACGCGGCGTACGGCTGCGGTGCGCACTCGGACACCGAGGGACCGACCGGCGCCGGATCGCCCGCGTACGCGGCCTACGACGACGGTGCCCTGGAGACCACGCCGACCGAGAACACCGAGCCCCAGAACACCGACCCCCGGGACACCGAGGCGGTCACCGACATCACGGAGTCGTCGTCGACCCTCTGACCGACCCCTTCGGGACGGAGGCACTGCGCGAGTCCGTTCTCGCGGCCTGGTCGTCGTCGCCCACCCGACTGCGGGAGGATGCGGCCACGGAGGCCGATCTGGTGGTGGGGGGCTACCGCGATCGCGTGATCACGGAGCTGGCGCAGAACGCCGCCGACGCCGCCTCCCGCGCCGACGTTCCCGGTCGCCTGGCGGTGTGGTCCGTCGGCGACGCGCTGCACGTCGCGAATGTCGGTGTGCCGCTGTCGATCACCGGGGTGCAGGCGCTGTCCGCGCTGCGAGCGTCCGACAAGACTTCCGAGCACGCCACGTCCGTCGGGCGATACGGAGTCGGGTTCACCGCCGTCCGTGCGGTGTCCGAGCGTATCGAGATCCGATCCACGTCGGGCTCGATCGTGTTCGACGGATCGAGGACGCGCCGAGCGATCGCCGCGCGTGGGCTCAGTGAGCCGGAGCAGGGCGTTCCCGTCCTCCGGTTGCCGTGGGCGTCGGACGACGTGCCGACCCCGGGTTGGGACACCGAGGTCGTGCTGCACGGCGTCGTGGACGTCGCCGAAGTGCTGACCGCGGCCGCCCGTGAGTCGATCGATCTGATGCTCGAACTCGATGCGCTGCAGTCGATCTCCGTCGACGGGACCGAACTCGTGCGTGAGGTGTCGTCGGGCCCGGGAGCGTGGACGGACGTGCGGGTCGGCGGCCGACGATGGTGGCGCGGCGACGCGGCGGCCGCACGCTGGTTTCTGCCGCTCGAGGACGACGGTCTCACGCCGGACTCGCCCGCGCCACTGACGCGGGACGTGCTGCGTGCGCCCACCAGATCCGATGAGGTGCTGACTATTCCGCTGCTCCTGATCGCGGACGTCCCCCTCCAGCCCGACCGTCGACGGGTCCTTCCGGGCGCCGACCTCTCGGTCGTGGCGACCGGATACGCGGCACTGGTCGCCGACCTGCCGGCGTCTCATCGGGCCGCCGCGGTACCGCGTCCGGGACTGCCGGCGTCCGAGGTCGACGAGGCGGTCCGCGCGGCGCTGGTCCGCGACCTGGAGTCGACCGCGTGGGTGCCGACGATTGCGGGCCGGGCGGTACGTCCCGCGAATGCCGCGGTGGTGGAAGCGATCTCGGCCGAATTGGCCGAACTCCTCGTGGACGTCGTGCCGGGTCTGGTGGCACCCGAGGCATCGGATCGCGCGTCGGCGACGGCTCTGGCGGCGGTCGGTGTGCGTCGGCTCGGGCTCGCGGGCATCGTCGAGAGCCTGTCGGGGGTGTCGCGGCCGCCGATCTGGTGGCACCGCCTGTACGACGCACTGACCGACATCGTGCACGACTCGGCGGACGTCGACGAGTGTGCGGCGCTGCCGGTTCCGCTGACGGACGGCCGCACCGTCACGGGTCCCCGCACGGTGGTGCTGGTGGACGGCGACCGTCTCGGCTCGGTCGGGTGGGCTCGTGTGGTGCACCCGGACGCCGCCCATCCGTTGCTCCGCCGCGCGGGAGCGCAGATCGCTCGCCCGGCCGACCTGCTCGCCGACCCCGCGTTGGCAGCGATGCTCGAGGATCCGGACGACGTGCCGGAGGAACTGGTGCACGACGTGCTGACCCTCGCGGCAGCCGTCGGCGGCGAGACGAGGATCGGCTCCGTCGGGTCGTTGCCGTTGCTCTCGTCGGACGGCGAGATGCGGGCGGCGGACGAACTGCTGTTGCCGGACTCGCCGTTACGGCGAGTGTTGCAGCGGGACAGCCCGTTCGGCGTGGTGGATCGGTCCGTCGTCGACCGGTACGGCGTGGACGCCCTGCGGGTGGTGGGCGTGGGTCACGGCTTCGGCGTCGTGGTGGACGAGACCCCCGCGGGTCCCGATCACGATCTCGACGACGAGGAGGCGTGGTGGGACGGTCTCTCCGGTGAGCCCGGCACCCTGGTCGCCGTGCGTGATCTCGATCTGGTGGACGAGGCGCGCTGGGCGGACGCGCTCACCCAGATCGTCGACGATCCGGTGACGGCGGCGGCGGTGCGGGACCGGACCGGCTACACCGCCTGGTGGCTGCGTCGTCACGCGCGGGTGAACGAGACACCGCTGGGGTTGCTCCGTCTGCCCGGCGACGACTCCCTGCGTGGACTGCTGGACCCCGTCGACCATCCCCGCGCCGCCGAGTTCGCCGCGGCGCTGGCGGGTCCCGCGATCGACGACGCCGACACGGCGGCCGATCTGCTCGCCGCGGCCGCCGATCCCGGTCGTGTGGTGTCTCCCGCGGTGGCGATCCGGGCCCACACGCTCCTCGCCGAGGCGGTGGACTCCGGGCGGGTGGATCTACGCGACATCGATCCGCCGGAGGCGGTACGCACTCTCGCCGGCAGCGTGGCCGATCCCGCCGCGGTGGTCGTCCTCGATCACCCGCGGTGGATCGCCCTGCTACCCGCCGACCGAGTCGTGCTCGGGTCGACGGCGTCCGCCGACACCCTCGCGGATCTCCTCGACGTGGAGACGGCGTCGACGGCGCTGAGCGTCGAGATCGTGTCGGTGGGGGAGCCGGCGACGGTGGACACCCATCCCGCCCTCGCGGCCGCACGCGCGATCTCGTCGTGGCCGGTCCCGGACGTCGTCGTCCTGCACGACGACCTGGTGGTGCGGTGTCGCGGCACCGTGCGAGTGGAGCGAGCGGTGCCCTTCTGGGTCACCGACGACGGCGAGACGCACGTGTCACGGACGGTGCTGCCGTGAGCGCGGACCGTGATGTCCTCGACTGGATGGTGGATCACCGGAGCGCGGCCCTGACGGACGCCATGACCGTGATCACCACGGTGGGCAACACCGCGGGCGTCGCACTCGTGACGGTGGTGGTCGCGCTGATCCTGGTGCGCCGGGGGCACCGCCATCTCGGGCCGGGCCTCGTGGCCACGGTGTTCACCGGATGGCTCGTCATGAACGCTCTCAAGTACGCGATCCGCCGGACCCGGCCGCCGGTGCCCGAGCGCCTCGTCGACATCTCGACCTACTCGTTCCCGTCCGGTCACGCCATGGTGTCGGCGACCTTCGCGGCGGCGGTGATCACGCTGCTGGTCGCGCTCGGCGCGTTCGACAGTGCCCGGAAACGAACGAGAGCAGCGGCCGCCGTGGTCACGGCGGCAACGCTGCTCATCGGGTTCTCCCGCGTCTACCTCGGGGCGCACTGGCTCAGCGACGTCGTCGTCGGCTGGCTCCTGGGGGCCCTGGTCGGTGTCGCGGGTATCGCGGTGGTGTCGCGACTCAGCGGTCGCGCTGGGCGATGACGAGAAGCTCGTCACGCATCGCGGGGCTGCCCACGTTGTTCGCGCGTGCGTAGAGATCACGCAGTGCCCGAACGTGGCGGCGGCGGTTGAGGAAACTTTCGACGTACTTCACTTCTATCTCTCCGGACGTTGCTCGAGTAGCTGAACTGACATAACCGATTCTCCACGTTACGTCCGTGTTACTCAACCTCGAGGAGGGTGAGTTCCAGCACGTCAGAGGGGGTTTTCGCGCCCGGAACCTGTCGCCCGGGTCACACCTCGGGCGGGTGCACGAGCCCCTTCTGGGCCGTGCGTCGGCCGCGGCGAGCAGCTCGGCGTTGCAGTGCGAACAGTCCGAACCCCAACGCGCCCAGAGCGGTTCCCGTCCAGCAGACCGCGACTGCGCCCGAGAAGGAGTCGACCACCGAGCACAGGACGGCGGCGACGAGGAACAGCAGCGTCCCGGCAGCGAGCACCGGAGCGGGATCGGTCACGCGCGGTGGCAGTCCGGGCGGGGTGGCGGGGGTGGGGCGCACGGCGCCGACGCTACCCGCGCCCCTCACCGGGTCATGGCCTAGTCTCCACTTCATGTCTCGCGCGACGTCTCTCCTCGACTCGTACTTCAAGATCACCGATCGCGGATCGACCATGTCCGCCGAGGTGCGGGGAGGCGTCGTCACGTTCGTCGCCATGGCCTACATCGTGGTGCTGAATCCGCTGATCCTCGGCAGCTTCTCGCCCGACGACGCGGCGGCCAAGACCGACGTGCTGGGCGACATCCTCCCGGTGCCCCAGGTCGCCGCCGTCACGGCGCTCGTGGCCGGCGTCATGAGCATTCTCTTCGGTGTCATCGCCAATTACCCGTTCGCCATCGCGGCGGGACTCGGCATCAACACGCTGCTCGCCGTCACCATCGCCCCGCAGGTCACCTGGGCCGAGGCCATGGGGCTGGTCGTCATCGACGGCATCATCATCGTGGTGTTGGCGCTCACCGGATTCCGCACCGCCGTGTTCGAGGCCATCCCGAGCGAACTCAAGGCCGCCATCGCTGCGGGCATCGGCGCCTTCATCGCGCTCATCGGTCTCGTCGACGCAGGCTTCGTGCGTCGTGTGCCGGACATCGCCGGCACCACCGTTCCGGTCGGCCTGGGCATCGACGGGTCCATCGCGTCGTGGCCGACGGTGACCTTCGTCTTCGGTCTGCTTCTCATGGGCATCCTCGTGGCGCGAAAGGTGCGGGGCGGGTTGCTGATCGGCATCGTCGTCACCACCGTGGTGGCCGCGATCATCGAGGCGATCACCGACACCGGTGCCTCCGCGGGAGTGAACCCGAAGGGCTGGAACCTCAGCGTGCCGGCGCTGCCCGACGTCGTCGTCGACCTCCCCGACCTGTCACTCGTGGGCAACGTCGATCTGTTCGGCGCCTTCACCCGCATCGGCGTCCTGGCGGCCAGCCTGCTGGTGTTCACGCTGGTGCTGGCCAACTTCTTCGACGCCATGGGCACCATGACCGGGCTCGGCAAGGAGGCCGGGCTCGCGAGCAAGGACGGCACGCTGCCGGGCGTCGGCAAGGCGCTCGTCGTCGAGGGTGTCGGCGCGGTCGCGGGCGGCGCAGGTTCGGCGTCGTCGAACACGGTCTTCGTCGAGTCGGCGTCGGGAATCGCCGAGGGTGCGCGCACCGGCCTCGCCAACGTGGTGACGGGCGTGCTGTTCCTCGCCGCGATGTTCCTGACACCGCTGTACTCGGTGGTCCCCATCGAGGCGGCCGCACCGGCCCTCGTCGTGGTGGGGGCGTTGATGATCGGGCAGGTCGCCGACATCGACTTCACCAAATTCCATGTGGCGCTGCCCGCGTTCCTCACCATCGTGGTCATGCCGTTCACCTACTCCATCGCGAACGGCATCGGCGTCGGATTCATCACCTGGGTCGTCCTCGCCGTCGGTCGCGGCAAGATCCGCAGCGTCCACCCACTTCTCGGCATCGTGGCCCTGCTCTTCGTCGCGTACTTCGCCCTCGGGCCCATCACGGACGCGCTCACGTAGTCGGCGCAGATCCGCTGCTCGCGCGGGTCGTTCAGCACCCGCACGTGCCGTATCCTGTGGCGATGCCTCAGGAACTGCGTGCGTTGGCCGGCGACCTCTCCCTCGCTGTCGTCCGTATGACGCGGCACCTGCGAGGCCGCCGCACCAGCCAGGTGACGCTCACGCAGCTCTCCGCTCTCGCGACCCTCGCACGCGAAGGCGCGATGACTCCGGGCACCCTGGCAGCGCGCGAGCGCGTACAGCCGCCGTCCATGACGCGCGTCGTCGCGTCCCTGGGCGATCTCGGGTACGTGGACCGGATGCCCCACCCCACCGACGGCCGTCAGATCATCGTGTCGCTGTCCGACGCGGGTCGTCAGGTCATCGAGGACGAGGTCAACGCCCGCGAGGCGTGGTTGACCGAACAGTTGCGCGGGCTCGACGCGGACCAGCTCGTGGCGATGCGTACCGCGGTCGACATCATGTCGGCCATCGTCAACGAGTCGGAGTGACGCTCCCCGCCTGACCTCGGGCCGAGCTCTCCGCCACCGGAGTAGATTGGTACTTCGTGCAACTACTTCATCGGCGGACGGACGGGTCCGCGGCCCGGCCCTCTCTGTTCGACGCGTTGCACTCGCGCAACTACAGACTGTGGGCGTCGGGTCAGATCGTCTCGCTCATCGGCACCTGGATGCAGCGCATCGCCCAGGACTGGCTGGTTCTCGAACTGTCCGGGGGCAACGGGCTCGCCGTCGGCATCGTCATGGCACTGCAGTTCGGTCCCACACTGGTGCTGTCCGTGTGGGGCGGGGTGCTCGCGGATCGGTACGACAAGAGACGCCTCCTCATGGCCACTCAGGCCGCTGCCGCCGTGTTCGGGCTCGTGCTCGGGCTGCTCGACGTCGGCGGTGTCGTGGCGCTGTGGCACGTCTACGTCCTGGCGCTGCTCCTCGGCTGTTCGTCGGCGATCGACGCGCCCGTCCGGCAGTCGTTCACCATCGAGATGGTCGGTCCCGCACGGCTTCCCAACGCCATCGGCCTCAACTCGATGACGTTCAACCTCGCCCGCATCGTCGGCCCCGCCATCGCCGGCGTGGGCATCACGCTGGTCGGCACCGGCTGGGTCTTCCTCGTCAACGCAGCCTCGTTCGCCGCGGTGTTCGGCGCCCTCGCCGCCATGCGGCCCGCCGAACTGTTCACCGTCGAGCGTGCACCGCGTCGGAAAGGGCAAGTGCGGGAGGGATTCCGCTACGTCGCGGGGCGGCCGGATCTCTGCGTGCTCCTGGCGACCGTGTTCGTCGTGTCGACGTTCGGCATCAATTTCCCGCTGAGCCTGTCGGTGATCGCGCGCAACACCTTCGACAAGGGTGCGGACGCGTACGGATTCCTGTCCACGGTGCTCGCGGTGGGCACCCTGATCGGCGCGACGCTCGCCGCCCGGAGACGCGGCACCCCCGGGATCCGTCTCTTCGTGCTGTCCGCGGTGGTGTTCGGCATCTTCGAGACCCTGGCCGGACTGATGCCCGCGTTCTGGGCCGTCGCCGTCATGCTGATCCCGGCCGGCGCAGTCCAGCTCACGTTCAGCACCATCGCGATGAACATCCTGCAGGCGTCGGTCCCGTCGGACATGCGCGGCCGGGTCATGGGCATCTACATGCTGTGCTTCCTCGGCGGAACCCCGCTGGGCAGCCCGTTGCTCGGCTGGGTGGCCGACGTCGTCGATCCTCGCGCACCGCTGGTGCTCGGCGGGATCGTCTCCCTGATCGCGGGCCTGGGCGCGGCGCTGGTCGTGCGCCGCACCCATGTCGCCGACATCGCGATGCCCGACGTCGGGGTCGACGAACCCCGACCCGCCTAGAAGAACCAGCCGATCTGGGGCTGGCTCGGGGTGCCGAAAGCCAGGTCGAACTCGTGCAACGCCTTCTCCGACGTCGACGCCACTCGGCCGGCGGCCGCGAACTGGCGAGCGCGGTGCGCGCCGAGGTAGAGGCTGCCGAGGACGGACGAGGACACCGTCACGTCGGGGTCGTCGTCACTGCGGGTGACCTCGGCGTGCCCGTCGCGGGTGACGAAGCGATAGGCGCCGCCGGCATGCAGGAACGGATCCTCCACGCCGATCACGAGATCGGTGTCGATGGCGTACGTCCGCGCCGACAGCGCGGCCGGGACGTCCATCAACCGCACCCACAGGCCGTCCTTGACGCCGGTGACCTGCGGAACACGACGATCGGTCAGCAGTGTCAGCAGCGGATCCCCGACGGGAAGCGTCACCTCGATCGTCTCCACGAGATCGATGCCGCACATCACCTGCCAGAGATCGGAGCGTGCCTCGTCCGTCGCGGCGATGATGTCGACGATGCGCGCCTCCTGCGCCCCAGCTGTCCCGACGCGGTAGCCGCGGCGGAACGCGATGTATCCGTCGGGGTGGACGATGAAGAAGAGCTTGGAGAAACCACCGCGGGAGTTCTTGCGATCGGCGAAGAAGCGATGCCACCGGGTCTGGGGCATCGGCTGGGCGCCGGCGGTCTGTCGCTGCCACCGTCCGTAGATCTCCGGCAGCAGTTCACGAGCCTCCGCGGACGTCACCAGACGGGCGCCCCGGGGCGGCGGCAGATCCTTGCGGAACGCGGTGAAGCGCCGGTCGATGGTGTAGTTGACACCCTGCGTGGCGGCGCCGTACCCGAACCGCTCGTAGATGGTCGCCTCGCTCGCCGTGAGCACCGACAGGGGTTTGCCCGCCTCCTCGAAGCGCTCGTGCTGCGCGGTGAACATCCGGCGCAGGATGCCGCGTCGGCGATGCGTGGGAGCGACCGACACCCACGAGACCCCCGTCGCGGGCAGGGTGCGGCCACCGGGGACGGTGACGTCCATCGGGAAGTGCATCGTGACACCGACCGGCAGGTCACCGTCGCACGCCAGGAAGATCTCGGACGAGGCCGTGAGTATCTTGGTCTCCTCCATGTCCTCGCTGTTCTGGTGCTCACCGAAAGCGTGGGCGTCGAGGAGCGCGATGGCGTCCCAGTCGTCCTCGGTGGCGGTACGGATGGTGATCGTGTCGTCGGTAGTCATCGCAGACGACCTTATCGGCCGCGCCGATGCACCGCCGGAACACGTCCTGAGAAGATGGGTCCGTGGTACACGTCGTCGACATCACCGACCCAGCCGATCCTCGCCTCGACGACTTCCGGGACCTCAACTCCTCGGACCGTCGCCCCGACCTGCCCGAGGGCAAGGGGCTGGTGATCGCGGAGGGTGTTCTGGTGGTCCAGCGCCTCGTCGCGTCACGTTTCGAGCCCCTCTCGCTGCTGGGCGTCGAGCGGCGGCTCGGTGAGCTCGCGGACGATCTCGTGGACGTCGACGTGCCGTTCTACCGCACCACGGCGGACGTCATGGCGGAGGCCGTCGGGTTCCACCTCAACCGCGGGGTGCTCGCGGCCGCCCGGCGCCCCGCACCGCTGGACCTCGCGGACGTCGTCGCCGACGCGCGGACGGTGGCGATTCTCGAAGGCGTCAACGACCACGAGAACCTCGGCTCCATGTTCCGCAATGCCGCCGGCCTCGGTGCCGACGCCGTCCTGTTCGGCGGCGCCTGCGCCGACCCGCTGTACCGACGGTCGGTGCGTGTCTCGATGGGCCACGTGCTGCGCGTGCCGTTCGCCACTGTCCCCGACTGGCCGCGCGGGCTGTCCGTGCTGCGCGACAACGGGTTCCAGCTCGTCTCGCTGACTCCGAATCCGACCGCCGTTCCGCTGGCCGAGGCGATGACGGGGGAGAAGGTCGCGCTCCTGCTCGGCGCCGAGGGGCCCGGACTCACCGAACACGCGATGCGCGCCACCGACGTCCGGGCGCGGATCCCGATGGCACCGGGCACCGACTCGCTCAACGTCGCCACCGCGGCCGCCATGGCGTTCTACGAGCGGGTGCGCACGGGATGAGGGATCCGGACGAACCGACACCGTGGGGCCCGGGAATCGCGTGTGCCGTCGCCGCGGCACTCGTCACCGCCGCCGCGGTGATCTCGCTGGGCCTCACCCTGCTCCGGGTCAGCAGCCTCTTCGCTGTCCTGGTGATGGCCGTGATGGTGGGCGGCGCTGCGCCGTCGGTCGCCCGCCGGCGTGCAGATCCGGTGTGGCGCTTCGTCGTTCCGGGCATCGCCGCCGGCGCGGCCGTGGGTGTGCTGGCGTTCGCCGTCGACGCGTCGGTCTAGCGGCGCCGGAACAGGCCGCGCTTGCGCTGCGGCTCCGGATTCTCCGGTCGCGGTGGTTCGGGCGGAGGGGTCGCCGCCGGATCGCGCATCGCGAAATCGCACAACAGCACCGACCCGGGGTCGGTGTCCCCGTCGCGGGCACCGCCGATCATGCGGACGCCGAGCCAGTGGGCGCTCGCCGCGTCGGCGAACTCCTGGGGGTGGAACGGCAGCGCCTGGGGATCGGGAAACTTCTCGCCGTCGAACTGCAGCGGATGGTCGCCCGACCAGAAGGGCCGTTCCCACGGGAAGGGGAGACCCTCGTCCTCGTGGATGTAGGTGGGGCCGGCGCTGAACGAGCGCTTCAGGGTGCCGGAGTCCCATTGCGCGAAGGCGCCCCACGCGTGCTCGCGTTCGGAGGCGACGAGAAAGGTGTGCGTGGACGGCAGCAACGACGTCCACGACTCCTCGAGAGTCGACGGGCGCACCGCGGCGGGCTCGGACGCGCAGACGACGGTGATGCCCGGGTAGCAGCCGACCAGCACGCGGTTCGGCTCCGACGCCACGGCGAACGCCGTCAGGGGAGCCATGCCGACGAGGGTGGGCTCGAGACCGGGGTGGAGCTTCCGTGCGACGGCCGCGGCCGCATCGGTGTCGGACTGCACTCCGGACCGCAGTACCGCGATCGGATCAGGTGCGTCGACGAACCACAACGCTGCTGTTCCCAGCCCCACCGGGCGCCCCCTTGTCGTCGTCCGGTCTCAGACGGTCACTTTTTCGGCCGTGAAGATCGCTCTGCCGTGAACACTGCTCGGCTCAGCGGCCGTTGCTGCGCACTCCCAGCAAGACATCCTCCCACGACGGCATGGCCGGCTTTCCCCGTTTGTCCTTCGCGTTCGCATGGCCCGGCGCCGGCTTGGGTTGCGTCGGTTCGGGCTCGGGCTCGGCCTGCACTGCGGGTGTCTCCGCGGGTTCGGGCTGCTCCGCCGTGGTCTCCGTGTCCGAGTCCGCGTCGACCCCGTAGTAGTCGTCGAGGGTCTGCTGCGACGGCGAGTCCTCCTCGGCGGCGACGACGGGGGCCAGCCCTCGGAGCTGGCGGCCGAAGTCGGGGTCGATCAGCTCGGACGCCGCGTCGTCGAGGGGCGTGACACTGCCGCCGTGGGCATCCGGCTGGAAACGCCAGTGCGCGGTGTTGGTGGTGCGTCCCGCGGGCCACGTCAGCTGAGCGATCCAGTGATTGTCCTCGTCGCGCCACGCGTCCCACTCGGCCTGGTCCATCGAATGCCCGCGGCCGCGGAACGCGAGTCCCACGATCTCCACGAGGGTGAGCACGGCGGGCCCGTCGGCACGCAGGGGGTGGCCCAGCTGGGCGAGTTCGGCAGCGCGGGAGCGTTCCAGCAGAACGGGGTGCGCGTAGCGCTCCACCTTGCTCGCCGGCATACCCGACTCCTTGGCCACCTGCTCGATGGAGGCGCCGGACCGGATGCGCGCCTGGATCTCGCGCGGTCGCATCAGAGAATCCATCTCGATCTCGATCTGTCCGAGTCGCGCGGCGTCACCACGGGCGGCGGCACGCAACTTCTCGTCGGCCGGCAGACGGAACTTCTCACCGGAGGAATCGGCACAGACGATGTGCTTGCCGTCCGACGCCAGGCCGATCACGTGGATCTCTCGCACGATCACTCCTTTGCGTCGCGACGGCCCCTGCCCCTCGGCTGCTCGCTGTCCGAGCACGGGGCCGGGTTCGGTGCCACCCCCGACTGTAATGCACCACAGTGCAGCAGTCGGGGGGACACGCACGCTCTCACGCCAGGTGTTCGACCACGTGATCGATGCAGGCGGTCAGGGCGGTGACGTCGTCGGGCTCGACGGCCGGGAACATGCCGACGCGCAGCTGGTTGCGGCCGAGCTTGCGGTAGGGCTCCGTGTCGACGATACCGTTGGCGCGCAACGTCTTCGCGACGGCTGCAGCGTCGACCTTCTCGTCGAAGTCGATGGTGCCGACCACCTGCGAGCGATGCTTCGGGTCGACGACGAACGGCGTCGCGTACTCGGAGCGCTCCGCCCAGTCGTACAGCCGCGACGAGGAGTCGGCGGTCCGTGACGTCGCCCAGTCCAGGCCGCCCTTGCCGTTCAGCCACTCGATCTGGTCTGCGAACAGGAGCAGCGTCGCCACCGCGGGGGTGTTGTACGTCTGGTTCTTGGTGCTGTTGTCGATGGCGATGGGCAGCGACAGGAAGTCGGGGACCCAGCGCTTGCTCGCCGCGATCTCGTCGACGCGGGCCAGTGCCGCGGGGCTCATCAGCGCAACCCACAGTCCGCCGTCGGCAGCGAAGTTCTTCTGCGGAGCGAAGTAGTAGACATCCGAATCGGCCACGTTCACGGGCAGTCCGCCGGCGCCCGAGGTCGCGTCGATCGCGATGAGGGCGTTTCCCGAGTCCGCGGGACGCGACACGGGAATGGCCACACCGGTCGAGGTCTCGTTGTGCGCCCACCCGATCAGGTCGACCGACGGGTCCGACGTGGGCTCCGGAGCACTGCCCGGCTCCGCGGAGACGACGATCGGGTCACCGATGAACGGGTTGGCCTTGGCCACCGAGGCGAACTTCGAGCTGAACTCACCGTTGGTGAGGTGCAGCGACTTCTCCTTGATCAGGCCGAACGCCGCGGCGTCCCAGAACGCGGTGGTGCCGCCGTTGCCCAGCACGACCTCGTAGCCCTCGGGGATCGAGAACAGCTCGCGCAGACCGTCGCGCACCCGACCCACCACGTCCTTCACCGGCTTCTGGCGGTGGCTGGTGCCGAACACCGACGCGCCCACGTCCACCAGGGACTGGAGCTGCTCGGGCCGGACCTTCGACGGACCGCACCCGAAGCGTCCGTCGCCGGGCTTGAGGTCGGAAGGAATGGTCAGGTTCTCGGCCATACGGGGTTCGCGTCCTTAGTTTCGGTGTGGGCGGTACCGGCGAGATCAGGGTAGTGCAGCCGTGACAGGGGTCGTGCACCCCGCTGGGCGTCTCGGTGCTGGTTGCCCGGTGCTGGTGGGCCGGCGGGCGCACCGCGCGGTGCCCTGCGCAGGATGCGGCGTGCGCTCGTCGACGGGCGCTGCGCGTGGAGGGCGCGGTCACCCCACCCGAGTGGTGCGCGGCCGTGCGCCCCCGCACCCTGCGGCCAACACCCGACACAGTTCGCGGCCGAGTTGCGGCGACGTCAGATCAGCCCACGTCCAGCGCACCACCGTCCATCCGTGTGCGCGGAGCAGGTCCTCGCGACGCTTCTCCCGCACCAGGACGTCGGCGGGTGACTCGCCGGGGCGTGCGAGAGCCGAGTACTTCGAGACACCGTCGAACTCGCCGATCACACCCTCGTCCTCCCACAAGAAATCGGGGCGGAAGGTGGTGCGGCGGTCCGAGAGCATCAGCGTGACCTGCAGTTCCGGGCACGGAACGCCGAGATGGTGCAGATACACGCGGCTCCGCGACTCCCCGACGCTCTCGCTTCGCCCGTCCAGGAAGCCGAGTACACACTCGGCGGCGGTGCGTCTGCGATGGGACGGCGTACGGCTCAGCGACTCGCGCACCGACTCCGGCGTCACGAGATGTCGGTTCAGTGCGGAGTCACCGGCGCAGACCGCATCCTCGAACGGGAGGGTCCGCGCGAGGTCGGCGACGGTGCGCGCAGCGGACGTGCAGCGCAGGCCGTCGATGACGTCGACGTCCCGCTCGGTCAGACCGTCGGCATGCACGTGGCGATGCCGACCGACGTGGCCACCCGACGATCGCGGGATGCCGAGATGCACCCGTTCCGGGACTCGCCACAACGACATCCCGTGCACCAAGGCTGCGGAACCGTGTGCGGCGGCCGCCGCGGGGGCGCTCGCCAGCAGCGTCGCGCGCACCTCGAGCAGGTGCCGGCCGGTGGCGTCGAGCGATTCGTGGACCGCAGCCGGAACGTAGATGCCGCGCCGGACGACGGCGATCTCGCGACGCGCCAGTGCAGCCTTGATCTCGGCGTCGGTGGCGCCGCGTGCCAGTGCGTCACGACGGCTGAGCAGGTGTTCCCCGTAGAAGTTCACGGCCGCAGTGTGCGCACGAGTCGGTCGCCCGCGCTGCGGCCGTCCACAGTCGGGCGTCATCCCCGGGTTCGAGCGCCCGCCCCTTGCCCCGCGCGCACCGCTCGGCTACGCGCGCAGAACGAGAGGCGCGCGAAACACCGTGCGGTGCGCGCGGCGGAGAAATAACACCCCACCTACCTCACGCGATGGTGCCCCACCCCTCGACGCTCTCGGGGGAGCGCGGTGCGGGACCGGTGTAGATGGCGGCGGGACGCACGAGCTTGCCGAGGCGTTTCTGTTCGAGGATGTGGGCGCACCAACCGGCGGTGCGGCCGCAGGTGAACATGGCGGGCATCATGTGCGCGGGTACTTCGGCGAAGTCGAGGATGACGGCGGCCCAGAATTCGACGTTGGTCTCGATGGCGCGGTCGGGGCGGCGTTCGCGCAGTTCGGCGAGTGCGGCCTGTTCGAGGGCGGCGGCGACCTCGAAGCGGGGTGCGTTCAGGCGCTGCGCGGTGGCGCGCAGGACGCGGGCGCGGGGGTCCTCGGCGCGGTAGACGCGGTGCCCGAAGCCCATGAGCTTCTCTTTCCGGTCGAGGATGCCCTTGACCAGTGCCCGTGCGTCGTCGGACTTCTCGACCTCCTCGATCATGGGGAGCACGCGGGCGGGGGCGCCGCCGTGGAGCGGTCCGGACATGGCGCCGATGGCTCCGGAGAGGGCGGCGGCGACGTCGGCTCCGGTGGAGGCGATGACGCGGGCGGTGAAGGTGGAGGCGTTCATGCCGTGCTCGGCGGCGGAGACCCAGTAGGCGTCGATGGCCTCGGTGTGGGCGGGATCGGGGTCGCCCTTCCACCGAGTCATGAATCGTTCTGTGACGGTGGAGCACTGGTCGATTCGCGTCTGCGGCACGGCCGGCTGGTAGATGCCGCGCGCGGACTGGGCGACGTAGGACAGCGCCATGACAGAGGCGCGGGCGAGGTGTTCGCGGGCGGTGTCGTCGTCGATGTCGAGGAGCGGCTCGTACCCCCAGATCGGTGCGAGCATCGCGAGTCCGGCTTGGACGTCGACGCGGACGTCGCCGGTGTGGATGGGGAGGGGAAAGGGTTCGGCGGGCGGTAGTCCGGGGCCGAAGCGTCCGTCGACGAGCAGTGCCCACACGTTGCCGAAGGTGACGCCCTTGCCGACGAGGTCCTCGATGTCGACGCCGCGGTAGCGCAGTGCGCCGCCGTCCTTGTCGGGTTCGGCGATGTCGGTGGTGAAGGCGACGACGCCCTCGAGTCCGGCGACGAAGCCCTCCGGTACCACTGTTTCCTGGGCCATGAAGATCCCTCGTTCTCCTGTGTCCGCGGACCCCGCTTTCGTGCGTGGACCTGCACCTCACCGCACCCTAGTGGGTAGCGCGGGCCGCACCGTACTCCGGGAGTAGCGTCTGCGCGGTGACCGAGAACATCGACCTGGCGGATATGCGGGTGGCGTATGGCGGGGACGGCGATCTCGAGGAGAGCGACCTCGCCGACGGCTGGCTCGCGCTCGCCCGTGTGTGGTTGCAGCAGGCGATCGACGCGCGTCTGCCGGAACCGAATGCCATCACACTCGCGACGGTGGACGCGGACGGCCGACCGGCGACCCGCACGGTGCTGTGCAAGGAGTTGTCGGAGTCGGGTGTCGTCTTCTACACGAACTACGGATCCGCGAAGGCCCGCCATCTCGAGTCGACGCCCTTCGCATCGGCGACGTTCCCGTGGATCGGCATCCAGCGCCAGCTCACGGTGCGCGGACCGGTCACGCGGGTGAGTGCCGACGAGACGGCTGCCTACTGGTCCACCCGGCCGCGGGGGTCGCAACTCGGTGCGTGGGCGTCGCAGCAGTCGAGCCCCATCGGATCGCGTCAGGACCTGGAACGGCACCTCGCCGACGTGACCGACAGGTTCGAGAACCAGGATGTGCCGGTGCCTCCGAACTGGGGCGGCCTCCGCATCGCGCCCGAGTCCGTGGAGTTCTGGCAGGGCCGGAACAACCGTCTGCACAACAGGCTGGTGATCACGGCGTCCGGCGTCGAACGTCTGCAACCGTGAAACTTCTCGCCGACACCACTCCTCTCCAGAATCCCGATTATCGACGCCTGTGGGCGTCGGGCGTCGTCACGGTCATCGGCGCCCAGCTCTCGGTCGTCGCTGTGCCGCAACAGATCTTCCAGATCACGTCGAGCTCGGCGTACGTAGGACTCGCGGGTGCTTTCGCGTTGGTTCCGCTGGTCGTGTTCGGGCTGTGGGGCGGGGCGTTGGCCGACGTGATGGACCGGCGCACCCTGCTGATGATCACCACGGTGGGGATCGGCGCGACGTCGTTCATGCTGTGGCTGCAGGCGCACCTGGGGCTGAACAACGTGTGGATCGTGTTGGTGCTGCTCGCCGTGCAGCAGGGCTTCTTCGCGGTGAACCAACCCACGCGCAGCGCCATCATCCCGCGCCTGATTCCGGTGCGGCAGTTGCCCGCTGCCAACTCACTCAACATGACGGTGTTCAACTTCGGTGCCATCGCGGGCCCGATGCTGGCCGGTGCGTTGATTCCGGCGTTCGGGCTGCCGACGCTGTACCTGCTCGACACCATTGCGCTGTCGGTGACCCTGTGGGCAGTCGCGCGACTGCCGAAGATTCCGCCGACGGGGGAGTCCCGACGCGCGGGTCTGCGCGAGGTGTTCCAGGGGTTCGCCTACCTGGCGACGCAGAAGGTGCTGCTCGCCTCGTTCGTCGTGGACATCATCGCGATGGTGTTCGGGATGCCGCGCGCACTGTTCCCCGAGGTGGCCACCGAGACGTTCGGTGACCCGGCCGAGGGTGGACTCGTCCTCGGACTGCTGTTCGCGTCGCTGTCGGCGGGCGCGGTGCTGGGCGGAATCTTCTCGGGGTGGTTGCCGCGCGTGCAGCGTCAGGGTGTCGCGGTGATCGCGTGCATCGTGGTGTGGGGCGGCGCGATGATCGGGTTCGGCGTCTCCGTGGCGCTCGCGACCGTCGGCCAGCGGGGGTGGGCGCTGTACATGGCGTTGGGCTTCCTGGCGATCGGCGGCGGCGCCGACATGATCTCCGCCGCGTTCCGGAGCTCGATGCTGCAATCCGTCGCCACCGACGACATGCGGGGCAGGTTGCAGGGCGTCTTCATCGTCGTGGTCGCGGGCGGCCCGCGAGTCGGCGACGTCCTGCACGGTGCGGCCGCTTTCATGGTGGGCACTGCCGCGGCGGCGGCCGGAGGGGGCGTGCTGGTGATCGTCGGGGTGATGATCGCAGCCCTTGCGATCCCGGCGTTCGTGAAATACCGCGTCACCGCTCAGACCTGAGCGGTGCGGCGGCACACCTCCGCCCAGGGGGTGGGCTCGATACCCAGCATCTGCTGTGACCGCGTCGAGTCGAGCACGTAGGGCGCGGTGCGTTGGTAGGACAGCTGGTTCAACTCTCGCAGCATCGGCACGGCGAGACCCGCTGCCCGCGTGATCGACCGGGGCACCACGCGTACGGGGACCGGGGGCTTGCCCACGGCCTCGAGTGTGTCGGTGATCGCTTGTCGCAGTGTCACAGCGGGATTGGTCGGCGCGTGCCACACCTGTCCCCACGATTCCGGGGTGTCGACGGCGGCGATCAGCGCTCGCGCCTCGTCGAGGACATCGGTGAACGAGTGCGGCACGTCGGCTGCATCGATCGCCCAGACGGCCTTGCCGTCGAGCGCAGCGGGGAGGAGACGCGTGACATGCCCGTTCGCGCCGACTCCCGTTCCCACGTAGTCCGAACCGCGTACCTCGACTGCCCGCAGAGTTCCGGCGCGGTGCGCGTCGGCGAGGTCGCGCCACATCTGCGCTCGCAGCGCGCCTTTGTGGTCGGCGGCGGCGTCGGGCATTCCTTCGCGCATGACACCGTCGGCGACGGGCCCGTACGGGTAGAGGTTGCCCGTGACGGCCAGGACGGCACCTGTCCGTTCGGCGGCGCTGCGCAGCGACCGCGCCAGCGGCGGCCACATCTGCTGCCACTGCGTGTAATCGCCGGGGTTGGCGCAGTTGTACAGCGCACGGGCGCCTTCGGTGAGCGCGCTGAGAGCGTCGGCGTCGGAGGCATCCGCGGCGGCGGCCGTGACACCCGGGACGGCGGTGCCTCGGCGGGAGACGAGGACGACCTCGGAGCCGCGGTCGGCGAGCAGGCGGGCGACGTGGGTACCGACGGGGCCGGCCCCGACGACGACGTGACGATCGGACATGGGAAACACCTTCCATAGTGGAGAGCACCGCTCTCGCCACAACTATGAGAGCACCGCTCTCGAAAGTCAAGAGCGGTGCTCTCGGTTACTGTGAAGGCATGCCCACGCCCCGGGAGACCGCCCGCACGGAGACGATGGCCGCGATCCTCGGCGCAGCTCGGACCCAGCTCGCCGACATCGGACCCGCGGCGCTGTCCCTGCGCGCCGTGGCGCGGGAGATCGGCATGGTGTCCTCGGCCGTCTATCGCTACGTTGCGAGTCGGGACGAGCTGCTCACGGCACTGATCGTGCAGTGCTACGACGAGCTTGGTGCGGCCCTCGAGGACGCGGATCCGCAGGGTGGGAAGCCTGTCGACCGCTGGGTGGCGGTATGTGACGCACTGCGATCGTGGGCCGCGGCGCACCCGCACGAGTACGCGCTGCTGTACGGCTCGCCCGTGCCCGGCTATCGAGCGCCGCAGACGACCGTCGGTCCGGCCACGCGCCCGACTCTCGTGGTGGTGAGCATCGTCGTCGACGCGCATCGGTCCGCACCGCCGGTCCGTATCGAGCCCGACATCTATTCACCGGCGCGCGACTTCGTCGTGGAGCGCTATCTCCAGGCCACCGGTGAGGACGTCGGCGGCGTGATGACGACCGACCTGGTGGCCCGCACGTTGTCGGCGTGGATCACGGTCTTCGGCGCGGTGTCGTTCGAGCGCTTCGGTCATCTGGTCGGCGTCACCGAGGACACCGGCGCGTTCTACGCCGACATCGTGCGGGATCTGGCCGCGACGCTCGACCTCAGTGAAAGGTGAGGTGCCACACCGCGAGTGCGGCCAGCGCGCCGGCGCCGTTGAGTGCCCAGTGCAGACCGATGGGGGCGATGATGCTGCCGCCGCGATGGCGCAGCCAGGTGAAGACGAAGCCGGCCAGGGTGGTCCCGGCGACTGCGCCGCACACGCCGATGATCTGACCGAAGAGGCCGGTTCCCAGCACGGCGGAGAAGCCGTCGTTGCCGACCGTCAAGCCGAGTGACGACGCCACGTGCCACAGGCCGAAGAGTAGCGAACCGATGACGGCGACCGCACGAATGCCGAAGCGTCGCGACAACTTCGCGTGCAAGACGCCGCGGAACGCGAGCTCCTCCGGAACGACCGTCTGGAGCGGAATGATGACCAGGGCGGCGAACAGTGTGGCGCCGACGTTGACGCCGTATCGCTCGTTGAGGAAGGCGCTCTGGGTGAGGGGGATCGAGGCGGCGATGGCCACCACCACCAGCGTGAGTCCGGCCGCAGCGGCGCCGTGACGGGCTCCGCGTCCGACGTTGCTCAATCCCAGGTCGCTCCACTGGAGGCCGCGCGCACGGGCGAAGGCGAGCAGGAGCAGGGCGCCGACCGGCACCGCGGCGACCGCGATGGGGGTGGGCGCGAAGTGCGCGGTCAGGTTGAAGACCACCAGGGCCGCGACGACCACGACGATGTCGACGAGGGTCCTGTCGACCCAGCGGCGGGGTGCCACCGGTTCGGTGGCGACGGCGACTGTGGACACCCGATCCACCGTACAGAGAACGACGCGACATACCGGGGCGGTAGCGTGCTGACATGGTCGACGACGCGCCATCCGCCCTGTCCCATTCACTGCGCCACGGTGCGTACAGAGCCGACGTCGCCGCCACCGGTGCGGGACTACGTGCCCTCGAGCACTCCGGCCGCCGGTTGACCGAGACGTGGGACGCGGGCAGGCCGGAGGCCGGTCGGGATCGGGTCGCCGTCAAGCCGCCGTTGTCGGCGGGGCTGGTGTTGGCACCGTGGCCCAACCGCACGCGCGACGGCCGGTTCACGTTCGACGGTGAGACACATCAGCTCGAGATCACCGAACCGGCCCGGAACAACGCGAGTCACGGACTCGTCCGCCGACGGGAATGGGACGTCGCGGAGCGGTCCGACTCGTCGATCACCCACACCATCGACATCGGCGGCGAACCGGGATGGCCGTTCGCGCTGCGGCTGACAGCTCGGCACAGCCTCGGCGACGACGGATTGACCGTCACCCACACGGCCACGAACGTCGGCGACCGCACCGCGCCCTTCGGCATGGGCGTCCACTCGTTCGTCCGCGCAGGTGATGCGCCCCTGGACGAGTGCACGCTCCGACTCTCGGCGGGTGTGCGTCTCCCGCTCGACGTCGAGCGCAACCTGCCCAGCGGCGGCCCCGTGCCCGTGCAGGACACGGACCTCGACTTCGCTGCGGCGCGGAGCCTCGCCGGAGTCTGGCTCGACACCCCGTTCAGTGCCCTCGTCCCGGACGCGGACGGCATCGCACGGCAGTACCTGACGCCGCCGGACAGCGCAGCCACCGTGCTGTGGACCGACGCGAATTTCCCGTGGGTGCAGGTGTTCACGGCGGATCCGGCGCACGATCAGGCCTACCCGGACCGCGGCCGCGCCCTGGCGATCGAACCGATGACGTGCCCACCGGACGCGCTGAACTCAGGGGTGGGGCTGATCGTGCTGGAGCCGGGGGAGACCTGGACCGGGAGCTGGGGCATCCGGGCGGACGACGGGAGCGCCTCGTGACGATCCTCGTGTGCGGCGAGGCGCTGGTCGATCTGGTGCCGGATCGCCAGGGCGGTGGTCCCGCGTTGACGCCGAAGCTGGGCGGCGGCCCGTTCAACGTCGCCGTCGCGCTCGGCCGCCTCGGTGCGGACGTGCAGTTCCTCTCCCGCATCTCCCGCGACCCGTTCGGCCGCGACCTGGTGGCGTGGCTGGAGGCGTCGAAGGTGGGACTCGACCTGCTCCAGCGTGGGCCGGAGCTGACCACGCTCGCCCTGACCGTGCTCGACGCGCACGGCGCCGCCGAGTACTCGTTCTATGCCGACGGCACCGCGGACCGACTCGTCGAGGCGCCCGCGACCATCCCCGAGTCGGTGACCGCGGCGTCGTTCGGCACGCTGTCGCTGCTCTACGAGCCGGGCGCGAGCGTGTACGCGGCGCTGCTCGCGAGGGTGCACGACGCCGGGGTCCTGACGATGCTCGATCCGAACATCCGCCCGGCCGCGATGACGGACGGCGACGGTTACCGCGCCCGGTTCCGTACCTGGCTTCCGTCGATCGACATCCTCAAGGTGTCGGTCGAGGACGCGGGATGGCTGGGGGAGGGGCCGCAGGGCACCACCGTCCGAGACTGGTTGGACGCGGGCGTGACGGCCGTCGTCGTCACGCGCGGCGGGGACGGGCTGTCGGTGGTCACCACGGCCGGCGAGACAGTCGTTCCCGGTGTGTCGGTGCAGGTCGCGGACACCATCGGTGCGGGCGACACCGTCCACGGAGCGATGCTCCACCACCTGACGGAGCACGGCGTGCGCTCGTCGGCGGACCTTCTGCGACTCGATTCACACGCCTGGACGGCGGCTCTCACGTTCGCCGCGAAGGCAGCCGCCATCACCGTGTCACGACCGGGGGCGGACCCTCCCTGGGCGGACGAGGTCGGCGACGACTAGTTTTATCGAGACACCACAAGTTCCGTTACACCGAGCTCGAGAGGGACCCTTCGTGCCCGCTGAGAATGCCGACAACGCCGCCACCGCCAAGCTGATCTATCCCGGCGGCGAACACGAGATGACCATTGCGAGAGCGACCGAAGGCAACGACGGTATCGAGCTGGGCAAACTGCTCGCGAACACCGGGTACACGACGCTGGACGGTGGGTTCGTCAACACGGCCTCCACCAAGTCCGCCATCACGTACATCGACGGTGCCGAGGGCATCCTGCGCTACCGCGGATACCCGATCGACCAGCTCGCCGAGAAGTCGTCGTTCCTCGAGGTCAGCTACCTGCTGATCTACGGGGAGCTGCCCACCACCGTCGAGTTGGAGAACTTCACCGACCGCATCCGTCGGCACACCCTGCTGCACGAGGACCTCAAGCGCTTCTTCGACGGCTTCCCGCGCAACGCCCACCCGATGCCCGTCGTCTCGTCCGCGGTCAACGCGCTGTCCGCGTACTACCAGGACTCGCTCGACCCGAACGATCCCGAGCAGGTCGAGCTCTCGACGATCCGTCTGCTGGCCAAGCTGCCGACCATCGCCGCGTACGCGTACAAGAAGTCGGTGGGCCAGCCGTTCCTGTACCCGGACAACTCGAAGAGCTACGTCGAGAACTTCCTGCGCATGACCTTCGGTTTCCCGGCCGAGCCCTACGAGGCCGATCCCGAGATGGTCAAGGCGCTCGACATGCTGCTCATCCTGCACGCCGATCACGAGCAGAACTGCTCGACGTCGACGGTGCGCCTGGTCGGCTCGTCCGACGCCAACCTCTTCACGTCCATCTCCGGCGGCATCAACGCACTGTGGGGTCCGCTGCACGGCGGCGCCAACCAGGCCGTCCTCGAGATGCTCTACCGCATCCAGAGTGAGGGCGGCGACAGCGCCGACTTCCTGAAGCGGGTCAAGAACAAGGAGGACGGTGTCAAGCTCATGGGCTTCGGACACCGTGTCTACAAGAACTACGACCCGCGCGCGGCCATCGTGCGCAAGACGGCGCACTCGATTCTCGAGAAGCTCGGCACCAACGACGAGCTGCTCGACATCGCGATGAAGCTCGAAGAGGTCGCCCTGTCCGACGACTACTTCGTCGAGCGCAAGCTGTACCCGAACGTCGACTTCTACACGGGTCTCATCTACCGCGCCATGGGCTTCCCCGAGCGCATGTTCACGGTGCTGTTCGCCCTCGGCCGCCTGCCCGGGTGGATCGCGCACTGGCAGGAGATGCACCAGGACCCGAACGCCAAGATCGGCCGCCCCCGTCAGATCTACACGGGCTACACCGAGCGCGGCTACGAGGGCATCGACGGCCGCTGATCGGCCCGCCCCTCGCGACACCCCCGACGCGGTGCGTCAGAACTTCCGGTTGGCCAACACCGGCAAGTTCTGGCGCACCGCGTCGATCTCGTTCGGGTCGATGTCGAGCGTGAGCAGACCGGGCGCCGCGCCGAGCTGGTCGAGCACGTGTCCGGTGGGGGACACCACCATCGAGTTGCCGACGCCCACGGGTGCCGAGCCGGAGATCTCGATACCCGACTCGGCGGGGTCCGCCTGCCCGCAGGCCGCGAGGAACGTCGTGGAGTCCAGTGCGCGGGCGCGGGCGAGCAGTGTCCACTGATCCACCTTGCCGGGGCCGCGGCCCCACGACGCGGCGACGACGGTGAGCAGGGCGCCGCGGTCCGCGAGGGTCTGGAAGAGGCCGGGGAAGCGAATGTCGTAGCACGTCGCGAAGCCGACACCCACGCCGTCGATGTCGACGACCACCGGCTCGGTTCCCGGTGCGACGGTGTCGGACTCGGCGAAACCGAACGCGTCGAACAGGTGGATCTTGTCGTACGACGCCTCGACGCCCCCGCCGGTGATCAGCAGGGTGTTGCGCACCCGCTCGTCACCGCCGACGGCCGGGGTGAACATGCCGGCCGCGACGGTGATGCCCGCGTCGTCGGCGATCTCGCGCACCGCGGTGGCCCAGGGGCCGTCGAGCGGCTCGGCGACGTCGGCGATCGATCCGCCGAATCGGCGCATCGTGGCCTCGGGAAGGACGCACAGCCGGGCGCCCGCGTCCACGGCGTCACGGACGGACGAGCGCACCAGGTCGAGGTTCTCGTTCGGATCGCGGGACGCGGTGATCTGGGCGAGGCTGATTCTCATGCGGTGCTCCTGACGTCGGCGTGCGGGGTGTCGAGGGTCGTGACTGGTATACACACAGTATGCAAGAACAGTCCGGTCGCGAGCGCGCCTATGTCTATCTCCGCGACCGCGTGCTGTCCGAACCGGCGTTCACGGGCACGTTCCTGAACGAGGGCGAGCTGGCGTCGCAGATCGGGGTGTCGCGCACCCCGGTCCGAGAAGCGTTGCTGCTGTTGGTGTCCGAGGGTCTCATCGAGATGGTGCGAGGGCGGGGCGCGTACGTGCCGCCGATGTCCGGGCGCCAGATCGGTGAACTGATGGACCTGCGCGGCGTGCTCGAACGGCACGCCGCGGAGAAGGCGATCGACGCCGGGAACGTACCCATCGCGGCGATGACGGCCACTCTGGAGTCGCAGGAGGCCCTGGCTGCCGGTGCCGCCGAGGATCACGCTCGAACCTTCATCGACCTCGACGGGACGTTCCACCAGGAACTGATCGACTCCGCAGGCAGCGAGTTGCTGTCCCGGACGTACGCCGGGCTGCGGGCGCGGCAGTTGCGTGCCGGGTTGTCCGCGCTGTTCGGCGCTCCCGACCGCAAGCGCCAGGTGTGCACCGAGCATCGCGCGATCGTCGACGCGTTGGCCTCGGGGGATCTGGCCGCGGCGTCCGCGCAGATCGATGCACACCTGGACGTCACCATGCGAATCCTGCTGCGCGGCTAGCTCTCCCGCGCCGAGAGCTGCTCGGCGCCGAGGTTCTGCGCGACGTAGCTCGCCTCCTCCGCAGGATCGGGACCACGGCCGAGTGCCAGGCCGAGGACGGTGAGCACACCCATCGCCATGATGTAGACGAAGACGGGCACCCAGCTGTCGGTGCGGTCGAGCAGGAACGTGAACATCAGGGGAGCGATCGCGCCGCCGAAGACGCCGGCGATCGTGTACGCCAGCGACGCGCCGGTGGAGCGCAGGCGCAGGGAGAACTGCTCCGTCACGAACGCGGCCTGCGGCCCGTACATGAACGAGTGGAACGTCAGTCCGACCACGACACCCAGGACGAGCATGCCGAACGAGCTGCCGCCGATGAGGAGGAAGAAGACGGCCACCCACGCGACGCCGCCCACGGCCGCGACGGCGTAGAGCAGTCGCCGGTTCACGATGTCGGACAGGGCGCCCGCCAGCGGGATGGTGGCCAGCTGGAACGCCGAGCCGATGAGGATGGCTGTGAGCACCTCGCTGCGCACGAAGCCGAGCTTCTGCACGCCGTAGGTGATGGAGAAGACGGTGAAGAGGGCGTAGATGACGTCGGGCGCGATGCGCGAGAGGATCGCGGCGACCAGGGGGCGGCGCTGCTCGCGGAACACCTCGGTGATCGGTGCCGCGGGTCGGTCGCCGCTCTCCTGCAGCGCCTTGAACACCGGGGTGTCCTCGAGCTTCAGGCGGATCCACAGTCCGAAGCCGACCAGCACGGCCGACAGCAGGAATGCCACGCGCCAGCCCCACGACTCGAACTGCTCCTCGGTGAGGGCGAAGGTCAGGGCCGCGAGAGCGCCGTTGGCCATCAGGTTGCCGGCGGGCGGGCCGATCTGCGCCGCGGACGACCAGAATCCACGCTTGCGCGGATTGCCGTACTCACTCGAGAGCAGGACGGCACCGCCCCACTCGCCGCCGACGGCGACGCCCTGCGCGAACCGCAACGCCACCAGGATGATCGGCGCCGCGACGCCGATGGTCGCGTAGCCCGGCAGCAGTCCGATGAGGAACGTCGTGACGCCGATGAGCAACAACGTGATGACGAGCAGCTGTTTGCGTCCGATGACGTCGCCGAGGCGGCCGAAGACGAATCCGCCGATGGGTCGCGCGACGTACCCCACGGCGTAGGTCGAGAACGCGAGCAGCGTTCCCGTCAACGGGTCGCTCTCCGGGAAGAAGATGATGGGGAAGATCAGTGCGGCCGACGCGGAGTAGACGGCGAAGTCGTACCACTCCAGTGCCGTACCGGTCAGGCTGGCAGCGAAAGCCTTGGTCAGCGCAGTCCGGTCGGGACGCACCGCCCCTCGGCCGTCGGGTGTCGTGCCGTCCATGGGATGTCCTTTCGGGTGTCGTGGTTCATATACTTGCTGTATACAAGACGTATGCGCAACCCCTCGAGCGCTTCCGAAACAGAGAAGTAACAGGAGAAATGATGACGACACTGACCTTCGAACTCCCCGACGGTTCCACCGAGTCGGTCACCGTGACCACACTCCTGAACGCCGGGTACGCGGGCCGTGACCAGGTCGAGGTCGCGTCCCACATCGCCGAACTGGCCGAGCTCGGCGTTCCCGCACCGACCACCATTCCGGCGATGTACCCCATCTCGCCCTACCTGGCACAGCAGACCTCCGAGGTGCACGTCCAGCACGGACACACCTCGGGCGAGGCGGAGTGGGCACTGGTGATCACGGGTCCCACCCGCGACGACGTGCTGCTGACCGTCGCGTGCGACCACACCGATCGCGATCTCGAGGTGCACAGCGTCGCGTGGAGCAAGAACGCCTCACCCGACGTGCTCGGCACCGGGGCCTGGCGGCTCGCGGAGGTGGCCGACCGCCTCGACGACATCACGCTGCGCGCCCGGGTCGGAGACGACGAGACCCTGATCCAGGACGGCACTCTGGGCGATCTGCTCTCGCCCGATCACTGGCTCGACGTCCTCACCGAGCGGGGGCTCTTCCGGGCGGGCACGGTGCTGATGTCCGGCACGGTGTCGATGGTTCCGGGGGTGGACCAGTTCGCGAGCGCGTGGAAGGTCGAGCTGCGCGACCCGGCGACCGATCGGACTCTGACCTGCGCTTACCGCACCGTCGCCATGCCGTCCCCGATAGGCTGAGCGCAGTCACGTTACAGTCGATCGGTACAGGACATCGTCGTTCGGTATCAGTCGACTACAGGAGTTCATCGTGACCAAGCCCGAGATCGAGTTCCAGGCCGGCCCCCCTCCTACCGACCTCGTGGTCCAGGACATCACGGTCGGTGACGGCGCGGAAGCCGTTCCCGGCGGCACCGTCGAGGTCCACTACGTGGGCGTCGAGTTCGAGAGCGGCGAGGAGTTCGACTCGTCCTGGAACCGCGGCGAGTCCATCACCTTCCCGCTGCGCGGCCTCATCCAGGGCTGGCAGGACGGCATTCCCGGCATGAAGGTCGGCGGACGCCGTCAGCTCACCATCCCGCCGGAGCTCGCCTACGGCCCCGCAGGCGCCGGACATCGGCTGTCGGGCAAGACGCTCGTCTTCGTCATCGATCTGCTGAACGCCTGACCTCTGCTCCGCAGATTCGACGGGCTCACGCCACGTCGAGCACCAACCTCGCACCGCCCAGCGGGCTCGCCTCCAGATGCACCGTTCCACCGTGCAGGTGAGCCTGCTGGGCGACCAGTGCGAGCCCGAGTCCGGATCCGCCCGCCGCGGCCCGTGATCCGCGCTCGAAGCGTCCGAAGACACGTTCCCGCTCGTCCTCCGGGACGCCGGACCCGTTGTCGTCCACGCTGATTCGCGCACCCTCCGCCGTGCGCGCCACGCTGATCACCACGGTCGTCGCGCCGCCGTGACGCACGGCATTGAGCACGGCGTTGTCGAGCGCCAACCGTAGTCCCGTGGGATGGCCCAGGGCGGACACCGGCCCGTCGGCCTCCACCCGCACCCGCGTCTCCGGCAACGTCCGCGCGGCGTCCCGTGCGACGAGGTCGGCGACCTCCACGACGTCCACACTCACCCGGTCCGCGTCGGTGGTCAGCTCTCCGGTGGCCAGCCGTTCCAGCGCGGCGAGAGTCGATTCCACCCGGCCCTGCGTGCGCTGCAGGTCGTCGAGGATCTCCTGCCGCTGCTCGGCCGAGAGATCGAGCGTGCGCAGCACCTCGATGTCGGTACGCATGGCGGTCAGCGGCGTCCGCAGCTCGTGCGCTGACACGGCGGCGAAGTCGCGGGCCGTCTCGAGGGCGCTCTCGGTGCGCGACTGGGCGTCCGACACTCGCTGCAGCATGTCGCCGACGGCGGCCGCGAGGGCGTCCGCCTCCCGCACACCCGTCGACTTGCGGGGTGGTGTCGGCGGGTCCTTCGCGACGTCGTGCGTGAGCCTCATCAACGGGCGAACTGCCCGTCCGCCGAGGATCCAGCCGAGTGCCGTCGACGCGCCGACCGCCAGAGCGCCGGCCTGCAGCACCTGCCGCTGCTGGTCGTCCGTGATGTCCTGCGCCTCCGACAACGGCACCGCGATGGACACGGTGACGTCCGTCCGGTCCGGCACCGCGGCGGTGTAGACGCGGAACGGGGTGCCGTCGACGTCGGCGGTCGCCGAACCGAGCGGCATCGCGGGGAGCTGCGGCTGAGTACTGGCCCGCACCTGATCGGTCTGCCTGATCGTGATGGCGAAGGCCTCGGACCTGCTCAGGCTCCCGAGGAACATCTCGAACGTCTGCGCACGCGGCACCACCACCTCGGACGCGGTCTCGAGCCGACGGTCGAGCTGCAGGATGTTGTTGCGGGAGATGGCCGCTGCGACGTACCAACCGACGAGCGAGACGATGATGAGGGCGCCCAGGGCGGTGGCGGCGGCCACGCGGGCGCGCAGCGAGAAGACCCGGGAAGGCCGGAGGCCGGTCGTCATGCGGCGGGAAGGCCGGAGGCCGGTCGTCATGCGCCGGGAAGGCCGGAGGAGCTTCATGAAGCCGTGCGCAGGACGAAGCCGACGCCGCGGACGGTGTGCAGGATCCGTGGCACCCCACCGCTCTCCATCTTCCGGCGCAGGTACCCGACGAAGACGTCGACGACGTTGGTGTCGGCAACGAAGTCGTACCCCCACACCAGTTCCAGGAGCCGCTCCCGGCTGAGCACCACTCCGGCGTTGTGCGCGAGGACGGCGAGGAGTTCGAACTCGCGCTTCGTGAGGTCGAGGGGCCGCCCGTCGATGGTGGCGCGGTGGCCCGGCTCGTCGAGGCTCAGCGGCCCGACCACCACGGCGGCAGTGGCCGGGACGCTGGTACCGATGGTGCCGCGGCGGCGCAGCATCGCGTTGATGCGTGCCACCAGTTCGGCGAGGACGAACGGCTTGGTCAGGTAGTCGTCGGCGCCGGACTCGAGGCCCGCGATGCGGTCGTCGACGGAACTGCGCGCGCTCAGGACGCACACCGGGACGTCGTTGCCGCGGGCGCGCAACGCGGTGACCACGCCGTTGCCGTCGAGGACGGGCATGTTCATGTCCAGGACCACGACGTCCGGATCCTGCGCACCGACGAGGTCGAGAGCGGCGGCGCCGTCGCGAGCGGTGAGCACGGTGAACCCGGACAGCCGCAGTCCGCGCTCGATCGAGGCCAGCACGTCGACGTCGTCGTCCACCACGAGGACGGTGGGCTGGTCCGGAGCGGTCATCCGTCGATTGTGCCGGAACGACCGTGGTGTGCGGATGCGCCCCGCGCCACGTGAGTCGACCTGTGTGCAGTGATCCGCGCTCACCGCGGATCAGTGCACACAACCGGCCGGGCCGGGAACGATCGCGGTGGTCACGTCTGCGCAATCTTCCCGGAACAGAGCGTCTCTATCGTCTCTCGAAGCCGTCGGTGCATCCAGCGCGGTCGGGGTCGAGCATGCAAGGGGTATCACGATGAGCGCGAACACGGTCCGTCTCCAGGCTCTGCGAGCGGTCGAGGCGTACCAGCCTCCCGCCGTCAGCTACACCGACACGGAGACTCCGGGTCAGGTCTTCGGCGAGAACGTGTTCAACCGTGTGGTGATGCCGAAGCGCCTGCCGAAATCGGTCTACAAGTCGGTGATGAAGACGATCGAGCACGGTGCGCCGCTCGATCCGATGTTGGCCGACGCGGTGGCGTCCGCGATGAAGGACTGGGCCATCGAGAAGGGTGCGACGCACTACGCGCACGTGTTCTACCCGCTGACGGGTCTGACGGCGGAGAAGCACGACAGTTTCCTCGAGCCGGTGTCGGACGGTTCCGCGTTGGCGGAGTTCGCCGGCAAGACGCTGATCCAGGGCGAACCCGACGCGTCGAGTTTCCCGAACGGCGGTCTGCGCAACACCTTCGAGGCGCGTGGTTACACGGGGTGGGACGTCACCAGCCCGGCGTACGTCCTCGAGAATCCGAACGGCAACACGCTGTGCATCCCGACGGTGTTCGTGTCGATGACCGGTGAGGCACTGGACCACAAGACGGGTCTGCTGCGCTCCCAGCAGGCGATGGGCCGGCACGCCGAGCGCATCCTGACGCTCTTCGGACACGAGGATCCCGAGCACGTCGTGTCCTTCTGCGGACCGGAGCAGGAGTACTTCCTCGTCGACCGGCACTTCTTCCTGGCGCGTCCGGATCTGCTCAACGCGGGGCGCACCCTGTTCGGTGCGAAGCCGCCCAAGGGTCAGGAGTTCGACGACCACTATTTCGGCGCGATTCCCGAACGCGTCCTGGGCTTCATGATGGACACCGAGCGCGAACTGTTCAAGCTCGGCATCCCGGCCAAGACCCGGCACAACGAGGTGGCGCCCGGACAGTTCGAGATCGCGCCGATGTTCGAACGCGGCAACATCGCCGCGGATCACCAGCAACTGCTCATGACGACGTTCAAGACCATCGCCAAGAAGCACGGCATGGAGATCCTGTTCCACGAGAAGCCGTTCGAGGGCGTCAACGGGTCGGGTAAGCACGTCAACTTCTCGTTGGGCAACTCCGAGCTCGGCAGCCTCCTGGTCCCGGGGGACACCCCGCACGACAACGCACAGTTCCTCGTCTTCTGTGCTGCGGTGATCCGCGCGGTGCACAAGTACGCCGGGCTGCTGCGCGCATCGGTGGCGTCGGCCACGAACGATCACCTACTCGGCGCGAACGAGGCTCCGCCGGCCATCATCTCGATCTTCCTGGGTGACCAGCTCGCCGACGTCTTCGACCAGATCGCCAAGGGCGCGGCGACGTCCTCGAAGGGCAAGGGCACCATGATGATCGGGGCGGACACGCTACCCGTGCTGCCCACCGATCCGGGCGACCGCAACCGTACGAGCCCGTTCGCGTTCACCGGCAACCGATTCGAGTTCCGCGCTCCGGGGTCGATGCAGACGGTGAACGAGCCGATGGTCGTCATCAACACGATCATGGCCGAGTCGCTCGACCACATGGCCACCGAGCTCGAGACGGCCGTCGCGGACGGGGTCGACTTCGACACTGCGGTCCAGAATCTGTTGACGCAGATCATCACCGACCACGGGGCCGTGGTCTTCAACGGTGACGGGTACTCGGAGAACTGGCCCATCGAGGCGGAGGCGCGGGGTCTCGCCAACTTGCGCACGACGCTCGACGCGTTACCGGAGCTCATCACCGACGAGGCGCTGGCCCTCTTCTCGAAGTACGACGTGTTCAACTCGCGAGAGATGCACAGCCGCTACGAGATCGGGCTCGAGCAGTACGCACTCACCATCGGTGTGGAGGCTCGGTTGACGCTCGAGATGGGCACCACCATCGTGCTGCCGGCAGCAGTGCGGTACCAGACGGAGGTCGCCCAGAACCTGGCCGCGCTGCAGGCGGTGGGCGTGGAGATCGACAGGGCGCCGCTGGACACCGTGTCCGTGCCGCTCGCGGCTCTGCGGGCCGGGCTGGCGACGCTGAAGGGCGCGCTGGACGCCGACACCGGGCACGACGCGCTCGGCGAGGCCACCCACGCCAGGGACGCACTCCTCCCGGCCATGGCGGAGGTGCGGGCGGCGGCCGATCAGCTCGAGGACATCGTCGCCGACGACCTGTGGCCGCTGCCGACCTACCAGGAGATGTTGTTCGTCCTGTGATGCACGCGGCGCGCTGGTGACATTCACTCGAGGCGTGCCGAATGTCCGTTTTCCGTGCGGCACCACCTCCGGCGGGCGGTAGCTTCCCCGTCGGGGGTGATGCGGCATGGGGTCGTCGGGATCAGGATCGTCAGGGTGGAATGCAGGGTCGTTGTTCGCGCTACCGGTGCGAGTCGGGTTGGTCCTGACCGCGGTGGCGGCGACGGTGGTGGTCAGCGCCGTCACGGCCGTCGCAGCGCCCGCCGACCCGGCCGTCGGCTCCACCTACGCGTGCAGCGGCGACGTCGCGGGTGCGGCGGAGGACCCTGTGGTGTTGGTGCACGGCACCTGGACGAACAGTGCCGAGGACTTCGGCGCGGTGCTCGAACCGTGGCTCACGCAGACCGGTCGACCGTTCTGCACGGTGGAACTGCCTCGGCGCGCGACGGTCGACGTGCAGATCAGCACCCGCTTCGTCGTGGACGCCGTGCTGCGCACCGCGAGCACCCGCGGTGGCCCGGTCGATCTGGTCGGCCACAGCCAGGGCGGAACTCTCGCCGCGTGGGCGGTGAAGTCCGATCCCGAGGTCGCCGCGGTGGTGGACGACGTGGTCGGGCTCGCTCCAGTGGGTGCTCCGCAGGACACCGATGCGGTGTGCGCGGCGCTGGGCGGCTGTGCGGCGCCCATCTGGCAGTTCTCGGAGGGTTCCGACTTCATGGCCGCACTGACGCCGACGCCGTTCCCGGCGGGCACGTCGGCCACCACGATCTCGACGGCGTTCGACGAGCTGGTGCGACCGGCCCCGGCCGCCGGCGCGATGGCCGGGGCGTCGAACCTGGTGATCCAGGACGTCTGCCCCCTGAAGTACGTCTCCCACGTCCTGCTTCCGTCGGACGCCACGGCGATCGCGATGCTGGCCGACGCGTTGGACAACGACGGCCCGGCCGTCGAGTCGAGGGTGGGCACGCAGAGTTGTCTCCAACTCACCCCGCCCGGAACCGATCCGCTCGGCCCGCTGCGTACCGCGCCCACCGCCATCGCCGGCCTGGTGGACGCGCAGATCCAGACGCAGGTGCTTCCGGCCGAGCCGGCCTTCACCGGACCCTGACGTTCGGCCGGGGCGCGGAACGGGTACGAACGTCTGTCATGAGCTCTTCTGCACCCTCCGTCCTGTGGTTCCGCCGCGACCTGCGCCTCGGTGACCACCCGGCACTGGCCCACGCCGCGGAGGACGGCCGGGACGTGCTGGCGCTGTTCGTGCTCGACGATCACCTCCTCGGCCCGTCGGGTGCCGCGCGCCGCGACGTGCTGTTCCGGTCGTTGACAGCGCTGGACGACCAGCTCGGCGGCCGCCTGATGGTGGTGAAGGGCGATCCGGTGGCCGCGGTTCCGGCCGTGGCGAAGGCCGTGGGAGCGGACGCCGTGCACGTGAGCGAGGACTACGGTCCGTACGGTCGACGCCGCGACGACGCCGTCGCCGAGAAGGTCGACCTGGTGCGGACGGGGTCGCCGTACGCGGTGTCGCCCGGCCGCATCGTCAAGGACGACGGCGAGGGTTTCAAGGTCTTCACGCCGTTCTACCGCCGCTGGCAGGACCACGGCTGGCGCGGCCCCGCCGACACCTCCGCGTCGTCGGCGTCGTGGATCGATCCGGACGACGTGTCGGGCGGCCGCAAGCGAGTGACCATTCCGACGGAGAAGACCCGTGCGGACGTCGAGGCCGGCGAGCAGGCGGCGCTGTCCTCGTGGGCGGACTTCCGCGACGACCGTGCGACCGGGTACGACGACGAGCGCAACCGTCCAGACAAGGACAGCACCAGCCGGATGTCGGTGCACCTGAAGTACGGGACCATCCATCCGCGCACCATGCTGGCCGATCTGGCCTCACTGAAGAACGACGGCTCGGAGGCATACCGACGCGAGTTGTGCTTCCGAGACTTCTACGCCGACATCCTCTTTCGCCGACCGGACAGCGCTCGGGAGAACTACGACAAGAGGTTCGACAAGATCGAGCTCGACTCCGGGCCGCACGCGGACGAGCTCTTCCAGGCGTGGTGCGACGGCACGACGGGCTTCCCCATCGTCGACGCGGGCATGCGCCAACTGGTCTCGGAGAACTGGATGCACAACAGGGTGCGGATGATCGTCGCATCCTTCCTGGTGAAGGACCTGCACCTGCCGTGGTGGCGGGGTGCACGCTTCTTCCTGCAGCACCTGATGGACGGCGACATCGCCAGCAACCAGCACGGGTGGCAGTGGACCGCGGGCACGGGAACCGATGCGTCGCCGTACTTCCGGGTGTTCAACCCCACGACGCAGGGCGAGAAGTTCGACCCGAACGGCGACTACGTGCGTCGCTGGGTTCCCGAGCTCCGCGGTGTCGAGGGTAAAGCCGTGCACGCTCTGAAGAACGGACGGCCGGAGGACTATCCCGAGCCGATCGTCGACCACAAGCACGAGCGGGAGGAAGCGCTCCGACGCTTCGGCGCGCTCAAGTCTTGACTGTGCGGTCCGTTCAGGGCCTGAAGAGGGCGGCCAGGGCGTCGAGCACGGACGCGTCCTCGATGGTCGACGGCACCACCACCTCGTCGCCGTCGACCATCTGGCGCATCGTCTTGCGCAGGATCTTGCCCGAGCGTGTCTTGGGCAACGCCTGTACGACGGTCACGTCACGGAACGTGGCAACGGCGCCGATGTCCTCGCGAACGGCCGCGACGAGTTCGGAGCGCAGGGTGTCGTCGTCGATGTCCACGCCGGTCTTGAGCACGACGTAGGCGCTGGGGCGTTGACCCTTCGTCTCGTCGTGGATGCCGATCACGGCGCACTCGGCGACGGCCGGGTGGGCGCCGACGACGGCTTCGATACTGCCCGTCGACAATCGGTGCCCCGCGACGTTGATGACGTCGTCGGTGCGCCCCAGGACGTAGACGTAGCCGTCCTCGTCGACGTAGCCCGAATCACCGGTGAGGTAGTACCCGTCGAACGCGGCGAGATACGACGACAGGAACCGGTCGTCGTCCTGCCAGAGGCCGGCGAGTGTGCCGGGCGGCAGGGGGAGTTCGAGCACGATGTTGCCCTCGGTGCCGGCGGGTACCTCGGCCCCCGAGCCGTCGACGATGCCGACGTGGAACCCGGGCACCGGCACCGTCGGTGAGCCCGACTTCAGCGGCATCGGTTCCAGCCCGCGGAGATTCGCGCAGATCGCCCACCCCGTCTCGGTCTGCCACCAGTGATCGACCACCGGTCGGTCCAGGATGCGGGACGCCCACGCGAAGGTGTCCGGATCCAGGCGCTCGCCGGCGACGAACAGGGTTTCCAGGGACGACACGTCGTGATCGCGCAGCAGCGCGGCCTCCGGATCGACCTTGCGTACGGCGCGCAGTGCCGTGGGCGCCGTGAACAGCGCACGCACCCCGTAGTCCTCGATCACTCGCCAGAACGCGCCCGCGTCGGGGGTGCCGACGGGCTTGCCCTCGTACAGCACCGTCGTCGCTCCGGCCAGCAACGGGCCGTAGACGATGTAGCTGTGGCCGACCACCCAGCCCACGTCCGAGGCGGTCCACATGACCTGGCCGGGTCCGACGTCGTAGATGTTGGTCATCGACCAGCGCAGCGCGACGGCGTGTCCGCCGTTGTCCCGGACGACGCCCTTCGGCTTCCCGGTGGTGCCCGACGTGTAGAGGATGTAGAGCGGATCGGTCGCCGCGACCGACACGGGATCCGCGGGGGTCGCGGCGTCGAGTTCCCGATGGAAGTCCAGCCAGTCGCCAGGCGCCTCGATGTCGATCTCCGGTCGGCGCGTGAGGAAGACCGCACGCGGGGACGACGTCGACATGGCGAGGGCCGCGGCGACGGGTGTCACGTAGTCGACGGTGCGTCCGGGTTCGAGACCACCCGTGGCGGTCACGATCGCGACGGGATCCGCGTCGTCGATGCGCGCGGCCAGTTCCTTCGCGGCGAACCCGCCGAACACCACGGAGTGGACCGCACCGAGGCGCGCACAGGCGAGCATCGCGACGACGGCCTCCGGGATCATCGGCATGTAGAGCACGACGCGATCACCCGCACCGACGCCGCGAGCGGCGAGCGCCCCCGCGAAGCGGGACACCCGGTCGAGGAGTTCGGAGTAGGTGAACGACACGCGAGCGCCCGTCATGGCGGAATCGTGGATCAGCGCGGTCCGATCGCCGGCACCGGCCGCGACGTGGCGGTCGAGCGCGTTGACGCACGTGTTCAGTCGACCGTCCGGGAACCAGCGGTGGAAGGGTGCGTTCGACGAGTCCAGGGCGATGGTCGGCGCGACGTCCCAGTCGATCGCCCGCGCCGCCTCGAGCCAGAAGGCGTCGGGGTCGGCGGCAGCGGCGTCGTAGGCCTGGCGGTAGGCGCCCGATTCGGTCATGAGCCGACTGTAATCTCGGCCGCACTTCCGTAAGGTCGAGACATGACCCTGATTGCCGAGGATCTGCTGCTTCTTCTGCTGGACGACGGAACGGGCAAGCCCGTCGTCGACAGCACCAAGCTGCCGCGGGTGCTCGCCGGCGCGGTGATCCTCGAGCTCGCGATGGACGGCACCGTGTCGGTGGCCGGCGACAACGAGACGACGAAGAAGGGCCGGCTCGCGGTGTCCGGCGCTCGAACGGTGTCGGATCCGATACTCGAGCGGGCCGTTGAGGCGATCGAGACGGCCAAACGTCCGATGACGCCGAAATCGGCCGTCGAGAAGTTGCACAAGGACATTCGCGAGCAGGTGGTCGCCCGCGTCGTCGAGCGTGGGTTCGTCGGCGAGGAGAAGGGCAAGGTCCTGGGGCTGTTCCCCACCACCACGTGGCCGACGCTCGATTCGTCGCACGAGGACCGGGTCCGCGAGACGCTGCACTCCGTCCTGATCGACGGTCTCGATCCCGATGCGCGGACGTCCGCGGTGGTGGCGTTGCTGTCGGCGATCGACGCGACGCACAAGGTCTTTCCCGATGCGGACAAGCGCGCGGTGAAGAACCGTGCCAAGGACATCGCGCAGGGGGAGTGGGCGAGCGATGCCGTGCGCAAGGCGGTGCAGGACGTCTACACCGCGGTCACCGTGGCGGTGATGGTTCCCGTCATGGCCGGTACGTCGGGGAGCTGATCCCGACCGCTTCCTGGACCGGGGTCTCCCGGGTGACGCGGTGCCGTCCGCAGTGGCACCGGTGATAGACGACGGTGCCCTCGCTGGTGCGGTGGCGGGACTCGGCCGTCCATCGATGCAGACATTCCACGGTGCTCATGACGACGAGTCTGCTGTAATGGTCTTGTGCACCTCAACCCTTACGGAGAATATGCGGTCCGGCTGGCCGTCGACATCGTGAACTCGCCCCCGACCGATGCGGTGGAGTTCGAGAGTCGGTGCCTCGAGGCGGGCATGTCCGACGACACGGTGGCCATGCACACCGATCTGGCTCGGGCGGAGGTGTTCTTCGAGGAGTGGCTCGGCGTGGTCGACGCGCCGACGCACGAGCAACGGGCGCTCGCACTGAACGCGTTGCTCGCGCAGACCTCGGCATACCCGAGGTTGACGAACCACGCCGACGACGGCTGGCACCTGCACTACCGGGATCCGGATCTGCCGCTCGCGGACGTCGTGCGCGCGCTGGTGAGCGTCGGTACCGCGCTGCATCTGGTGGGCCGCGGCATGCACCGTCTCGGTCGGTGTTCGGCGGACGACTGCGACCGTGTCTACGCCGACTTCTCCCGTACCGGTCGCCAACGGTACTGCGGCACAGCCTGTTCCAACCGCGACGCGGTCCGGCGGCACCGCGCGAAGGCTACTGCCCCAGCGTCCTGAACCGACGCAGTCGCTCGGACTGCCGGACGCCCGGGTCGAGGGCGGTGACGGTGTCGAGTTCGCGGGCGATCGCGGTCCCCAGGCGACCCATGAACCGGTGCGGTTCGTCGGCGGCATCCGGGTCCTCGGGCACGATGGTGTCGACGATCCGGGCCGACCGGAGGTCGACGGGCCGGATGCCCTGCGCCTCGGCCATCGCGGGCGCGTGTGCGGTGTCGCGGTGCACGATGGCACTCGCCCCTTCCGGCGGGAGCGGCGCCAGCCAGGCGTGCTGCGCGGCCACGACGCGGTCGGCGGGCAGCAGTGCGAGCGCGCCGCCGCCGGTGCCCTGCCCCAGCAGGACCGACACGGTGGGAGTGCGGAGGGTGATCAGCGTCGAGATGCAGCGCGCGATTCCGGGAGCCAACCCGTGCTCCTCGGCCTCGCGTGAGAGCGATGCGCCGAGCGTGTCGATCACCAGGACCAGCGGCAGGCCCAGTTGCTCCGCGAGGCGCATGCCGCGCAACGCTTCTCGGAGAGCGCCCGGACCCATGGTGTTCTCCGGCGTCTGCCCGGTGCGATCCTGCCCGAACAGGACGCACGATCGTCCGCGGAATCGGATGAGGGACAGGGTCACGGTGGAGTCGAAGTCGCCGCGCCCCGTGCCGCTCAGCGGGATGTGATGAGAGACGTTCGCCGCCAGCAGCTCTCGCACACCGGGGCGGTCGTCGCGGCGACTCAGCAGGACCGAGTGCCATGCCGACACGGAGGTGTCCGCACCCTCGTCGGACGGTTCCGCGTACTCGGGGGTCGCCTCCGGCTCGTCCTGCAGAACCACCAGGGCCCGTTCGAGGACGCCGCGGACATCGGCGGGAGGGACGACCGCGTCGATCACGCCGCAGCGGAACAGGTTCTCGGCCGTCTGCACGCCCTCGGGGAAGTCCTGGCCGTAGAGGGCCTGGTAGACCCGCGGTCCGAGGAACCCGATGAGGGCACCGGGTTCGGCGAACGTGACGTGGCCGAGCGATCCCCACGACGCGAACACGCCGCCCGTCGTGGGGTGCCGGAGATGGACGAGGTAGGGCAGGCCGACGTCCTTGTGCAGGGTCACCGCCGCGGCGATCTTCACCATCTGCACGAACGCCGCGGTGCCCTCCTGCATGCGCGTGCCGCCGGAAGTGGGGGACGCGATCAGCGGAAGCCCCTCCGCCGTGGCCCGTTCCACGGCCAGGGTGATGCGCTCCGCCGCGGCCACACCGATGGATCCGGCGAGGAACGCGAACTCGCACACCACCACGGCGACGTGCCGCCCGCCGACGGTGCCCGCACCCGTCAGGACCGCCTCGTCCACTCCGCTCCGGGTTCGTGCGCGCTCGAGGTCGGCGAGGTACTGCTCGTCCGCCGCGACGACGAGCGGTGCCCGATCCCACGAGAGGAACGTCCCGGGATCGAGCACCGCGTCGAGGAACTGCTGCGCCGAGGTCGTCATGCGCTCAGTATGGCGTGCGATCAGGCGCGCCCGAGCGCCTCCTTCCAGGACACCGTGCGGCCGATGCGCAGGATGGAGCGCTGGTAGATCTTGGCCGCGACGACGGCGAGAACCAGGGTGGCGACGATCATCAGCACGATGGTTCCCACGATCTGGATCGGGTCCGCGACGCCCGCCGCGATGCGCAGCGGCATGAGGATGGCGGAGAACGGGGGAATCCACGACAGGACGGTCGGCAGTGTCGCTCCCGGGTCGTCGATGGACGAGAACGCCGCGAAGAACATCGCCAGGATCACGATCAGCAGCGGCATGGTCGTCGAGTTGACGTCCTCCTGGCGCGACACCATGGAGCCGCCGGCAGCGTAGAGCACCGCGAAGAACGCGAAGCCCAGCACGAACCAGCCGATCGTGGAGACGAAGACGCTGACGGCGGTACCGGTGACCGTGAGCGTGCCGGTGGCCGTGCCCGCGATCAGGCCGGCGGCGCCGTACGCGGTGAGCTGCACCAGTCCGACCACACCGATGCCGATCACCTTGCCCCACAGCAACTGCAGCGGGCGCACGGTGGAGAGGAGCAGTTCGACGACCCGTGACGACTTCTCCTCCACGACACCCATCGCGACGTACATGCCGAAGGTGATGATCTGGGCGTACAGCAGGATGACGGCGATGAAGCTGAGCGCGAGTCGCTGACCCTGTGCGGGATCCGGCGGATCGACGGCCTCGACCGTGACCGTGGCGGCGTCGGTCGCCGAGGTGACGGCGGCGGGATCGACTCCCAGCCCGGTGAGCGCGTCGGTCTGCGCCTGCGCGGCGACCGCGCTGTCGATGACGGCCTTCAGGGTGCCGTCGACGGTGTCCTCGGTGACAGCCGTGTACGCGCCGCCGGTCCCGGGGACGAGCGCCACGTCCACTTCGCCGTCGGTGACCTGCGTCCGAGCCTCGTCCGCCGACCCGATCTCGCGGACCTCGACGGGAGCGCCGAGTTGATCGCCCACCGCGGTGAGGGTCTGGGACAGACCCTGATCACCGACCAGGCCGACGGGCGTGCGGTCCTCGGAATCGCTGCCGCCGGAGAAGATCGAGAACGCGACGATGCCGCCGACGATGACCAGCAGCACGATGGCGTTGGAGATCAGGAAGCTCTTCTTCCGGACCTGGACGTCGAACTCGCGCCGGGCGACGAGCGCGATGGCTCGTCCCGCCGAGAGCGGTGATCGGGTGGTCGACTTCTCGCTCATGCCACTACCTCTCGGTACAGGTCGGTCAGGGACGGTGTGCTGCGGGCGAACTCGTGCACGGGTCCGGTGGCGAGCGCTGCGGCGAGCACCGCCTGGTCGTCCGCCTCGGGCGCCAACGACAGGCTGGTGCGCCCGTCGGAGTGCGACACGGTGGTGACCCCGGTCAGCGCGTCGGCCCAGCCGGCGGGAGCGGCCGGGGCGTGCACCTCGAGGGTGGTGCCGGACTTGCCGCGCAGTTCGTCGACGTTGCCCACGGCCTTCATCCGGCCGGAACCGATGATGCCGACCCGATCGCACAGGCGCTGCACCAGATCGAGCTGGTGGCTCGAGAACAGCACGGGGACACCGGTGCGGGCCTTCTCGAGAAGCACCTCGCTCATGGTGTCGACGGCCACGGGGTCGAGACCCGAGAAGGGTTCGTCCAGCACCAGGACGGCGGGATCGTGAATCAGGGCTGCGGCCAACTGGACTCGCTGCTGGTTTCCCAGTGACAGTGAATCGACCGTGTCGTTCACCCGGCCGTCGATGCCGAGGCGCTCGGTCCAGGTCGCGACCGCGGCGGAGGCGTCCGACGTGGACAGCCCGTGCAGCTCGGCCAGGTACTTCAGCTGCGCCCCCACCTTCATCTTCGGGTACAGCCCACGCTCCTCCGGCATGTACCCGATGGTGCGGCGAACGTTCAGGTCGATGGGCTGCCCGTTCAGGCGTGCCTCTCCCGAATCGGCTCCCAGCACGCCGAGGGTGATGCGCATCGTCGTCGTCTTGCCGGCACCGTTGCTGCCGACGAACCCGAACACCTCGCCGGGGTTCACGGTGAACCCGACGCCGTCGAGTGCGACGGTCTCGCCGTATCTCTTGTGCAGGTCGTCGATCTCGAGAGTCGAGCCGCTCATGCTGGTCCTTCCTCGGGGGAGTGTGATGGGAGAGTGGGGAATTCGTCCGGATCGTCGATCGGCGCCGTCCAGGCGAGGATGATGCCCGGAGAGCAGCTCCCCACAATTAGACCACTCAGTATGATGAAGCCGCCACCGAGTGCCAGTCGGGGATCGTCGATGAACGTCGTCGCCCACACCAGTGCCAGTGCCGGAACCGTCACCACGCCCTGGGTGATCGAGAACCCGATGGAGCGAGCCGCGTTGCGCCGTTGCAGGTCCCACTCGTCCAGCGCATCGGCGGGAGCGTCGCTACGGCGGCCGGTGACGATCTGCAGCGTCGTCCACGACACGCACATGACGATCGCGCCCGGTAGCCAGGTGAGAGGTGCCCATTCGGGTCCGACGAGGATGAACACGGACGACGCCACCAGAGCCACGAGCGCGGCGACCAGTATCCACACCAGCAGCCGGCGCCGCGACCGGGTGCGCCAGCCGGGGAGGTAGTGCGCGTACCGCGCCTCGTTCTGCAGGTATCGACGGGTGCGGAACGCCTGGTAGCGGTCCAGAACGGTGTCGCTCATCGTGGTGTTCCTTCCTCCGGCCGGGTGCGCCGGTAGACCTCGGTGGACAGCGGCGCGAACTCGGTACGCGAGAACACCGCCTCGATCGGCAGCCCGAACACGTCGCAGATGCGCATCGCGAGATCGAGGCTCGGGTAGTGGTCACCGCGTTCGAGTGCGCCGACCGTCTGCGGGTTGACGTCGACGAGTTCCGCGAGCTGGGCGCGGGTCATCCGACGCTCGGCGCGCAGCACACCGATGCGGTTGTGGATGGGGAGTGTGGTCCCGCGTTTGACCGGACTCATATATCGAAGTGTTGTATAAACCCAACGATGTGTCAATACCGTGGGCAGCGCTGTTCGGGCGAGCGCGCGCTGAACCACACGATCGCTCAGTCCTGGTGCAGAACGCCCTGCGCGACGGTCCACCGGCGCGTGCTGCGCACCGAGTCGAGCATCCGCCGGTCGTGGGTGACCAGGAGCATCGTTCCCTCGTAGGTCTCCAGTGCCGATTCGAGCTGCTCGATGGCGGGGACGTCGAGGTGGTTGGTGGGCTCGTCGAGGACCAGCAGGTTCACCCCGCGGGCCTGCAGCAGAGCGAGTCCCGCTCGGGTGCGCTCGCCGGGGGACAGGGATGCCGACGGCCGCAGGGCGGCCTGTCCGCGGAGACCGAACTTCGCCAGGAGTGTGCGGACGTCGGCGTCCGGCCAGTCCGGAACGGAGGCTGCCAGCGCGTCGGCGACCGAGTCGGGTCCGTCGAAAGCCGAACGCGCCTGGTCCATCTCGCCGATCTCGACTCCGGAGCCGGTGCTCACGGATCCACTGGTCGGCGTGATGCGGCCCAGCAACAGGTGCAGCAGGGTGGTCTTGCCCGAGCCGTTGGCGCCGGTGACGACGATGCGGTCCCCAGCGTCGATCTGTGCCGTCACCGGCCCGAGCCGGAACGTCCCCCGCTCCACGACGGCGGAGTTCACGGAGACCACGACGCTGCCGCTGCGGGGCGCCGCCGCGATCTCCATGCGCAGTTCCCACTCCTTGCGCGGCTCCTCGACGACGTCGAGCCGTTCGATGCGTCGCTGGGTCTGGCGCGCCTTCGCGGCTTGCTTCTCCGTCGATTCGGCGCGGACCTTCCGGCTCGCCTTGTCGTTGTCCTTGCTCTTGCGTCGAGCGTTCCGCACGCCGTGCTCGAGCCAGTTCCGTTGCATCCGAGCGCGATCCTCGAGCCCGGACCTGGTGTCGGCGTACTGCTCGAACTCTTCCCGTGCGTGACGACGCGCCACGTCGCGCTCGACGAGGTAGGCCTCGTACCCGCCGTCGTAGACCGCTATCTGCTGCTGCGCCAGGTCCAGCTCGACGATGCCGGTGACGGTGCGCGCCAGGAACTCACGATCGTGACTGACGATCATCACGGCGCACTGGGTACTCGTCACGAAGTTCTCGAGCTGGTCCAGTCCCGCGAGATCCAGATCGTTGGTGGGCTCGTCGAGAAGCAGGACGTCATAGCGCGCCAACAGGATTCCCGCGAGTGATGCGCGGGCCGCCTGCCCACCGGACAGGGCGGACATCTCGGTGTCGAGCGCCGCGTCCAGGCCCAGGCCGGCGAGCACCGACTCGGCTCGCTCGGGCAGATCGGCGCCGCCGAGCGCCAACCACCGCTCCAGTGCCGGTGTGTAGAGATCGTCCGACGCGCTCGCGTCGCCGAGCGTCTCCGCCGCCGCGTTCATCGCGTCCTCGGCCGCGCGCACTCCGGTGCGGCGCTGCAGGAACATCTCGACGGTCTCACCGGGAACGCGGGAGACCTCCTGCGCCAGGTGGCCGACGGTGGCGTCCGACGGGGTGAGCGTGACCGTGCCGTCGTGGTCGATTCCGGTCGCCGTGCCCGCCAGCAGGCCGAGCAGCGTCGACTTGCCGGCGCCGTTCGCGCCGACCAGCCCGACGACGTCGCCGGGTCCGACGGTGAGGTCGAGACCGTCGAACAGCGTGCGCTCGCCGCGATAGGCGGACAGGTCGTCGACACGGACCACGGCACTCACGTCTCGCCCAGCTCCTGAAGTAGTTCCCGCACGGCCGTGCGTCCCGCACGGTTGGCGCCGATGGTGCTGGCCGACGGACCGTATCCGATCAGATGGACGCTGGGCCGCGCGGCCACTCGAGTGGCCGACGCGCCGGTCATCGTGATGCCGCCGCCCGGCCCGCGCAGTCGGAGTGGCGCGAGGTGATCGAGCGCGCTGCGAAACCCGGTGGCCCACAGGATGACGTCCGCCCGGGTGGCGGTGCCGTCGTCCCACCGCACTCCGTCGGGTGTGACCTCCGCGAACATGGGCCGCCGTACCAGGACGCCGCGATCGCGGGCCTCGCGCAAGCTGGGGGTGAGGATCAGACCGGTCACCGACACCACCGATCCTGGCGGCAGTCCGCGGCGCACTCGATCCTCGACCTGCCCGACGGCAGCGCGGCCCACCTCGGGTGTGAAGTCCCGCTCGAGGAAGACGGGCTCGCGGCGGGTCACCCACGTCGTGGTGGTCACGCGTGAGATCTCGTCGAGCAACTGCACCGCGGAGATCCCGCCTCCGACGACGACGACGTGCTCGCCGCGGAACTCCTCCGCCGAGGTGTAGTCGCGCGTGTGCAGTTGGCGCCCCGTGAACGTCTCCATGCCGGGGTAGCGCGGGACGAACGGGTGCTCCCAGGTGCCGGTGCAGTTGATCAAGCCCCGTGCGTGGACGTCGCCCTGCTCGGCCTCCACCCGGTACCGCATCGTCGTCTCGTCCCGGTCGCAGACGACCGACACCCGTCCCGGCCGCCGCACGGGCAGCGCGAAGTGCTTCTCGTACGCCGCGTAGTACTCGGGCACCGCCGACGACGCGGGCACGTGAGCGGGGTCGACGTCGGGTGCCAGCGTGTCCGCGAAGGCCATGCCCGGGAGGTCGTGCACGCCGTTGACGGTCTCGAGGGTCAGGGAGGGCCAGCGGAACTGCCACGCCCCACCGGGAGCCGGCGCACCGTCGAGCACGACGTAGTCGTCCCATGCCCGCAGCCCCGCTCGCTGCAGGAAATAGGCCGCGGACAGACCGGCCTGCCCGGCACCGATCACTGCGACGTCGACGTGTTGCACCCGTCCAGTACACCAGTCAGGGCTCCGCACCCGGTAAATTCGCGTAAGGGGGTCTCACAGAACACTTCGTTCCACGCAGAGAGAAGACACAACGTGACCATTGGTATCACCAGGAACGGCGCGGTTCTCACCGTGGAACTGCAGCGACCGGAGCGCCGCAACGCTCTGAACACGGCTCTGTGCACCGAAGTGCGTGAGGCGGTGGAGGGTGCCGAGGCGGACGGCACCCGCGTCGTCGTGATCACCGGCGAGGGCACGAGCTTCTGCGCGGGCGCCGATCTGTCGGGCGAAGCCATCGCCGACGAGTTCCCCGAGGCGCTGCTGTCGATGAACCGCGCGCTCCAGACCGTGTCGGTCCCGGTCATCGCCGCCGTGAACGGGCCTGCTGTGGGTGCGGGTACGCAGTTGGCCATCGCCGCAGACCTGCGGGTGGTCGACTCGGGCGCCTTCTTCGCCATTCCCTCCACCCGGTTGGCCATCGCCGTGGACAACTGGACCGTCAAGCGGCTGGTGTCGCTGGCCGGCGGCGGTCCCGCCCGGACGGTGCTCCTGGGTGCCGAGCAGTTGTCCGCCGAGCAGGCGCTGGCGTGCGGACTGGCCAACAAACTCGGCGATCTCGACGTCGCGCACGCGTGGGCCGAGGAGATCGCGCAGCTGGCGCCACTGTCGCTGCGTCACCTCAAACTCGTCTTCAACGACGACGGCACACGTGACGAGGCGAACGCCACGCAGCTCGACGCGTTCGCGGCCGCCTGGGCGAGCAACGACGCCGTGGAGGCGCGGATCGCGCGCAAGGAGAAGCGACGCCCGGTCTTCCAGGGCCAGTGACGACATCGGGGTCGCTGACCTGCCGATTCGGACAAAGGCGACACCCCGGCACCACGTAACGCACTCGACACAGAGTGCGTACAGTCCGGCAACACAGCGTTCCTACGGTCATCTCGCATCGCGCCGCCACGGCGTGCGACACGACCGGAGGCACCCGACCATGACCGCTCTCGGAGACGTTCCACCCGACTCCACGCTCACGTCCGACAGTCAGAAGCAGTCGGCGGCACTGAAGGAGACGCTCGAGGACTACACGCTGCGCTTCGCCCCGCGCAGCTACCGCAAGTGGGGGACCGGCGTCGTGGCGACGTCGGCTCTCGGCGGAATCGCCTATCTCGCGGACTTCGCGATCGGCGCCAACATCGGCATCTCCTACGGCACCGGCAACGCGCTGTGGGGAATCCTGGTGTTCGCCGTCGTCATCTTCCTGACGGGTCTGCCGCTCGCCTACTACGCGGCGCGCTACAACATCGACCTCGATCTGATCACGCGCGGAAGCGGATTCGGCTACTACGGGTCGGTGGTCACCAACGTCATCTTCGCGACGTTCACGTTCATCTTCTTCGCGCTCGAAGGGTCGATCATGGCCCAGGGCCTCGAACTGGGGCTGAACATCCCGCTGCCCATCGGGTACGCGGTGTCCACCCTGATGGTCATCCCGTTGGTCATCTACGGCATGAAGGCGCTCGCCACACTGCAGGTGTGGACGACCCCGCTGTGGCTGATCCTCATGGTGCTGCCGTTCGTCTATCTCGTGGTGAGCAACCCCGACTCCATCGGTCAGTTCATGGCCTACGGGGGTGCCGACGGTGCCGCCGGCACCGGTGTGAACCTCGGATCCGTCATGCTGGCCGCGGGTGTCTGCCTCTCGTTGATCGCTCAGATCGCGGAGCAGATCGACTACCTGCGCTTCATGCCGCCCAAGACGCCGGAGAACTCGCGTCGCTGGTGGACGGCCGTCCTGCTCGCGGGGCCGGGCTGGGTCATCTTCGGTGCGCTCAAGCAGATCGTCGGACTCTTCCTCGCCGTGTACCTCATCGCGAACGTGGTCGACGGATCGTCGATCGCCAACGAGCCGGTGCACCAGTTCCTCGAGATCTACGAGAACTTCATGCCGGGCTGGCTCGCCATGACCCTCGCCGTGGTGCTCGTGGTCATCTCGCAGATCAAGATCAACGTGACCAACGCATACTCGGGCTCCCTGGCGTGGACCAACTCGTACACCCGCGTCACCAAGTCCTACCCCGGACGACTGGTCTTCGTGCTGTTCAACCTCGCGATCGCGTTGATCCTGATGGAAGCCAACATGTTCGACTTCCTCAACAACATCCTCGGGTTCTACGCGAACTGCGGTATCGCCTGGATCGCGGTGGTCGCCTCCGACATCGTGTTCAACAAGTACCTGCTGAAGCTGTCCCCGAAGGTGCCGGAGTTCCGCAGGGGGATGCTCTACGCGGTGAACCCCGTCGGTTTCGGTTCCATGGCGGTGTCCGCGATCCTGTCCATCCTCGTGTTCTTCGGGGCGTTCGGGCCGGCGATCAAGCCGTACTCGCCCATCGTGGCGCTGGTACTGGCGATCGTGCTGCCGCCCGTGCTGGCGATCGCGACCAAGGGCAAGTACTACCTGCGGCGCACCGACGACGGCATCGACCTGCCGATGTTCGACGAGTACGGCAACCCGTCCGACGCGACGCTGCTGTGCTCGGTGTCGGGAATGGAGTTCGAGCGGCCGGACATGATCGCGTCGGCCAAGAAGGGGCCGAACGGGGAGACGCTCTACATCTCGTCGCTGTCGCTGAGCACCGACAAGACGGGGGAGCACATCCTGCCGGAACAGACGTGAGCCGATACTTGTGAAGTCGGTACACATCAACCGTGGACTAGTGTCGGAGGCGTGAAACCAGCCACCGCAGCAGTGTCCATCGGGCTCGCCGCCGCAGGGTTGTCCTGGCTCGCGCGCGCGGCGTGGGGTGTGCCGTCCGCCGTCGGCGCCGGACGCGGTGCCATCCGTCCGTACGCCGCCGCGTCCTCGCACTACCGGGACCGCAAGTTCCACAACACTCGCAGCAGCTCGCCGGTCGCGGCGGGGGAGCAGGCGAGCATCGGAGCCGCGATGCTCACGCGCGGCCGCTCGGGACGACCCGAGCGCGCCGTGCCGTTGGCCACCCCGCTCGCGCCGGCGGAGGCCGGGGACCTGGCCGTCACCTGGTTCGGGCACTCCTCGGTGGTCGTCGAGATCGACGGTCACCGCGTGCTCACCGATCCGGTCTGGAGCCGGCGGGTCTCACCGTCGCGGGTTCTCGGACCGGCCAGATTGCACCCGGTACCCGTTGCGGCCGAGGCGCTTCCGCAGGTCGACGCCATCGTCATCTCGCACGATCACTACGACCACCTCGACCGTGACACGGTGGCCACGCTGCTCACGTCGCAGTCGGCACCGTTCCTGGTGCCGCTGGGGGTGGGCGCCCATCTGCGCCGCTGGAAGGTTCCCGAGGACCGGATCGTCGAGCTCGACTGGAACGACGACGTCCGCATCGGATCGCTCACCGTCACGTGCCTGGAGGCGCGACACTTCTCGGGCCGGTCCCTGGTGCGCGACACCACGCAGTGGGCGTCGTGGTCGGTGGTGGGTCCGGAGCACCGGGCCTTCTTCGGCGGCGACACCGGCTACACCGAGGCGTTCGCGGACATCGGCGCGCGGCTCGGTCCGTTCGACGTGACCCTGCTTCCCGTCGGCGCCTACGACGACCGGTGGCCGGACATCCACATGAACCCCGAGGAGGCGGCGCGGTCGCACGGTGACCTGCAGCAGGGCACCCCGTCCTCCGGCATCGTCGTGCCCGTCCACTGGGCGACCTTCAACCTCGCGTTCCACCCGTGGTCCGAACCCGTGGAGCGGCTGCTGACGGCCGCCGAGGCGGAGCGGATCTCGGTGGTGGTGCCGATGCCGGGCCAGCGAGTCGATCTCGCGCGTCCTCTCCCGCACCGGCGTTGGTGGTCCGGCGCGGTATCGTGACGACCATGGCACTCGTGGACAACCTCAAGAAGCTGATCGGCCAGGGCAAGAAGGCCGCCGCTCAGAACAGTGACAAGATCGAGAAGGCCGTGGACAAGGCAGCGGACTTCGCCGACAAGAAGACGCAGGGCAAGTACGCCGACAAGATCGACAAGGTCCAGGACGCCGCCAAGAAGGCGATCCCCGAGAAGTAGCAGACCCGCGCGGTAGTCGAGTCGATGGACGGGTGGCTCCTGCTTCTGGTGATCGTCGGGGCCGTCGTCATCGCCGGCTTCGCCAAGCGCCTCGATCTGCAGGTGCCCCTCGTTCTCGTCGCCGTCGGGTCGGTCGCCTCGTTCGTCCCCGGGCTGCCGCGTCCCGCTCTCGAACCCGAACTCCTTCTGGGCGTGATCCTTCCGCCCCTGCTGTACTCGACAGCGTTGAACTTCTCGTTCCGCTCCTTCGCGCACAACTTCCGCTCCATCGTCCGGCTCGGCGTCGGTCTCGTCGTCATCACGACCGTCTCGGTGGGGTACTTCTCGTACTGGCTCGTCCCGGAGCTGACACTGGGCGCCGCCCTGGTCCTCGGCGCCGTGGTCGCGCCGCCGGACGCCGTCGCGGCGGTGGCCGTGGGGCGCAAGCTGGGGCTGCCCGCGCGCATGATGGCGATCCTCACCGGCGAATCACTCGTCAACGACGCGGCGGCGCTGACCCTGTTCACCATCACGGTCGCCTCCGTGACGGGGAGCCGGGTCGGCATCGACTCGCCGCTCCTGTTCTTCGTCTACGAGGTCGTGGGCGGCGTCGCTGTGGGATACGCGCTCAGCCGACTCGTGCGCTTCGTCCGCAGCCGCATGGCGGACAGCGCGCTGGAGACCGTGCTGGGCATCCTCGTTCCCTTCACCGCCTACCTCGCCGCGGAGCAGATCCACGCCTCGGGTGTGCTCGCCGTCGTCACCGCCGGATTCGTGCTCGGTTCGGCGCGCAGCGGCGACGCGATCCCGACGCGCATCCAGGAGCGGCACGTCTGGCCGACGCTCGATCTGCTCCTCGAGACCTTCGTCTTCGCCTACATGGGCTTGCAGCTCGAGTTCGTCATCGACGACATCAGCCGCGAGGGGCTGCCCGTCCACCACATCTTCCTGTACGGACTGCTGGTCCTCGCGCTCGTCATGGCAGTGCGTCCGGTGATGCTGTTCGCCGGCTCGGCGCTGCGACGCGTCTACCACCGGGCTCGATCGACCGAGGACGCGGAACTGACCTGGCGCCAGAACGTCGTCCTGTCCTGGGCCGGGATGCGCGGAGTGGTGACCCTCGCGGCGGCCGCCGGTGTCCCCTTCACCACTCTCGCGGGGGACGACTTCCCGGGGCGCGGAGTCATCCAGGCCATCGCCTTCACCGTGGCCGTCGGAACCCTGCTGATCCAGGGGGTGACATTGCCGCTGGTGATCCGACGGCTGGACATCTCCGACCCGGACGAGGCCCGGCATCTCGACGAGCAGCGCGCACTCGCTCGGCAGATCGCCCGCCGTGCGGTCGAGGAGTCGCTCGACGAGGCGATGACGAAGGTCGAGGGAACCGAGGCCGCCGAGGTCGTCGATCGGGTGCGCCGCGTGATGCTGGGCCGACTCCGGACGGAGCAGGACGAGGACGATCAGGAGAGGGCCGCGCGGGCGCGGTCCTCCGGCGCGGTGTTCGATCGATGGCGGCGCACCGCACTGCGGCGACAGCGCGAGGCGTTGCTCGCCGCACGCGACGCGGGGGACCTCGACGACGAGGTTCTCGCTGCGGTTCTGGACGGGCTCGACATCGAGCAGGCCGCCACCGAGACACGGTTGCAGCGATTCATGGCGGAAAGAGGTCGAGAGTGAACGTGTGCAGGATCGGTTCGAGACCAGGACTGCGCGGCAGGGTCCCGGTCCTGCTGGGATCGGCACTGGCGGCGTCGATGCTGATGCTGTCGGGATGTGCGTCCTCGGATCCCGCGCCCACCCCGGGGAACGACGCGACCACCGACGCGGCACCCCGCTCTCCTGCCCCCACGGGCGACGAGCGCGGCTCGCTGGTCGCCGACGTGCTCCTCGGTCAGGTCGACCAGGCGGTCACCAATCTCGGCGCCACGGCGCACCGCATCACGTACCGCTCGACGTCCGGGGTGGACGGCGGCGGTGTCGACGTCACGGGCACGGTGTTCGTCCCGGCCGGCGCACCGCCCGGGGGGGGATGGCCGGTCGTGTCCGTCGGGCACGGCACGACGGGTGTGACCGACGAGTGCGCACCGTCCCTCTATCCCAATCTGCTCGGCTCCATCGGCCTGGTCACGCCGATGCTCGAACGCGGCGCCGTCGTCGCGGTGACGGACTACGAGGGCCTGGGAACCGACGATCCGCATCCGTACCTGAACGCCCCGTCGGCCGGCCACGACATCATCGACGCTGTCCGCGCAGCGCGGAACGTGGCGCCCGGCAGCGGGACTCGCTGGGCGGCGCTGGGCGTGTCGCAGGGTGGGCAGGCCACCTGGGCCGCCGCCGAGATGGCCGCGGAGTACGGCGACGGGCTCGAGTTCCTGGGATCGGCCAACCTGTCCCCGGCCGCGGACATCAGCCCGATCGCCCCGGAGTCCGGACTGGGGCAGCTCACGTTGCCGCAGAAGGCGATCATGCCGTTCGTCGTCGAGGGCTTCCTCGTGGACCATCCGGAGTACACCGACGCGGACTTCCTCAGCGGCGGACTGCTGGAGAACAAGGACGTCCTGTTGGCCTGCACGGGACCCCTGGCCGCCGGGAAGTTGACGGCCGCGGGATCCATCGGACCGGACGACGTGCGCCCCAGCTCGCCGGAGGCGTACGCCGCCATTCGAGAGTGGTTGTCGGACAACGCCTTACCGCAGGGACGGGCCGCGGCGCCGATGATGGTGCTGGTCGGCTCGCGAGACGATCTCATCCTGCCGCAGTGGACCGAGGACGCGTCCCGCCGAGCGTGCGCGCAGGGCGACGTCATCGACTACCGGGTCCGGGCGGACCAGGGCCACGCCGACTCGGCCGCCAACATCGAGGGCATCGACTGGATCACCCAGCGGTTCGCGGGAACCGGACAACCGACGAACACGTGTGATCAGGTGCCGTGACAGCCACCACGGCGGTCGTCCTGTTGGTGATGGCCGCGGTCGTCGCCGGTGCGGTCGTCGTCATCACGCGCCGGGGGACGCGCCCGCTGACCACGCCCACCGAACGCGCGGTGCACGCCGCGCTGCACACCGCGTCGCTCGCGGCACGCCCGTTGCGGCGGGGCCTCGACGCCGCGTCCGCGTCGGAGGCGGCGCCGCACCTTCGCACGCTGACCGGTGCCGCCGCCGTCGTCCTGGCGGGACCGGACGGGACGGTGTTGGGCCACGACGGTCCCGTCGACGGGACCCTGGACGAGTTCCCCGTGGTCGCCCGCCGCGCCGTCGACACCGAGCGTCGGGTGCTGCTGCGCACCGCCGCGACCGCAGACGCCCCGGCACGTTCGGTGGTGGTGCAGCCGGTCCTCACCGAGGGCGCCGGCGTGGTCTGCGTGCTGGGCGTGGTCACGCTGGAGGAACCCGGTCCCGGTCTTCTCGGGGCCTGCACCGAGGTCGCGCGGTACGTCGGCGAGCAGGTCGAGCTGGCCGAACTCGACGCGAGCAGAGCACGCCTCGACCGGGCCGAGGTCCGGGCGCTGCGCGCCCAGATCAGCCCGCACTTCATCTACAACGCCCTGACGACCATCGCGTCGTTCGTGCGGACCGATCCCGATCGTGCGCGCGAGTTGGTCCTCGAGTTCGCCGACTTCACGCGCTACTCGTTCCGCACGGCGGGGGAGTTCACGGTGCTCTCCGACGAGCTCCGCAACATCGACCGGTACCTCACGCTCGAGCGCGCGCGTTTCGGTGACTCCCTCGACGTGACGGTGCAGATCGCTCCCGAGGTACTCGGAGTGGTGTTGCCGTTCCTGGCGCTGCAGCCCCTCGTCGAGAACGCGGTGCGCCACGGCGTCGCAGGCCGGGGCCGCGGCCGTATCACCGTGATCGCGGCGGACGCGGGTACGGACGCGGCCATCAGCATCGAGGACGACGGTGTCGGCATGGATCCGGAACTGCTGCGCTCCGGCGACCTGGGATCGGAGGAGGGGGTGCACGTCGGACTCGCCAACGTCGACGACCGGTTGCGCGCCGCCTTCGGCAACGACTACGGCCTGGTGGTGGAGACCGCGCCGGACGCCGGCACCAAGGTGAGTATGCGGATCCCGAAATTTCGGGCAGGCATCCGGCCCTGACGTGCGCGCGCGACATGGCACGATGAAGACGCCATGAGCCCCACCCATGCCACCGAGGCGACCACGCCCGCCGCTGCCGACCGGCCCCTGCGGCTGCTCGCCGTGGACGACGAGCGGCCGGCCCTGGACGAACTCGTCTACCTGCTGCGCCGCCACCCGGCGGTCGGATCGGTCGAGGGAGCGAGCGACGCCACCACGGCGCTGCGCATCCTGCGCGACGCGCCGGTCGACGGTGTCTTTCTCGACATCGACATGCCCGGACTCGACGGCATGGAACTGGCCGGAGTGCTGAGCAACTTCGCCTCACCGCCGGCGGTCGTCTTCGTGACCGCCCACGACGATCGCGCCGTCGCCGCCTTCGAGATCGGGGCCGTCGACTACCTCCTCAAGCCGATCCGCGACCAGCGCCTGTCCGACGCTGTCCGCCGCGTCGTCGACAAGAGGTCCGGCGCGGTACCGGGTCCCGCGGGGCGCAGCGACCAGGACGACGTGATCCCGGTGGAGCTCGGCGGTGTGACGACGATGGTGCCGCGGTCCACCGTCGTCTGGGTGGAGGCCGAGGGCGACTACGCCCGGCTGCACACGACGACCGGCACCCACCTGGTGCGGATCGCCCTCTCGACGCTGGAGTCCCGCTGGGCCGACCACGGATTCCTGCGCGTCCATCGGTCGTACCTCGTGTCCGTCGGCCAGGTCGGGGGGACCCGCACCGTCGGGTCCGGACTGGTGGTCTGCCTGCGCGGCACGGGTGCCTGCCCACCCGTCGAGCTCCCGGTGAGCCGTCGCCACACCCGCGAACTCCGCGATCGGCTCGTCCGCGGCCCACGAGCGGCACTCGCCGGACAGCACCGTTCCTGAGATGGCGGCGCAGCGAGAGAAGGTGGTGTTGGCCCAGCGCCGCGGCGCACGCATCGTGCGCACCCGGGTGGAGGTCCAGGAGCAGACCGAGGTGGGCGAGGCCATGATCAACGGCCTGGTCCGCGCACAGTTGGCGCTCGCGTTGCGCACCGCGGCCGTCGTGGTCCTGATCCTCGGCATCGTCCCGCTGGTGTGGGTGTTCGCGCCGGCCGCGGGTACCGCACGCATCGCCGGCATCGGGGTTCCGTGGTGGGCACTCGCCGTCGCCGCGTACCCGGTCCTGCTGGTCGCCGGGTACCTCTTCGTCCGTTCGGCCGAGCGCAACGAGCAGGAGTTCACCGAACTGGTGGAGGACTGATGGCCGGCGCTCTCACGTCCGGCACGCGCTGATGGTGTCCGTCCCCACGGTGCTCGCCGTCATCTTCTCGGCGGTGGCCACGGTCGCGGTGGGCGCTTACGGAGTCCGGTTGGCGCGCACCACCTCCGACTTCCTCGTCGCCTCCCGTAGCGTGGGTCCGCGGTGGAACGCCGCGGCCGTGTCCGGTGAGTACCTCTCGGCCGCATCGTTTCTCGGGGTCGCGGGCCTGATCGCCAAGTACGGTGCCGACGCACTGTGGTACCCGGTGGGCTTCACGGCCGGGTATCTCGGGCTGTTGCTGTTCGTCTCGGCGCCGCTGCGACGGTCCGGTGCGTACACGGTGCCGGACTTCGCCGAGTTCCGCCTCGGTTCGGCGCGGCTCCGCACGTTGGCCATGCTGGTGGTCGCCGGGGTGTGCGCGCTGTACCTCGTCCCGCAGCTGCAGGGCGCCGGGCTCACCCTCAACATCCTTCTCGGCGTTCCCAGTTGGGTCGGCGCGGCTGTCATCGGAGTGATCGTGATCCTCAACGTGGTCGGCGGCGGCATGCGCTCCATCACGTTCGTCCAGGCGTTCCAGTACTGGCTCAAGCTGACGGCCGTCGCGGTACCGGCGCTGGTGCTCGCGGTGCATTTCGCGGCCGATCCGCGCGAGATGGGCACCCCCGCACCGCCGTCCGTGGACACCGCCACGACGGTCGACATCAGTACCGACGTCGTCGTGCAGGTGCAGGAGAACCTCGACGTCGTGGTCCGCGGCACCGTCGACGGCGCCGCGGTGGACGGACCGACGACACTCGACGCGGGCGACCACACGCTGCAGTCGGGCACGGTGCTCGAACTCGAGGCAGGATCGCCGGTCCCCGTGGTGGCGGGCGCACCGGTCGAGGGCTCCGACTGGCTCTCGCCCGGCAACGGTTTCGGTGGTCCCTTCCCGCTGTACCAGGTGTACTCGCTGATCCTCGCCACGTTCCTCGGCACGATGGGGCTGCCCCACGTCCTCGTGCGCTTCTACACCAACCCGGACGGGCCGGCGGCCCGCTGGACGGCGCTGACCGTGGTGGGTCTGCTGTCGGTGTTCTACCTGTTCCCGACGGTGCTGGGTGTGTTCGCACGCCTGTACGTTCCCCAGTTGCTGATCACCGGAGCATCCGACGCGGCCGTGCTCCTGCTGCCGTCGGCGGCCATCGACGGGGTGCCGGGGCTGCTGCTCGCCGCACTCGTCGCCGCGGGCGCGATGGCGGCGTTCCTGTCCACGTCGTCGGGACTGCTGGTGACCATCGCCGGAGTGCTCAGCACCGACGTCCTGCGCGGCCGGGTGCGCGACTTCCGGATCGCCGCGATCGTGGCCGGCACCGGTCCGCTGCTGCTGTCGGTCGGGTTGGTGACGCTCGACCTCTCCCGCACCGTCGGGCTCGTGTTCGCCGTCGCGGCGTCGACGCTCTGTCCGCTGCTGGTGCTCGGCATCTGGTGGCGCGGTCTCACCGCCGCCGGGGCCGCCGCGGGGCTGATCGTCGGCGGCGGGGTCTCCACGGCCGCCGCATCCCTCGCCGTGCTCGGCGGGGTGTCCGATCAGCTCCTGGGTGGGTGGGCCGCGGCGATCGTCGGCTACCCGGCGGCGGTCAGCGTGCCCCTCGCCTTCGCCGTCATGGTGACAGTGTCGCTGGCGACTCGGTCCTCGATACCGCTGGACATCGGCCGCATCATGTCGGCCATGCACGCACCCGAACGCCTCGGTCTGGGCGTGGAGCGACTGCGCAAGCAGTGAGCGGCACGACCGTTCGTCCCGCCCGGCAGACCGTTCGGCGCACCGGCGCGCTGCTCGGCGTGTGATCGGCGCCACGCCGTATCGGTGTGATGGTGGTCTCACTACCGTCATCCGAGTATCTCCCGACACGTAGGAGCACCCGTGACCACCGCACAACCCCATTCGGGCGCACACCCCGAACCCCGGACC
>NZ_JABUEE010000010.1:0-209539 GCF_019836105.1 Rhodococcus sp. BP-316 | reverse complement strand
GGCTTTGTTGCCGGCGTAGGTGAGGGCGTCGAGGACGGTGATCTCGATGTCGGGGCGGGTGCGGGCGGTCAGGTGCACGAAGTTCGCGCCGATGAACCCGGCGCCGCCGGTCACGAGCATTCTCATGCGGCGAGACTACGTTCCTCGCTTTCGAGTTTCGACCTGAGTGGGATGTGTGACCGGCATCGCTCAAGACGCGCGATTTGCTGGCTTCTGAGACACTTCGTTCTCATGCGGGGAATCATTCTGGCCGGTGGAACCGGCTCGCGGTTACATCCGATCACCGTCGGGGTGAGCAAGCAGCTGGTGCCTGTCTACGACAAGCCCATGATCTATTACCCCCTGACCACATTGATGCTGGCGGGCATCCGAGACATCCTCATCATCACGACGTCGCACGATGCAGATCAGTTCCACCGTTTGCTTGGTGACGGCTCCCAATTCGGTGTTTCCATCACTTATACGGTTCAACACCAACCCAACGGCTTGGCTCAGGCGTTCGTACTAGGCGCGGAGCATGTCGGTTCGGAACAAGTCGCGCTCGTACTGGGCGACAACATCTTCTATGGTCCCGGCTTGGGTTCGCAATTGGCGAGATTCGAGAACCTCGGTGGCGGTGCAGTCTTTGCGTATGAAGTGTCCGACCCGTCGGCCTACGGCGTCATTGAGTTCGACAGGTCAGGGCGAGCGATCTCGCTGGAGGAGAAGCCCACCAAGCCGCGGTCGAACTACGCGGTGCCGGGGCTTTACTTCTACGACAACGACGTCGTCGCCATCGCCCGCGATCTGAAGCCTTCGGCGCGGGGCGAGTACGAGATCACGGACGTCAATCGGCACTACTTGGAAGCCGGCACCCTTCAAGTCGAGGTGCTGCCGCGTGGAACCGCGTGGTTGGACACGGGTACCTTCGACTCCTTGTTGGACGCGTCGAACTTCGTACGCACGATCGAGCAGCGCCAGGGACTCAAGGTAGGGGCACCCGAGGAGGTTGCGTGGCGTCGAGGATGGATCACTGACGACGAACTGACCCAGCGCGCGACTCCGCTGGTCAAGTCGGGGTACGGCACGTACCTCCTCGAACTCATCGACAAGAAGGTGGGGTTGTATGAGTTTTCGTGAGCTGTCGATTCCCGGGGCGTTCGAATTCACTCCCCGCCAGTTCGGCGACGACCGCGGGGTGTTCTTCGAATGGCACAAGGACTCCGCCTTCACCGCCGCCGTCGGCCACCCCCTGGAACTGCTGCAGGCCAACTGCTCCGTCTCCGCCGCAGGCGTGCTTCGCGGGATCCACGTCACCGTCGACCCACCCGGGCAGGCCAAGTACGTCACCTGCACCCGCGGCGCGTTCCTCGACGTCGTGGTCGACCTCCGCAAGGACTCCCCGACGTACGGCACCTGGGACTCGGTGCTCATCGACGACGTCGACCGCCGCGCGGTGTACCTGCCCGTCGGGCTCGGGCACGCGATCCTCTCCCTCGAGGACCACTCCACGGTGATGTACCTGTGCAGCCTCGAGTACACCCCCGGAGCGGACCGCGACATCCACCCGCTCGACCCCGACCTCGCCATCGACTGGCCCACCCACGGCCGCGACGGCACACCCCTGACCTACCAACTCTCCGACAAGGACGCCGCGGCACCCGCCTTCAAGGATTGGGCATCCAGCTGATGCGGACCGCAAATCGACGCCGCTCGTTGATTGCCAAGTCGCATAAGCTAACAACACCTTGTACCGTGCACTTATGAATGCGGCTGGAAGCTAGCGTCAGGTGCGGTCGCAGCGCGAGGATCTGCGTTCGGCTTTCGTAACCAGCAAGAACCTTGGTCAGAACAACCCATACGTGCTCCGCGCCGGATGCTGCCGCGGGCGGGGCACGCTATCTCGGAACAGTCGAACGGTAAGGGCAGTCGGTGACGACACACGTGCGCGGAACAGGTACAGGAGCGGTTCTGCTCTACTACAAGCTCGGTGCACAAGTGAGAGAGACAATCCGGCACCTACTTGCTCAAGAGCAGTCGATCACGTGCCTCGTCCTAGTAGACAATTGCTCGAACGATGGCGTTCTATCGACCGTCTCCCAAGACTTAAGTGACGATCCCAGTGTTGACGTTGACATAAAGTTGTTGACGATGGAGAACAATCTTGGCTACTCAAGCGGAATGAACGCAGGATTCGCGGCATTGCGCAAATGGCATCCGGATCTTCTTTTCACTCTATTCATAACCCACGAAGTCGTTCTTGAAACGGACTGCTTGCGGCAGTTACTAACGTGCATCACCTCGGAGCAAGTGGGAGCAGTTGGCCCAGTGCTCACTCGATTAAATGATGGGAGTGTTTGGTCTGCTGGCGGCACCATTGACGGACGCGGCAACGTGCGCCATCGTACCAACGCGTCAGACGGAGAACTTCTTTGGTTGGACGGTGCGTGCATCTTGGCCGATAATAATTCAATGGCAGCAATAGGTGGTTTTGACGATGCGTACTTCTTGTACTGGGAAGACGTCGATTTTGCCGACCGCATGCGAAAGCACGCCGGAATTCGCTGTGTACAGTCAGCACATGCCGCGCAAGAGACCGGCACTGCGCCAATATATTATAAAGTGCGTGGACAAATTAGGTTTTGGCTGGATCGCAAACGACCCGTCTTAGTTCTTCTAACGGTTCTAAAGTCGATCGCGTTGATTGCCGCGAGGGATCTACCGAGGCGTGATAGCGCGCGCGCCAGAAACAGATTTGATGGAATCGCCGACGGACTCAAGCGCTCGACCGGCGGCGGTCAGTCAATGCTGCGGGAGTTGTCGTGATCCGCTTATACAATCCCTTGCCGGTCACGCTGCGTCACTATGAAGACGAGTTTCGGTCAGTATTGGAGCAGGCGGGCATTTGTCACGAGGTGGTACACGAGGAAGCCGACCAGCGAACAAGCAAATTTGACAAGGCGCGACGCGCGATGCGGATCATCATTGGCCGCTGGTCAGCTCAGCCCAACGAGCAGGTTTCGGCGACTATCGTTTTGTGGCCACTTTTTGGCTATTTCGACATCCTTACCTGGGTTCGACTGTCCGCGCGCAGGCCGGTAGCAATAATTGTGCACGATCCGACGCCCCTGAGACCACAAATCGGGATGGGCCGACCGGGTATTGCGGCATTACGCCTCGCGAGTAAATTCTTGAATGTACGTTTTGTAAGCCATACAGAGCTGGCGGCGAATGCCTTGGAGCGCGCGACGGGGATGAAGAGCATAATTGCGCGGCACCCAATTGCCGTCCCCGTTGTCGCTCTGAGGAGTGGCACCGATCGACAACCCGTGCGAGTGCTAGGTCAGTACAAAACTGCGCGGGACTTGAGCGTACTTGAAGCCCTGGCCCAGGACGGCACCTGCAACAATGAGGTTCTCGAAATTCACGGCCGGGGTTGGCCAATAGTTAGGGGTTGGACGGTTCGAGACGAGTTTGTCCCAGAGGAGGACTTTACGCGTCTCATCACGAGCTCAAGCTGCATAGTCATTCCATATGCGCACTTCTACCAGAGTGGGATCGCGGTGCGAGCACTTGAGAACTCCGTACCAGTTGTTGGTCCGCGGCACGAACATCTAGAGACGCTGTACGGTCGTGACTGGCCCGGCCTCGTAGATGACAACAACACCTGGTCGATGGCCATGCGTGCCGTCGTGGAGCACGAAAACGATACGCTGCCGGGGCGTGCGGCTAAATATCGCGCTGAGGCATGCGTTGATTGGGGGAACCTAGCTGAGCTGCTTGTCTCAGATTGGAGGGGTGATGATGGCTGAACGCGGCTACCGGTTCCTCGGATACACTGCCTTTTTTGCTTTCGTTGTAGGTCTGGCGTTCGTAGGTACCGACATCAACATAGTGGTAATTGGCTCGGCTTTGTTGTATCTATTAATGCAGTCCCTACGAAAATCGCCAAACGGGCTCTTAGTCTTTTGGCTCGTCGGGGTGGCAGCCTTCCCACCGTGGATCCCATTCTACGCCGTTGGCTACCGGCTGCCGGCAGCGGCACTAATCTCCGTCGCATGCATAGCTGCGGCGGGCCGGAATAAGACTAAGTTCGTATGGGTTGACGGAGCCGTAATTGCGCTGGTGCTCAGCACAGCAGTCGGCACAATGTTCTTTCAAACGCCACTTCACATTGCCACGCAAGCGCTCCTTGAGTGGGGACTTTGCTACGCGGCCGGCCGTATTCTGTTCTGTAAATCAGATCTGCCGGCGATCTGCAACCGAGTCGGCGGCGTCTTGGGACTGCTCGCCTGCCTGCAATTTCTACTGCAATTTAACGTGGCCTCTTTCTTCCCCTTCTCAGTCAACGCCTCAGGAAGCCAATGGTCAGTCTTGCAAGAACGAGGTGGTTCAATTCGATCAGAATTAGCATTTGGTCACAGTATTTCGCTAGGCGCAGTGCTTGTAATCTTGTTGGCTTTCGGTCTGAAAAATCGAGCACGGTACTCCTATATGCTGTCAGCACTCACTATTTTGGGCGTGCTGACCACCTTTAGCCGAAGTGCAATTGCCGCTACCGTAATTACAGTCATCCTCACAATCCTTCGTAGTAAGGCAGCCAGCACCGGAAAGTCCATCGCGATTGTTCTGTGCGGCTTTATTGCATACGTTGTTGCTAGTAGATTCGTTGCGGTGGTCAACGGCGCTGAGAACTCAGTCGAACTCACAGACAGCACCGACTATAGAGAGGGGCTTCTATCGCTCTTTTCAATCGTGGATCTAGTGGGTCTAGCCCCAGGAGGGCTACCTTCGAGTCTGGGAGTCACTTACACCTGGGACAACTTTTACTCCATCGACAACGGTTTTTTGTTCGTGGGACTTTACAGTGGCGCCATCGCGATGGCGTTGTATGCAGCGATTCCTCTTTCGGTCGTGCTCAGCAAAAAGCTAAAAAACTGGGATTCATTCTCAACATTCATAATTGCGCAAATTCCCTTTTTGGTAACAGTTGCGCCCATTACCCAATATCAGAATTACTACTGGCTATTCTTGGGTATGGGTGTTTCGAGCCTCCATGCCAGCGGGTCAGGCGAGATAGTGAAGGTGTCCGCAAGTGAGGTGCCTGTCGCAAAAAACAAACCAGTGCGTCGCAATGCTTACCCAAGCCCCTACTCCAAGAACTAGGAGTGCACGATGATTCGGGTTTTAGTTTTGTGGTCCGATCGAGTTAGTACCAATCTGGGCGTGCAGGCTCTAGCGGAGGGGAGCGCATGCCTCGCGAAATCAGCGTTCCCTGACTGTGAAGTTGAGTTCCAGAGCTACGGAATGATTCAAGGAATAGAGGAATCGCTGGGTCTGCGATCAATTCTGTTGGCGTTACGTACGAGCAAAAGCAGTATCACTCAATGGCTTAAAACCTTTGATTTTGTAATCGACACGGGCGCAGGCGATAGCTTCTCGGACATTTATGGTTTCCGCAGACTTCTTGAGATGTCGGCGCTGCGGATAGTGATTCGGCGTGCTGGCCTTCCGTTCGTCATGGGACCGCAGACGGTTGGCCCCTTCGAAACACGGATCGGCCGTGCTCTTGCGCGACAATCCCTCAAGGGTTGTTCGGTTCTGATCGCCCGTGACCCAATAAGTATGGGTGCGTCGAGTAGAATCTACGACGGCACCGCAGTACTTGCGTCAGATGTTGCATTCCTGCTGCCGAAGCAGCCCGCAGCGAAGCGTTTCGACCTCTTGTTCAACGTGTCTGGTCTTTTATGGGAAGAAAATAAGCATATTGAGTATTCGGTCTATCGACAATACGTTTTCGAATTCATTGAAGAAGCGAATTCTGCTGGTGTCGACGTTACATTGCTGAACCACGTCCTTGACTCCCCTGATAGCGACAACGATGCGCCAGCCGCCCAACATGTCCGCGAGCAGTTATCAAATCTTGACCTCGCGGTGGAAACGCCAAAGAGCTTAGAACATGCACGTAGCTTAATTGCGGGGGCGAGTGTGGTTCTGGCGTCTAGGATGCACGCCTCGCTGAACTCGATTTCACAGGGTGTGCCAGCAGTGTCTTGGGCCTATTCGCGCAAATTCGAGCCTCTGTTCGACGCGCTTGACTGGCCATACACCTTCGATCTGCGGTCGCCGGGTGCAGACCTGGTCGAACAAACTTTGGCGAGCGTGTTGCAATTGCGCCAAGAAGGGGCGCCGGCGGTGGAGGTAGCATCCAATGCTCGAAGCGCCCTTTTGTCGGCGACGCGGTCACTGAACGGGTTAGCTTCATGACCCTTCTGAGATCTTTGAAAGATACCTTGCATGGATTTCGGCTGTTTGTGTTATTTTTAGTTGGCCGAACGCCAATGCACCGTTTTCGAATTTGGATGTACAGGTACGTCTTCGGAATATCAATAGGACGCAACACTTCGCTTCATTGGCGTGCTGCCTTTTTCGCACCCGAGGGCGTGGCCATTGGGTCAAACTCAATAATTGGGAATGACTGTTTTCTCGACGGTCGTAGTGGCCTCATCATAGGGAACAACGTCAACATCGGCGGGCATGTGCAAATCTTCACCCTGGAACACGACGTCCAGGCGAAAGACTTCGGTGTTGACGGAGGACCTGTTGAAATTGGGGATAGGGTCTACATCGCATCCCGATCTACCATCCTTCCGGGTGTGGCTATCGGTGAAGGCGCGGTGGTAGCGGCTGGCGCTGTGGTCACTCGAAACGTTGAGCCCTTCACCATCGTGGGTGGTGTTCCTGCGCGCAAAATCGGCGAGCGCAACCCCGCTATAAATTACACGCTCGGATACCATCTTCCCTTTCAATGAATTTGGCCGACTGAACGGACGGACTTTGCGTCATGGATAAACTGGAACGGGTTGTCTCCCGGGTCGTCGATGAAGGTAATTGTTCTGGATGCGGTGCTTGCGCTGCCTTGTCTAAGCGCATCTCTATGCGACTCGCGGCCGACGGTTTTCTTCGACCGGTTGTGGATGGTGATACGCACACGGTCGAGCGTCACGCTGTGGACGACGCGTATGCAGCGCGAGAATTCAAGTCTGTGTGCCCCGGTCGCATCGTGCGGATGCCCGCGGCGGACAACCGCAGGATTCATCCGACCTTTGGTCCCTACGTGCAGGCCTACCAAGGCCACGCGGTAGATGGGACTGTGCGTCACGCCGGTTCCAGCGGCGGTGTCCTCACCGCTCTTAGCTCCTTCTTGCTGGAATCGTCCGAAGTCAGCGACGCCCTCGTTGCCAGAGGCCGTGTTGCAGATCCGCTAACCACCGAAGCCCTGTTTCTGACGGATCCGCGTCAAGTGCTCGAGACATCCGGTTCACGTTATGCCCCGGTCGCTGTGGCGGCCGAGTTGGCTTCAACTTCGTCAAGCTCGGTTATCGTCGGAAAGCCGTGCGAGATCGCCGCCGCACATCAGTACGCCGAGCTACCCTCACGCGCGGACGCTGATCGTCCGGTCTACCTGTCTTTCTTTTGTGCTGGCACTCCTAGCCAGATCGGTACCGAGAAGCTAGTGGCGCACCTTGGGTTCGAACGTGCTGATGTCGTTGATGTGCGTTATAGGGGTAACGGGTGGCCCGGCGACTTCAAAATGACTAGCGCTAACGGAACAGAGTCGAGAATGTCGTATAACGATTCCTGGGGTGTACATCTCGGACGAGACATTCAATGGCGCTGCAAGATCTGCGTTGACGGTACTGGTGCGCACGCGGATGTGTCAGTTGGTGATTTCTGGGAGGCTGACGATCAGGGATTTCCTAAGTTTGACGATGCGGAAGGCAACTCCGTCGTTTTAGCTCGGACGCCGCGCGGCTTGGAATTGCTGCAGCGTGCTCAAGAGAGTGGGGTGTTGGAATTAAGCGCTATCGACTTAGATGACGTCGCCAAGATACAACCGTTGCAGGTGGAGCGGCGCGTCACACTATCAGCGCGTCTATTAGGCCGCGTCTTGGCGGGGAAACGGGTTCCAAGGTATACGGGTTTTGAGTTGATGAAGGCCAGCACTTCGGCAACTACGAATCAACTTTTCCGTGCAGTCGTCGGCACCGCCAGACGGTCGCTGCGACGCCGGTGAATCAGATCTGGCCTGAGTGCATGACGGATCGTGAATCGTGAGGTTACCCAATTCAGCGGGGTTGCTGGCGGTCAGTCGTCTTCTTGCCACGTTCCTCACGTTGTTGACTGCGCCAATCGTAGCGAGGTCGGTCGGGCCCGAGGGACGCGGTGCGGTCTCTGCAGCGCTAGCGGCTTTTGCGCTGGTTCCAATTGTACTGGCATTCGGAATGCCTTTGAATCTTCGTCGTTTATCTTTGCGCGAATCCAGCGACGGATATGTCCGGGCAGCCCGGGATATCACGTTAACACTGTTTATTCCTGCGGTCGGAATTGGTTACGCCTTGGGTGTGACCCTATTCAATTCATTGGATGTATTCGTTCAAGCGGTGGCAGTCGTAGGGATCGCGAGCTCACCTCTAACTGTGAGTTGGATGAATGATCAAAGCGTGTTAATCGCACACAGGAAGTTCCGGTGTGTAGCCGCAATTCAACTGATGCAGCCTTTGATATACGTCGTGTCAATTATTTTTTTCTGGTCTTTCGGCCGGCTTAATGTTGGTATTGTCTTGGTTTGTTACATTGCGGGGTCCGTCGCAACGTTTGCTTTCGCCAGTTGGTGCGTACCTGTCTCTGTACGAGGCCACAGATCATCCAGGCGCGATTTCTTACGTGGTAGCGGTTCTTTCGTTGGAGGTGCCGTTGCTGAAGCTGCTTCCAATAGGTTGGACCAGCTTCTCGTTCTACCGCTGCTTGGACTGTATCAAGCAGGTCTCTACTCCTTAGCGGTTACCTTTAGCTCGCTCCCGATGAGCTTTGCTCATGCAGTGGGTGCGCACTATTTCTCTCGTTACTCAGAGGAGGAAAATGATCAGGATTCTCTGGTGTCTGAGTCAATAAGGGTAATTTTATACTTGTCGTTCTTCGTCGCTGGCTTGTTAAGCCTGTTATGCATTGTCCTGGTTCCTTTTATTTTCGGTCGGGACTTTGTTCCGGCGCTTCCGTCCATCTGGATCAGCCAGGCGGGGTCGGTACTGATGTGCACTTCGTATGTGGTTTCGATGGTCTTGGTGTCCCGTGGCTCTGGGCGGGCGTTGACCGCGGCCCAGATCTCGGCGGTAGTCGCAAGCACATCGGCATTGCTGCTTATCGCGCCGTGGAAAGGTGCGGTGGGCGCGTCCTTGGCGTCGTCCTCGGGCTATCTGGTGTTGCTAGTGATCGTCCTGTACCTTGCCAAGGTCAGGATGAGGGATCTGTTTTTGCGGAAAGAAGATGTCATGAGGGCAGTGAGGATAATTAAGCGATGATCCGTACGTTTTCGCGTCTTTGGCCTGGGTTATATCGCGACATTGTTTTGAACCAAATAATCGCATCCCCGTTTGTGCCTGTGCGTTTGAGAAGGGCGTTTCTCAATGCGTATGGTCTCAGCGTCGGTCGTTCACGCGTCGCGCCACATGTCTGGATCGGCAGCACACGGCTTTCGATTGGCGACAACTCTTTCGTGAATTACGGGACGATGTTCAATACTTCTGAGCAGATATCCATCGGCAATTTTGTGGATGTTGGCATGCGGTGCTTGTTTATCACTAGCAGCCACGAGTTGGGGCCTCCTTCCCATCGGGCTGCAGGTCACGTTCGAATGCCAATTGTTGTTGGCGACGGCACGTGGATCGGCGCCGGCGTCACAATTCTGCCTGGCGTGGTGATAGGAGCTGGATGCGTCGTGGCAGCCGGCTCGGTAGTAACTCAGTCGATTCGTGCAAACACCTTGGTCGGTGGCGTGCCCGCGCGCGCAATACGGGATCTTTCTAATGGCACGGAATGCGCGAGTGACCGGTGATTGAATCGGGAAAGCTATTTAGATAATGCGCGTAATGCCCGGTTATACTCAGCGCAAATAGAATTCCAAGTGTAGTGTCGTCGTGCGCGGTCAATAGCTTCAGTGCTCAGGTGAGCGGCGAGATCGGGTTCGGACATCAAGCGGTCGAGCGACGCTATGATCTCGAGAGGTGAGGGTTCTACGAACAGTCCGGAATGCTCCAAGACTTCGCGGTTAAAAACCGTCTCTCTGGCCACCGTTGGTGCGCCTAACGCCATGGCCTGGACTAGTGCCGGGTTCGTGCCCCCAACGCTATGCCCGTGGAAATAGACGCCACAGTTCTCCCACAGTGAGAAGAGCACCTCGTCATCGCTGACATGACCGAACCACCTGACCCGCGCGTTGCGCTCCGTGAGTGCGGTAAGTCGGTCTTCGAGTTCGCCGCCGTACCCGGATGAGCCCACAACCACGACATCCCAGCGCTCGCTCAGCTTTTCTGCTGCTTCGAGGAACTCTCCGACGGTGTTCTCGGGCACGAAGCGTGCCACCATCAGGATGTAGCCTCTGCGCTCGAGTCCGTCGACGACGGGCCGGTCCTTCCCGAACGAACCCCCGTACGGGATGAACTCACCGGTGCGGTTGAACTCGTCGGTCCACCTGGTGCCGAGCGCCTTCGAGTCGAAGACGAGGTTGTCAGCGTGCCGTGCTGTCGCGGTCGCACCTGCTCGGAACAGCTTCTTGGCCGCGCTGCCCCACTTGGCGCGCTCCCACTCGATGCCGTCCACGTTCACCAGTGTGGGGATGCCGCGAGCGCGAAGCAGGGGGAGCCAGAAGCCGTTGGCCACGTTCATAACGAGTGCCACGTCGGGTTTGGCGAAGGCACAGTGCGCGGTCGACGTCAGGCCGTAGGAGAGAGTGCTCAAGGATTTGGACTCGACGCCGACCGTGTCGATGGAGCGGATGCGAGAGTCGCCGTCCGCCTTGCCAGTGTCGGCAGTGCGGCCTCGGCCGTAGACGGTAACGTCCCAGCCTTGATCCGCAAGGTATGGGGCAAGGCGACGTACCAACGTCTCGAAGCCCCCGTAATAACTCGGATAGCCACGAGTGCCGATGATATGCACCGATGGATTGGTCATGCATTCCCCACAATACTTGTTCGGTATTTGCACGCAGCGAGTGTCAGCGGCGTGTGCGCAGTGTGTGCGCCTCCCGATTAATCAGAGCCTACAACAGGCTTCACGGCTCGTCTTGCTGGGGAAAGTGTCAGGATATGTGTCGAATATCGCAGTGAATACCGGTGCCGCGCAGGATTTGTGGTCTGCCTGAATGATTGAGGTGATACTTCGGGCTGTGCGCACTAACGGTGTCGCGGTATCGATGGTCGCGCTCGCGTCGGCCACTTAATGAACTCTTGGTTCAGATCTGAACAGCGAGCCATGCGTCCATGTAGCCGATCTGTGTTCGTGCGCCGACGTCATGGACTACCAGTTTCGGAGCTGTTTCTCTCGATAGCGAGGCGGCACGGCGTCGCCACGAATCGGGGGATCAGATGAAGCTTGCACGGACAGTAGTTATGACCGCAGCGGTCGGCCTGTGCGCCCTCTCCGGCGCGGGGCCGGCTGCGGCTTCCGAGGTGAGCGATCCGGTTCAAGACTTCGTCGAATCGTTCGAGACCGCGGTCGACGAGTGCTCGTCCGCGATGGTGGGGACCGCTCTGAGCGGCGCCAGCGTCGGCGGCATGCTGGGTGCTGGGGGAGGCCCCATCGGAGTGGCGGTGGGTGCCGGAATCGGTGGTCTGATCGGTGAGATCGCCGGCGGGGAGACGTCATGCGAGGACCGGGTCATCTCAGGCACCGCGGTCGCGGATCCGGACGAGGTGTCACGCGGACACAAGGGCAAGGGCAAGGGCCGCAAGTGAGGACGTCGCGTGTCGACGCACGCATCTGGGCGGCTCTGTCCGTCCTTCTTCTCTGCACCACGCTGACACTCATGTTCGCCGGTGGCCCACCACTCGCGATCTGGGGATTCGTCGCCTCGACCGCTCTGGCGGCCGCTCGTGCGATGCGGACCTGACGACGGCCGTGACCTGCGTACGCTCGTGAGATGAGTTCTCGCCAGGTGGACGAGGGCACGTACCAGGCAATGTTCGACGCCAGCACCGTTCCCATGGCGCTGGCGGACGAGCACGGATTGCTCGTGCTGGCCAACGATGCCTACTGCCGTCTCGTCGGTCGCTCGTGGGACGACATCGCCGGACAGTCGTCACGAGGATTCACCCATCCCGACGACATCGCCCAGCACCGCAACATGGAACAGCTCGCGGCCGATGCCGATCGGCGCGGCGAGGTTCTCCGCGTCGAGAAGCGCTACGTGCGTCCCGACGGAGAGATCCGGTGGGGATGGGTCTCGGCCACCAGCATCGTCAACGCTCGCGGGACCGTCTGGACGATGGCGGTGATCCACGACGTCACCGACCGTCGCACCAAGGAGGACGGTCTCGCGCAGGCTGTGATGACGGACGGCCTCACCGGCCTGTTGAACCGCAGAGGGTGGCGTGAGCGGGTGCAGTCGTTGGCCGGCGACGCACCGTTGGTTCTCGCGATGCTCGACTTCGATCTGTTCAAGTCGTACAACGACACTCACGGTCACGCGGCCGGGGACGCCCTGCTCGTCGGTTTCGCCGATGCCGCGACACACATGCTCGGTCCCGACGTCGTGCTGGCTCGCTGGGGCGGCGAGGAGTTCGCGATGGCGATCCCCAGCGGCAGCCCGGAGACTGTCTCGGCAATTCTGACCCGGCTGATCGCTGTCATGCCGGCGGAGCAGACGTTCTCCGCCGGTTGGGCAGTGCTGGGTGTCGACGAGGACATCCGCGACTGCCTCGACCGCGCCGACCACCTTCTCTACAGCGCGAAACGGGAGGGCGGACGGGGTCGGACGTATGGGGACAGGTCCCTCGGTTCCCCGGTCGACGCCACATGGTGACGACGCGGATGTCCGGTTCTTGCGATCTACCGGCCGATCGATCACCATTCCACAGTGTCCGAAGCCTCCGCTGACCCCCGCATCACCGTCGTCGTACCCACGTACAACGAGCGCGAGAACCTTCCCAAGCTGGTCGGAATGCTCACCGACCTGCAGATGAAGAACCTCGGCGTCCTCGTGGTCGACGACGGATCGCCGGACGGGACGGGCGACGTCGCGGACGGGCTCACCACCTCCGCCGCCATCCCGGTGAGTGTTCTGCATCGCACCACCAAGGACGGGCTGGGCCGCGCCTACGTCGCCGGCATCCTCCGCGCGCTGGAGGAGGGGGCGGACATCGTCGTGCAGATGGACGCCGATCTGTCCCACCCGTGTGAGGCCATCCCGCGCATGGTCGAGAAGCTGACCACCACGGACGCGGCCGTCGTGCTCGGATCCCGTTACGTCCCCGGCGGCGCCGTCGCCGAGGACTGGCCGTGGCACCGCAAGGCGCTCTCCAAGTGGGCCAATCTCTACGTCAACGCGATCCTGCGCCTGAAGGTGAAGGACGCGACGGCCGGCTTCAAAGCCTGGCACGCATCGACGCTCCGCACCATCGACGTCGCATCTGTCGGAAGTAACGGCTACGCCTTCCAAGTGGAGATGAACTACCGCGTCATCAAGCACGGACTCCGCATCGCCGAGGTGCCCATCCGCTTCGAGGAGCGCGTCGACGGCACCTCGAAGATGAGCCTCGCGGTGCAGCTCGAGTCCGCCGCGGTCCCGTGGAAGCTGCTGCGCAGCGGCATCGGAAAATAGGAGGCGCATTCCGCGTCCGGGACACCTCGCGTGGGACACTGGGCGTCGAGGCGCACCGGGCGTCTGGAGGAGGTTCGCTCGTGGATTCCATGCCCGACGACCCCGACCGCGACGACGATCGTCGTGGTTCCTCGCGTGACAGCGCGTCGTCGTTCACCGGAATCCGCCACGTCACCGAGACGTCGGTGCGTCTGACGGGTGTCGACGGTGCCGCGGTCGCGCTTCTCGGCACCTCGCACGACGTGCGCGAACTCGTCTTCGCCACCGACGCCCTCTCGCAGCAGCTCGACGAACTGCAGTTCACCGTAGGCGAAGGCCCGTGCATCGACGCGCATCGCTCCGCAGAGCCTGTGCGGGTGGGCGACATCCGCTCGCCCGATTCCGCGGCCCGCTGGCCCATCTTCGGACAGGGCGCGGCCACGCTGGGCGCTCGCGGGATGTACGCCTACCCGCTGCTGGGTGGCGCGTCGTCGTTCGGCGTCCTGGAGCTCTACCGCTCGACTCCTGTTGACCTGACCGACGTCGAGCACGACGCGGCCCGGATGTGCGCCGTCGCGATCGCGCGTACGGTGCTCGGGCACTACGTGAACCCGGACGACACCGACGACGCGGCGGCCACCCCGGAGGATGCGCTGGCATCGGAGGACGTCGCCGCCATCGAGGGCGCCGGCCCGTACAGCCGCGCCGACGTCTACGTGGCGGCGGGCATGATCGCGGTGCAACTGGCCGTGACCACCGATGTGGCGATGGACCGTCTGCGCGCGCACGCCTTCGCACGGGGGCGCAGCGTCACCGAGGTCGCTGCCGACGTCGTGGCCCGTCGGATCAGCATGAGAGACGAACGAGACAACGGAGGTCCCCGGTGAACACGACGCCCACTCGGCTCGCCCTCGCCGACATCACCGCCACGCTGGTCACTCGCTTCGACCTGCCCGCCCTCCTCGAGCGCATCGCGGGCACCGCACTCACCGGGTTCGACGCACACATCGCCGTCATCTCCCTGGTGGACGGCGACGCATTGCACGCCGTGGCCACCGCCAGTGTCGGCAGTGCGGCCGCCGACGAGCGGCTCTTCACGTCCGGCCCCGTCCGCACCAGTGCCCGGGAAACGGCCGTGGCCATGATCGGCGATGCCTCGGCGGCGGGAAGCAGCCGGTGGGAGCAGTACCGCGCACTCGCCGAGGAGAGCGGCGTCGGCGCCGTGCGGGCGTATCCGGTCGTCGCGCTGGGCGTCGGACTCGGCGCCCTGGCCGTCTACACCGCCGAGCCGTGGGGACGGCAACGTCCCGACGAGCTGGGACAGATGCTCGCCGACCTGACGGCGCTGGCGCTCACCACAGGAGCATCGGAGCTGCGGCGCGTCGACGCGTCGGCCGCTGTGCAGGCGGTGCTCAGCGGTGCCGCCACCATCTCGGGGGCCACCGGTGTGCTGGCCGAGTTCTTCGACGACACCACGTCGGCGGCACGCACCAGGCTGTCCCGCCTGGCGCGGGCGCACGGCACCACGGACAGCGAGCACGCCGCTGCGATCATCGCCGCGCAGAACGTCGCGCCGGCGGACATCGGATCGTCGGAGCTGATCCACCTGCCGACGAGTTCGGTGCCGCCCCGGCGCTTCGACTCCTGACCTACTTCTTGGTGATGGCGGCGCTGACGGCGTCGGGTCCGTCATAGCTGTCGTCGGGCATGGACGACAGTGCGTCGACCACGTCGTCGTCCGCGCCGTTGCTCTTCGCGAGATCGGCCAGGTCTTTCGGCGACGCCGGGTAGTCGGCGCCGGCCAGGTGCTTCTGCAGTTCGATCGGATTGACGGCCATGGGACGGTCCTCTCGTCGGTCGGGTGATGGCTCGCGTGCGAGCTACCCGAGGAGGAGGACGGCAAACCGTGCGGACGTCAGTCCTTGTAGACCACCACGGTGTTGCGGCCCGCCGCCTTCGCTCGATACATGGCGATGTCCGCGAGGTGCATGCCGTGGTTGATGGTCGACGCGATCGGGGCCGCCGTCATTCGCGTGGTGTCGAGACACGAGACCCCGATGCTCACCGTCACCGGGATGAGGTCGGACGCGTCGGACAGCGCGAGCCGGATCGATTCGGCGAGAGCGTGCAGACCGGTGGACTGCGCGTCGAGCACCACGAGGAACTCCTCGCCGCCGCGTCGGGCGACCACTGCCCGGTCACCCAGGTGATCGCGCAGGCGCTGCGCGGCGAGCGCGAGCACCCCGTCGCCCGCGATGTGCCCGTGATGATCGTTGACCCACTTGAAGTGATCGAGGTCGACGAGCAGGAATCCCACCTGTGACCGTCCGCGGAGCTGCCGCTTCGCCTGCACCTCCAGGCCGCGCAGGTTGAGCAGTCCCGTCAGTGGGTCGGTCCGGGCGCTGTCGATCTGACGCTCGAGGTGCCGGTGCAAGGACATCGAGGTGGTGCTGACGATGGACATGGTCGCGTTGACCGCCAGCCAGATGCTCGTCGCCGCGGCGATGGTGGCCATGGCGCCGATCGGTTGCTCGCGCAGGACCAGCGCTGTCATCCAGCCGATCACGACGGTGGTCAGCACCAGGTGCACCACCACGGTGGCGCGTCCGCCGAAGAAGGCGACGTACGAACTGATGACCGCGAACAGGGCGCACCCGGCGAGACCCAGAGCGTGACTGCTGCACAGCAGGAGGAAGGTCGACGTCCCCACGTCGGCGTAGACGGTGAAGGCCAGAGCGACGGCGCGCTGGGTGCGCGCCCGGCGCCACCAGGTGAACGACTTGCGAGCGGTGGCGACCACTGCGGCCACGGGAAGAGTGGACAGTAGGACGGCGATGGCAGCGATGCGCGGGGCGCCGGCGGCCGGGCCGGCGGCGCTGAACATCGTGAGGATGCCAGGGATGGCGAACGTCGGGATCAGCACAGCGATACGGCGACGCACGACGTCGGTCAAGGGTGCCCGGGACCGACCACGACTGCGGCCGCCGGAACCTGGGCGTATCACCTGTCGGACGGTATCAGCGTGGAACCTGCGTCGAGGGGCGGTTGCACGCTTCCGTCGGACCCGATCCTTGTTTTGCGCACACGTAACAGGAGTGGAATCAGGAATTGTCGTTCTCGCGCGCAAGTCTCTCGATCAGCGGGCGGGTGCGATAAGGAATTGCTTCGCGCATGACCACCGAGACCGTCGTACGTTCGACTCCTGGGACCGCGAGAATGAGCCCGGCCACGCGATACAGATCATCGGCGTCGGCAGCGGAGACGCCGATCTGCAGATCTGCTCCGCCCGAGACGCCGACCACCTCCGTCACCTCGGCGATGTCTCGCAGGCGGTCGATGACCGCTTCGAGACGGTGCTGGTCCGTCACTGCGCCCACGTACGCGCGGAGGGGATACCCCAGGTCCCGAGGGGAGACGAGCCGGTCCATCGGCGCGAGAGTATGTGAGTCGTCCCAACGAGACAGCCTGGCCTGAACCGTGTTTCGGGCCAGTCCGAGGACCGAGGCGAGGTGAACTCCAGTGGCGCGAGGGATGTCGCAGAGCGCGAGCAACAGGCGAGCATCGGTGCGGTCGAGCTTGGTCACGTGGTGAACTGTGCCACACGGCGAGCGGGGCAGTCCGAAGTATGCAGTGCTCACGAACTCGATCGAGATTTCGGAAATCGGTGTTTCTCACATTTATCGCGTAAAAACCGGAGCGGGGCTTTCGCCCCGTTCCCGAGATGCCCGATGGTCACGACATGGTTAAGGTGAGTCCAGAAGTTTGTCCCCAGATGTGTGGTCCGGGTCCTCGGTCCGGCCGTCATCGATGTGAGGAGTCGTCTCGGTGGAGATATCTGATTACGTGAGAATTCTCCGCGCGCGGTGGATCGTGATAGTTCTGACCACGGTGATCGCCGCAGCGGCGTCGCTGGTGTTCTCACTCGTGTCCACGCCCGTGTACGAGGCGTGCACGCGCCTCTACGTCTCCACCGGCTCGTCGTCGTCCTCGGTGACCGAGGTGTACCAGGGCAACCTGGCCTCGCAGCAGCGCGTCGCCTCCTACACACAACTCCTCGGCGGCGAGAGCGTCGCGCAGCGCACCATCGACAGCCTCGGCCTCTCCATGAGCCCGTCGGCGCTGGCGTCGAAGGTCCGCACCACGTCCTCACCCGACACCGTGCTGATCGACACGTGCGTGTCCGATTCCAACGCGACGACTGCGCGCGATCTGGCGAACGGCATCGGCACCACGTTCGTGGACTTCGTCGACGACCTCGAGACGCCGCCCGGCGGCGGTGCTCCGCTGGCCCAGGTCAGCGTCGTCGAGCCGGCGCAGGTGCCCACCGGTCCGATCTCGCCGAAGACCACCCGCAACCTCGCGCTCGGTGTGGCCGTCGGCCTGCTGCTCGGTATCGCGCTCGCGGTGATCCGTGACCGGCTCGACAACACCATCAAGGACCGCGCCGCCCTCGCCGACCTCTCGGGCGTTCCCGTCGTCGGCGTCGTGCCCTTCGACAAGACGATCAAGGAGGAGGCGGCGCTCTCCTTCGCCGAGTCGTCCTCCGGCACCGCCGAGGCGTTCCGCGAACTGCGCACCAACCTCCAGTTCCTCGAGGTGGACTCGCCGCCTCGCGTCATCGTCGTGACGTCCGCCGTGCCCGCCGAGGGCAAGACGACCACGGCCGTCAACCTCGCGCTGGTCCTCGCCGAGGCCGGTCACCACGTGGCGCTCATCGAGGGCGACCTCCGTCGGCCCCGCGTCTCGAAGTACCTCGGCCTCGTCGGGTCGGTCGGCTTCTCCACCGTGCTGTCGGGACAGGCGGACGTGGAGGAAGTGTTGCAGTCGACCAAGTTCCACGGTGTCGACGTCCTCGCTTCCGGACCGTTGCCGCCCAACCCGTCCGAGCTGCTCGGCTCCGAGGCGGCGCGCACCGTCATGGACACGCTCCGCGCGAGCTTCGACTACGTCGTCGTCGACGCACCGCCGTTGCTGCCCGTCACCGACGCGTCCGTCATCACGGCGCACGCCGACGGCGCCATCGTCGTGGCGCGCCATGGCCACACCAAGCGGGACGAACTCACCCGTGCACTGGGCAACCTGGCGCAGGTGGGCGCTCCGGTCCTGGGCGTCATCCTCACGATGGCCCCGTCGCGCGGCAAGCGGGACTACGACTACCGCCACTACTACGAGACCGACACCACCGTCGCTCGTCAGGACGCTCCGTCCGCCGCCGTGCGGCCGGCAGCGCCGGTCGTGGTGCCCGAGCCCGCACCGGAGCCCACCCCGGAACCGGCCCCCGAGGCCTACCCCGCGCCTCGCTACGAGCCCACCCGGAGCCATGGCGGCCGAGCGGCCCGGCGTCAGGCCGAGAACGCGAACGGCAACGGCAATGGCAACGGGTACGAGGCCGAGCAGGTTCCGAGTCGGTCGACGATGCGTCCGCCGCCTCGCCGTCCGTATCAGTCCTGACGGCGGCGGTATGTGAGGGCAACGCCGACCAGTGCGCCGAGAAGGCCGCCGGTGACGGTGTAGCCGACAGCGACCGCGTCGACATCGAGGCGGGGAACGTTGTCGACGACGGTGTCGTCGAAGGATGCGCCGTCAGGTTGCGGTACCACCATGTAGGAAGAGTCGGTCACTCCGACGATGTGGACGACGGGCGGGTGCACGGTCGAGACGATCGCACCGGCTCCACCGCTTGCTGCACCCGTGACGGTCGTCGCGACGACGATGCCGATCGCTCGGGACACGAGGTGACGACGGGAGACGTATCTGTGCGTCAGCCCGCAGGCGACACCGATCAGGGCTCCCAGAAGGGGAAGCACCAGAACGGTCGGCCACCAGGTGGGGCCGTCGACATGGCGCAGGTAGTCGGAGACGCTGATGTACCCGACATCGGTCGGTGACATGTCGGGCGGCGGTTCGGCGTCGACGTAGATCCGCGGAACGACGTAGTGATGTCCGAGCGCAGTCGACAGCCCCAGCACGAGACCGAACAGCGCTTGGACGGCTACCTCGCGGGCCGGCCGGGTGTCGCCGTACGTCACAGCCAGTCCACAGTGATGACTCCTCGACTCCTGCTCTGATACCCGTTGTGTCAGAACGACAATAGCCGCAGACCTGCGGTCTGCGGCTTTGTCATCAGGCGACGGTGCCCGCCAGTGCGCCTCTCGGCAGGTGGCCGCTCGAAGCGGCTGATGGTTGGTACCCGGGGCATTGGGATCGAACACCGTCAGTGAGAGTAACGGCGTCCGTGGCGGAAGTATTCCGGGTGTGCACCACGTCCGTGACCGGGGGACGCGGCACTGTCAGTTGTCCACCGAGTCCGTGTCCCCGGACTCGGCGTCGTCCGCGTCGGTGGTGGTCGTCGTGGACGTACGGGTGCGCCTCGTCGTGGTGGTCGGCTCGTCGGCCGTCGTGGCCGCGGTGGTGGTCGGCGGAGGTGTGGTGGTGGGCCGGGGTGTGGTGACGGGCGCGATCTGCCACGTCGGGGACGGCGGCACCTCGATGGTGGGCGCGTAGGTCAGGCTGCCCACGACGGCGACCGTGCCGTCGATGGGTGGGGGAGAGACCCGTCGAACGTCCGCGTCGAACACTCCGCCGGCGGCAGCGACGGTGAGCCCGCCGGCCAGGGCGGCCGCGGCGATACCCATCACGACGGCGACGGCAGCTCTCTCACGCATGGTCTCCGCGCTCCGTTTCCGCCCGTGTCCTCGAGCCGAGTCATACCGTAGCCGGGGAGACGGCGGGTGGCAGTCCGAACTTCGATCAGCGAGCGCCCCAGATCTCGAACAGCGGACCGAGCGCCTCCGAGATGGCGTCGCCCACCCGCTCGTACACGTCGGTCGACTGACCGATGGGATCCATGATGTCGAGTTGTGTCACCGGGTTCGCCGCGCGCTCCGAGACCCACGCGGCCGGGTCGATCACCCCGGTGCGCCGCGCGAACTCCGCCGCCTCGAGCAACGTGAACGTGCGGCGGAGGTTGCGCGGCGCCACCGTCAGCACCTCGTCACGGTGCCGCGAGGTCATCGTCAGCACCAGATCCGCCCCGGACGCGATGGTCGGGGTGAGTCGGCGGGCCACGAACCCGGTGGGATCTCCGCCCAGGGACTCGAGAACGCGGGCCGCCTCGGCCTGGACACCGTGCCCGATCACGGCACGAGTGCCGGCGCTGTCGGTGGTCACGTCCAGGTTCAGGTCACGGGCGAACGCGGCGGTCAAGCGTTCCGCGGTGGGGGAGCGGCAGATGTTGCCCGTGCAGACGTAGAGGACATGCATGAGCGGAGTGTAGGTCCGCCCCGGTGTCAGGTGCGCGCGTTGTCCGTCGTGGTGTACGCCTGGTCGTCGAACCGCAGGCTGTCCCCTCCCGCGCGCTTAGCCTCGTACATCAGACGGTCGGCGCGGCGGATCAGCAGTTCGACGTCGTCGGCGTCGCGGGTCCACCGGCTGCCGGGGATCCACGCCACTCCGGCACTCGCCGTGACCGGTACCTCGTCGGCGTCGCACCGGACGGCGGCGTGGACGTCGTCGAGACGGTTCCGCATCTCCGCCCACGGCACGATCCCGACGACGCAGAACTCCTCGCCGCCGAGACGGGCGACATACGCCCAGGTGGTCGTACTGGTCTGCAACCGTTCGGAGACCCGTCGCAACACCTCGTCGCCGCCCTCGTGGCCCACGCGGTCGTTGACCGACTTGAACCTGTCGAGGTCGATCACCATCATCGCCACCACCTCGTCGTGACGTGCCGCAGCCAGCAGCGGCGCGTGCACCACCGCGCTCAGCCCCCGACGGTTCAGCGCCCCGGTCAGTGGATCGGTGCCCGACTGGTACGCGTCGTCCCGCAGGTTCGACAGCGGGATCTGCGAGAGCAGCGGTGCGAGAAGGAACAGTGCCAGCTGCACGACCAACAGGACGGACAGGTAGGCCACGTCGCTGTCGCCCTCCGCGGCGGCCGAGCCGAAGAAGTACAGGGACACGGCCACCGTCAGCGCGATGTGCGCCACGAGCGTACGGATCGAGTGGAAGTAGCCGCAGTAGATGCCGAGAAGGGCGAACACCACGGACACGGTGAACGAGGCCTGCACGTCGGCCAACATCGACAGCCCCACCACCAGCGCCACGTCGTCGCCGAACAGGAAGACGAGGGATTGTCGACGAGTCGGCCACGTCCCGCGGAGCCACAGCAGCGCCGACACTGCGCCCGTGACCAGGCACGCGATGAACACGGCGCGGGCGGCAGGTGAGGGAGGTGCCCCGCTGGTGAAGAGCAGCAGGGAACCGGCGAGCACCACCATGAGCACCACTGCGGCCATCATGCGGCGGTAGGGCCGCTGCAGTCCGCGCTGCGCCATGTAGCCGGGCATCGCGGAGTAGTCGAAGGGTCGACTCCACCACTCGCCCACAACACGGAACATCGACTGGCAACTCTCGGCTGGGAAGAATGGTGAAAGGTAAACCTACTCACAGGTTCGTGACGACGCCCCGCTTCGTTACAGCACTGCGGCCTCGCGTGGCAGGATTTCGAGCATGGCTGATGAACTCTCACGACAGCGCCCGAGTGTCGTCGTCGTCGGCGGCGGATTCGGCGGGCTGTACGCCGCCCGGCGACTGCGCCACATCGACGGCGACGTCACCGTGATCGACCGCGGCACCTCGCACGTCTTCCAACCGCTGCTCTACCAGTGCGCCACCGGCCTGCTGTCCGAGGGATCCATCACCTCGCCGCTGCGGCACCTCCTGCGTCGACAGAAGAACACCCACGTCGCGCTCGGGGAGGCGTCGGGCATCGATCTCGAGAAACGACGTCTCACCGCGTCGCGCATCGACGGGTCGACGTTCGAGCTCCCCTTCGACTACCTCGTGTTCGCGGCCGGCATGCGGCAGAGCTATCACGGCAACGAGGAGTTCGCGAAGTACGCGCCCGGCATGAAGACCGTCGACGACGCGCTCGCGATCCGCCGCAAGCTCATCAGCGCGTTCGAGATGGCCGAGTCGCTGCCCACTCCCGAGGAGCGTCGGCCGTGGCTCACGTTCGCGGTGTCCGGCGGCGGCCCCACCGGCGTGGAGATCGCCGGTCAGATCCGTGAGCTCGCCGTCGGTGCCCTCGAGCACGAGTTCCGCTCGATCGACCCGAGCGAGGCGCGGGTGCTGCTGTTCCACGGCGGTGACCGCGTCCTCGAGTCGTTCGACGCCACGCTGTCGGCAAAGGCTCAGAAGACCCTCGACCACATCGGGGTGGAGACCCACCTCGGGGTCCACGTGACCGACGTGACGGCCGACCACATCGAGGTCACCCGCAAGTCGGACAAGCAGAAGACGACCTACGACACCCACACGGTGCTGTGGACCGCGGGCGTCGAGGCGGTGCCCTTCGCCGGGACCCTGGCGTCGGCACTGGGCGTCACGCAGGCGCGTGGCGGACGCATCCCGGTGGAGAAGGACCTCTCGGTCGCGGGGCACCCCACCGTGTACGTCGTGGGCGACGTGGCCGCGCTGAACGATCTGCCCGGCGTCGCGGAGGTCGCCATGCAGGGCGGCCGCCACGCGGGCGCGATGATCGCGAAGACCATCGAGAACGGGACGCGCGCGTCGTCGCCGTTCAAGTACCACGACCTCGGTAGCGCGGCCTACATCGCGCGTCGGCACGCCCTGCTGCAGGCGGGCCCCATCCAGCTCTCGGGCTTCGCCGGGTGGGCCGCGTGGGGCGCGATCCACATCGCGTTCCTCTCGGGTCGACGCAACCGTGCCGGCACCTTGATCAACTGGGCCGCGACCCTCGCCTCGGGAACCAGACGCGAGCGAGCGGTCACGTTCGGCGATCCGGAGACCGCCCGCATGCCATACGCGTGACCGGCCTCCGGACAAAGTGGACGCCTACCCCGTTTGTCAGGTCATAACAGCCGATGTGACGGCGATGGCGCGGCCTGGTTACACTTTGTGATCGCACGCGCTCGTCGTGCGGTACATCGGTCCGGACAAGGCGGCTCATGACAGTACTGGGAGTGTCGGTGGGCACCAGTGCCGTGCGCTTGGCCAGGCCCGTTCAGGGGCTGCGCGCCGGCGTCGAGGCCGCCTTCCGTCACCGCGCCATCGACACCACCTTCGACCAGGCCGAGCAGCTCGCGGCCGAGTCCATCGGCGTCATCCTCGCCGACCCCGCCGACCCCGAGTCGATCTCCGCCACCGGCGTCGCCTACCGCGACGACGCGCAGGCCGGCGCCGTCGCCCGGGCCATGGCCCGCCAGCACATCGTCAACTACCGCCTCGTCCCCGAAGTGCATGCCGCCGTGCAGTTCCTGCGGTCCACGGGCGACCTCGACGGGCTCCACGTCGTCGGGTTGTACGACCTGGGCAGCTCGGGTCTCAGCGTCACCGTCGTCGACCTCGACAACGGGCAGGTGCTCGCCTCCGAGCGCAGCTTCGCCGTCAGCGGCAACATGTTCGACGCCACCATCCGCGACAACCAGATCGGCCGCCAGCAGAGCGGCCTGGACGACGTGGACGGACGCGAGTTCGAGCTCCGGTGCCGCGTGGCCAAGGAACAGCTCTCCTCGAGTGGCGCCGTGTGCCTGCCGGGTATCGGCGGACTCATCCTGCTGTCCCGCGAAGCGTTCGAGTCGATGGTCGCCGTCCCCATCGAGCAGTCCGCGCGGCTCACCCGCGACGTCATCACGCGCGCCGGCCGCCCCGTCGAGGCTCTCGTCATGATCGGCGGCGGATCCCGCATCCCCTTGGTCCGGGCGACGCTCGCGGGCTGGGTCGGTCTGCCCACCATCACGCCCGCGGAGCCCGAGCTGGTCGCCGCGAAGGGTGCGGCACTGTCTGCGACTCCCGTGGACGGGCAGTCGAACTCCGGTCCCGTGCCGATGGCCGCCCCTCGTCCCGCTGCGCCCGCTCCGACCGTCGCGGCACCGCTGGTGTCCGCTCCCGTGGTCGCCGGGCCGGTCGAGCCGCGCACGCCGGACGCACCGGCGCCGGAGAAGGCGCTCAGCGCACCGTCCGCGGAGACCATGGCCTACAGCGACGTGGAGAGCCGTGAGCACTCTGCGCGCGACATCGACCATGCGGCTCGCGACTCGGAGCATCGCCCCGACGTGGCGGATCCGCGTGCGGCGGAGACTCCCTCGTGGCTCTCCGGGTCCGGGTCCGGTTCCGCAGCGCCGGAACAGCGTTCGTCACGCCCACGGCTGCCGCTCATCGCGGCCGTCGGGCTCGCGGTGATCGCTGCCGTCGGGCTCGCGCTCGGATACGGCGCGACGCCGTCGCAGTCCACCGCCGACGTCACCCCGGCCGATCAGGCGGGAACGTCGAGTTCGGACGCACCGTCCACGACGACGGCGACCACCACACGGACCACCACCACGGTGCCGCCGACCACCACCACCGTTCCCCCGGTCGCTCCGGCTCCGGTGGAGGCGCCCGCTCCGGCCGCCGAGGTTCCCGACGTGGCGCCTGCTCCCGCGCCTGCTCCGCCGACCATCCCGGGTCTCCCCGGTGTGCAGCTGCCGCCCGGCATCCAGATCCCACCGGGTCTGATCCCCGGGTTCTGATCCTTCCGGTGGCGGCGAAAGTCGTTGTCTCGCTGTCAATTCGTCGAACACGAGCGCCGTAGCCCCCGACGGCATCGCATCGCAGCGATGCCGCACTACGGCGTTCGTGTTCGTCGCGTGTCCGGGCCGTCAGGCCACGGTCACGAGCACTCGCTGTCGAGTGCAGCCTTGATGTAGCCGGCAGTCTGATAGATGTAGCTGCCGATCCACTCTCCGATCCCCTCCTGAGTGGGGTTGGGAGACATGGTGACCTCGCCGTCGAAGCACTGCTGGACGATGTAGCGCGACCGAGACAGGTGCGGCGTGTAGGTCACCACGATGATGTGTTTCCAGTTCTCCGCGGCGGCGCGGCGCTTGATCTCCTCCGCCTCGCCCTTCGTGGAGTACGGATCCGGGAGGAAGCACGACACCGTCACGGTGTAGGTGCCGTTGCAGATCTGCTGCATGCGCACGTCGTCCGGGCCCACCGAGTTGGAGAGCACCACTTCCGGTGCGTACCCCTGCTCGGCGATGTCGATGCCGTAGTGGAAGCGCCCGTAGGGCTTTCCCCCGAGCACCACGACGGCGTCGGCCGGTCGGAGTGGGTCTGTCTGAGGGTGGACGTACACGGGCCATCCCGCGGCCACGATGGCCACGAGCAGCACCGAGAACGCCACCAGAAGGCGGCGAAAGGTCACGAGTCTCAGCCACCGGTCCGCCGCAGTACGGACAGGACTGTACGGAGCAGGATCTTGACGTCGAGCCAGAGACTCCAGTTCTCGATGTAGAAGTTGTCGTAGAGCGCGCGGTCCTTGAGTGAGGTGTCGCCTCGGAGTCCGTGCACCGCAGCCCATCCCGTGAGCCCGCCGGGCACGCGGTGACGCGCGGAGTAGCCCGGGATCTCGGTGGTGAACTTGTCGACGAAGTGCGGTCGCTCGGGGCGCGGGCCCACCAGGTCCATGTCGCCCACCATGATGTTCCACAGCTGAGGCAACTCGTCCAGAGAGGTCTTGCGCAGGAAGCGGCCCAGTCGCCCGACGCGGTCGTCCTGGGAGATGTTCCACGTCGTGTCCGACTCGGTGCGCGACGCGGGTTTCATCGACCGGAACTTGAGGCAGGCGAACAGCTGACCGTTGCCGGTGACGCGCAACTGCTTGAACAGCACGGGCGCGCTCGGATCGGAGAACCGCACGGCTGCCGCGATGGCGAGCAGGAGCGGGGACAGCACGAAGAGAGCCATACCCGCAAGGATGCTGCTCAGGACGCGCTTGATGCGCCAGGCGAGCGACCGGTGCGCGTCGCGTCGGATACGCACCAGCGGGATGGCGTGCAGTCGGTCCATCTCACCGGTGACGCTGACGAACTCGAACAGACGCGGCACCACGAAGATCTCGCAGTCCATCCGGTCGCACTCGCGCAGCAGTGTCAGCAGAGCCGACTCCCGCATCGCCGAGAACGCGATGACGATGGTGTCGATCTGGTGCAGGTCGATGTAGGTCCGCAGCTGGTTCGCCAGCGGCTCGACGGGGATGTGGCTGGCCACGCTCGCCGGCATGGGCGAGTCGTCCAGCAACGCGTGCGGCTCGAGACCGTGCTCCGGGTAGGACTGCATGCTCTCGACGAGCTGCGTGGCCACGAGCCCGCTGCCGATCACGACGGTGCGGCGCTGGAAGCGCGGCCGACGCCGCAGCCGGCGGGCGACGAAGTACGACGCCTCGCGGCCCGCCATGGTGGCCGCCAGGACGGACAGGGAGATGAGGGCGGCCGTGAGCAGGGTGGTGGACGGCGCCACGATGACGATGGCGCTCATGGAGACCAGCAGCACGATGGCGGCCATCAGCGGCAGATCGTCCAGCATCGACAGCGTGAGACGCTGACGACGGCGCTGCGGCAGCACCGCGAAGAGGACGATCAGCACGGTCACGATCACCGGGTGGCCGTCGAACGGCGCGAGCGCGACAGCGAGGGAGACGAACATCGACTCGAGGACGATGCCGAGCACCGCGCTCAGGTGCAGAGCCGGCCAGCGCGACAGACGGCTGCGCGGATCCGGGATGTTGGGACGGAGCGGGATGGGCGGGGTGACCTCGGTGGCCGTCGCCTCCTGCGCTGCCTGTGCGTACTGCACGGCCTCGGCATGGCGGGCGAAGCGGGGGAGCAGGTTCTCCGGCTCCAGATCGGGTGAGTCCGCCCCGCGGCGCTTGTCGCCACGGAGATCGATCGGTGAGGTGTCGGGGTGCGAGGTGGTCATCGGCTCGCCTCCGGCTGGACGGCGGCGGAGGTGTCGGACACATGGTCCAACGCGTCACGGATGGTGGCGATCGTGGAGAACGTGGAACGGCGGAGAAGGTGATCGGGGAACTCGACCTGGGCCGATTCCTCCAGATCCACGAGCACGGCCACGCTGGCGTGCGAACTCAGGCCGGCGTCGAACAGGTTCTCGTCGTCGCCCAGCGTCCACGGGTCGACGGGTAGTCGACCGGCTCGGTGCAGCGAGCTACGGACGATGGTGTCCCGGGTTGGTGACGGGTGCGTCACGAGGGTTTACTCCTTGCCTACGGTTCAGACAGACAGTCACGCTCATATCGCGCCCCGCGGCGAATGCATCGTCGACTTACATGGAAGAACTCGACCGCGTCGGCTCTTGTGGACGCCGCAACAATCTACGAGAAGTGTATATGAGAAGTTTCCGTACCGCAGGAAGGTTTTGGTGAAGGCGTGAGTGAGATGCCGATCGGACGGTCGTCGGAGCGCGAGATGGAGGCGCTCCGGCAGTCGTTCGGACAGACGACGCGCTCCTGGGCGGACCACACGTTCGAGTCGACCGACTCCGGCTGGGTGGCGTTCAGCGGGTTGGCCCGACCCGATTACAACCTCGCCCTGGTGCACGGTGGAGACGCCGCTGAACAGGTCGGACGAGTGATCGACTCGGTGACCGCGCTCCGCCGACCGGCTCTGGTGATGCTGGCCGGCGCCGGCCTCTCGGGGGCGCAGACCCTGGCCGACGCCGGCTGGGTGAGCCTGCAGGCCATGCCGTTCATGCACCGGTCCGCCGGTGGGTCGCAGCCGGTGGACGGGGTGCGCGAGATCACAGAGGCAGACCTGCCAGCCTGTCAGGAGGTCGCGTCGCTCGCGTTCGGGGTGGGACCCGAGCTGGCCGCCGCCGTCTACACCGCGGAGACGCTTCGCCGTCCCGACGCCATGGCGTTCGGCCTGTTCGTCGACGACGAGCTCGTCTCCTGCCTCCTGTCCTGCCGCGCCGGCGACACCGTCACGGGGTGGGCGCTGGCCACCCACCCCGATCATCGCCGTGCCGGACACGCGGCGCGCCTCATCGCGGGCGGCAAGCACGTCGAGACCGGACTGCACGGGCCGTCGCAGGATCTGTGCCTCGCCTCCCCGGCCGGAGTGCCGCTCTACGCGTCGCTGGGCTTTCACACGACGGAGTACTGGCAGGTGTGGTCGCGGCCTCGGTGGGTGCTCGGCGCCGCGTGACGGCCGACACACTTTCCTGCCTTTGTCTTGGTGGGCGGGCGCGAAACACGATGCCCATCAGTGAACGGCTTTCGATGTGGAAGCCGCGGTCGGTCTTTTTCACACCGCCGTGTATCGCGGGTCTCCCGCGGCGGCGCGTCGCGTCGTGAATGCGCATTTCTTTGCTTGTGTATGGGCAGGCGCCGAGCGGGGGCAGGAGGTGCGCCGACCACGATGGTGAAGGGGTAAACCATGAACGACAGAGGTCCTTCGGGTTCGCGGCTCGACCGCCGCGCACTGCTCATGGGGGGACTGGCCGCTGGAGTGGGCACCACGCTCGCGGCGAGCAGCATCCTCGCGCAGGCCGACGACCCCGTGGCCGTGACCCTCGCGGCGGGCGAGACCGACCCTGGCGCCCTGCTCGGGTGGGTCAACGTCAAGGCCGCCCCGTACAACGCGAAGGGTGACAACGCCGCCGACGACACCGCCGCCGTCGCCGCCGCGTATACCGCAGCGCAGCAACAGAACCGGCCGCTGTACTTCCCGCCCGGGATGTTCCGGGTGCGTTCGCTCCCACAGTTCGCCAACTACGCCACCGTGTTCGGAGCCGGCGCCGATCTGACGACGATCGTGCACACCAGCTCGGGCACGCTGCTCACCCTCAAGGGCCGTCAGCGCGTCGCACTGAAGAACCTGGGCATCTTCTCGCTGGATCCCTCGTCGCTGGCGGTGCTTCTCGACGCCTGCTTCCGCTGCTCGTTCGACTCGGTGGTCTTCCGCGGTAACCACACCCCGCAGAGCTACCCCCGGTTCCTGCCGCAGAAAGGCGTGTCGCTGATCAACAACACCGGCGGAACGTCGTTCGTGAATTGCGACTTCAACAATTACGGAACGGCGATGTCGACGACGGCCATTCAGTCGTACATCGCCAACTGCAAGTTCGCGACCAACTGGATCGGGCTGCTGGGAACGGGCAACAATTTCGCGTCGGGAATGTCGATCGTCAACACCGAGTTCGTCTCCGACATCAATGCGAACACCACCACGTCGCATCTCGTCGTGGACGGCCGGGCCAACGACTGGTGGCTCACCAACGTGTGGTTCGAGGGAGCGGCGACGGCCCTCACCATCGGTAAGGCGGGCACGGGCGGACCGTCGCAGTTCGGCATGGTCAACTGCAAGGTCGCCGCTCGCGGGATCTGCCTCGATCTGCAGCACTGCCGCCAGCCGTACCTCGCCAACGTGGCGTTCGACGCCGACCAACAGTCGAATCCCCAGCTCATCAGGGTGAACGCGCAGTATGTCGCGGAGGGGACCGCGATCAACCTCATCACCAGCCAGGGTGCCGACTTCCCCGGCAACACCTTCCCTGGTGGCTGGTCGGTGCTCGGCCGCGGCAAGCTCTTCTCCGCCGGCGGCGGACCCGTCGTCAAGTCGCCGGACGGCAAGAGTTGGCGGCTGTCGATCAGCAACACCGGTGTGGTGAGCGGGCAGAACCTCGGGGTGCTGTAGCGGTCAGCGCGGCCGATCGGTGCCGAGGGACTCGGTACTCAGGGTTCCGTCCGTCCCCACCACCAGACGCCAGTACGCGTTGGACTCGTCTTTGAGCACCACGCCCGCCTCGCGGCGGTCGGACAACCAGGTGCCGTCGGACAGGACGGCGGCGGTCACGGCATCGCCGCTGTCCCGCGCCTGCAGCAGGTCGACGTCGTCCTGCACGGTGCGCGTGACCACCGTGCTGGTGAAGGTGGGCCCCGACATGGTGCCGCGACCGATCACGGTCCACGCATCGGGGAAGACCGCGCCGTTCACGTCGTCGTTGACGCCCGAGATCAGGTTCACCGCGGTGCCCGTCGGGACGTGCTCCGCGTCGATGACCAGCTCGGCAGGCCGGCTGTTCGGGTCCGGATCGAAGATGATGTTGGCAAGGTAGGGCTGCCGGCAGTACAGCAGCTCGACACACGTGGTGCGCGCCGAGATCTTGCAGTTGACCATGCCGAACTGGGACGGCCCGCCGGTCTCGCGCGTGCCGATGCTCAGGGCCACCTCGGACCCCTCGAACCAGACGTTGGTGAACCACCAGTCGTTCGCGGGACCGTCGACGCGGACGTGCCGATCCGTCGTGTCCGGGTCGTTGTCCGACACGAACTCGACGTTGGTGAACGCCATGCCGGCGTTGAAGTCGCCACCGGTGCCGAGCACCCCGACGCGGTTGCTCGTGAACTTCGAGGCCGTCACGTAGTTCTGGATGCACTCCGACGTCAGGCCGATGCCGTAGTTGTTGATGTCGCAGTTGGTGAACGTGGTGCCGCCCGTGTTGTCGGTCAGCAGCACTCCGCGCTGGTTCTCGTACTGAGGGAACGTGGACGACGAGTGGTTGCCGCGGATGGTCACGGAGTCGAACGAGCAGCGGAAACACGCGTACAGTGAGAAGCACGTCGACGTGGCGCCGGTGGTGAAGAACCCCATCCGGCGGAAGTTGACGCGCTGGCGTCCCCGCAGGTCGATCAGAGTGCCGTTCTGTTCGTACAGGACGGTGGTGACATCGGCGCCGTCGCCGTACACGGTGGCGTAGTCGGCCATCGCCGGCCACGCCGTCACCCGGTAGGTGCCGCCGGGCAGATAGACCGCAGAGGCCTGGGTGATGCCCTCGAACGCCCGCGCGATCGCCTCGGTGTCGTCGGTGGTGCCGTCGCCCGTCGCCCCGAAGTCACGCACGTTGCGCGCAGCCGGGGTGTCCGTGACGTTCGGCGACTGGAACTGCACCGACTCGGCGTCGTCGCGCGAACACGCGACCGCGAGCGGAACGGTGGCGGCGACGAGGGTGCCGGTGAGCAGCCGTCGCCGGCCGAAGGAACTCGCGGTCACGCGGTGACCTGCTGTCTCTGCGGTTCGATGGTCCGGGCGAGCACCGAGGAGATGATCGTGCGGCGCATGTCGGCGTGGTACGCCGAGTGGTCACCGACGGGCGCGCTGACGATCAACGGCACGGTGCCGCTGCGGCGCTGGATGCGCGTGAGGCCCTCGGGCCCACGCTGATCGACGAACCAGCGGTGATCGGCCGGAGCCAGGATCACGGTGGCGTCGACGTCGTTGTCCGCCAGCGAACGCAGGATGACCTCGGGAACCTGGGTCACGCCGCGCACACCGAGCAGCCGCCACGCCCGGTACGGCAGGTGCGTCTGCAGTGCGTTCTTGATGCGCGCCCGGGGCGTCTTCTGCCACGCCGGATCCGACCGCGGGATGCCCAGATCGGCAGGATCGATCTCGCCCTGCGTCGACTTCTTGCGCTTCCAGCTCCACGCGATGGCGTTCACCATGACGGCGCCGCCGGCCCCGATCTCGGTGGCGGCGTGGGCCGCGTTCCACGAACCCGAGCAGATGCCCGTGAGCACCACGCGACGCGGATCCGCATGCGCCGCACGGGCGGCCGCGACCACGTCGTCGGCGCTCTCCGCCGAGTAGATCGGAGTGTGCTCGTCGGCACGCACCACCTCCGATTCACCGGTTCCGCGTCGGTCGAAGCGCAGCGCGGACGCACCGGAGCGCGCCGCCTCGCGAGCGAGCTCGACCCACAGGCGCGCCGGTCCGGTGCGCGTGTCGTTCGCCGTGGCGCAGAAGACCAGAGTCGGTGCGGAGTCCGGTGTCCCGACCGGAGTGGATCGGATGCCGAACAGGCCGTGCGCACCGATGCTCTCGATGTGCTCGGTGAAGGTCGACCCGTCGCTCGCCTTGTGCGTGACGCTGGTGGTCGGGGTGAACTCGACCGCGCAGTCGCGGGCGGAGTCGTGTGCGCCGTCGAGGATGTCGACGACCGCGCGGATCGCCGTGTTCGGCAACGGCACCAGGAAGCTCTCGGGCGTGACGAACTCGGTCATCGTGCCGACGTGCTGCGCCGTCGCCCCCGACCGCTCGATCGCCTTGTCGAGCCGAGGCGAGGAGTACCCGTCACGCAGCGCGAAGATCCACTGCGACACGGCGGGTGAGGCCGCGGTGATCTCGAGGGCGGACAGCGCCGCCGCGGCCTCGGTGGACAGCGAGTGCCCGATGGTGTGTAGATCGGTGTCGTCGGTGTCGGTTCCGACGGTGTCGGTGCCCACGCCGAGCCGGTACAGCGCCTGCTGCTCGCGCAGGTACGCGCGGCCGCGCGGCACCGGATCCCACAGGACGACCGTGTGCAGCGGGCCGACCGCGTCGGCGGCGCGATCGAGAAGCAGGGCACCGGCGCGCAGGCCGACGGCGGAGACCGTCGTGCAGCCGAGCGAGCGCACCAGGCTCACCGCGTCCCCGATGCTCGCGAGCCACCCGTCCATCGCCGCAGCGTCGTTCTGGTCGCCGCCCGAGTCGCCCACACCGAGGTAGTCGAACCGCAGCACGGCGAAGCCTGCCGCGGCCAGCTCCTGCGCGAGCAGCTTGAGGCCACGGTAGGTGTCGACGTGCTCCTTGCCCATCGACGGGCACAGCACGATGCCCGCGCGCGCGTGGTCGCCTTCGGGAAGGTGAACCACGCCGAACAGGCGACGGCCGTCCGATCCGAACCAGGTCGGTGTCGTCGACATGGGTGCTCGGTCCTCTCGGGAGTGCGAGCCGATCGGGCTCGGGGTGCGGGTGGAGTGGAGGGTCTGCGTCACTTGGTGACCCGGAAGGTGCGGCGGCCGGTCTGCGTCCGAGGGCGGACGGGCCGCGAGGTGGTGGGCTCCGCGGGACGGGTCGCCTTCGTGACTGTCGTGTCCTGCGCAACCTTGTCCGCCTTGTCGGACGCGGCCGGCGTGGTCGTGTCGGCCTTGGTGATCGAGACCGGTTCGGGCGTCGCGCTGGTGTCGGCGTCGTCCGTCTCGGACTCGTCGGTGTCGACGTCCTCGACCTCCGCGGTGATGGTGTCGTCCGCGTCGGACTCGATCGAGCCCTGTTCGGTCACACCATCTTCTGCGTCGTCGTGCGGTACCCGGGCAGGCTCCGCCGTCACCGCGTGGAAGCGGTCGGTCTCGGCGTCCGCCGGCGACTGGACCACGTCGTAGTGCTCTTCCTGGCGCGGCTCGGGACGGGCGGCGCGCTCGGCACGAGGTGCCGGCTGGACGGTGTCCCAGCGATCCTGGTGATCGTCCCGGTAGCCGTCGGTGCGGTAGTCGTCGTTCCGGTAGTCGCGGTCGCGGTAGTCGTCGTTCCGGTACTCGGACTCGTGGACCGGTGACGGCGCGCGGTAGGACTGGGGTGCGGCCGGACGCGCAGCGGTGGTGGTCCGGGTGGTGGTCGGCACGTCGCGCACCTCGGCCACGGGAGCAGCCTTCGGCGACGTCGCGGGCACGACGTCGTCCTTGGCGGCGGACGTCTTCAGCAGCGACAGCGGCCAGCGGCGAGCCGAGACGTGCGGCACCAGAACGGTTCCGGCCACGGCGACCCCGATGCTGTCGAGCTCGGTCAGCAGTGCGCGGAGCTGGGCGGCGGTGGTGGTGCCGTTCTCGACGGCCACGATCACGTGGTCGACGTGCACGGCGATGGCGAGCGCATCGGTCGCGTCCGCCACGGAGGTCGCGTCGATGACCACGTAGTCACGATCGGCCTTCAGGCTCTGCACGATGGTGCCGAAGCGGGGGGAGGCCAGGAACAGGGTGGTCCGGTCGTCGCCCACACCCATGGGCAGGATGCTCAGGCCCTCGATCTGGCTCGGCCGCGTGAGATCGGTGGCCGACCGCTTCGGCGAGCGAGCGAGATCGGCGAGCCCACCGGCGTTCTGCATGCGGGACGACACCCCGGTGCCGTCGGTGCAGCCGTCGACCACGAGAGTCGGGCGGCCCAGTCCGCTGAGTGCGCGCGCCAGGGCGAGGACGGTGTCCGACCCGCCGGCGGGGGAGACGCCGATGACCGCGATGGAGTGCGGGGTCGTCCGGCCGACCGAGGCGTCGAGGCGCAGTGCGGCACGTCGTGCGTCCGCGGTACGTGTGGCCGCCTTGACGTCACCGAGGAACGTGGTGGGAGCGACCGCGGCCACCTGGCCGGTGGTGCGGATGCGCTTGTCGAGCCGGTCACGCAGGTACGCCGCAGCGCAGCCGAGCAGCATGCCGGCGACGGCGCCCATGAGCAGGGTGCGCATCGGTGCCGGCCCGCCCACGGCGGCCGGGGTGGTCGCCGGGTCGACGACGGTCACCTTCGCCGCGGGAGCCGCGCCGATCTCCGTGGTCTCGATCTCGTTGACCAGATCACGGAACTCGGTGACCACCGCGTCGTTGATCGCCCGCGCGCCGTCCGGCGTCGTGTCCGACACCGAGATGCCGATGAGCACGGTGGCCGGCGCGAAGGACGTGGTGACGTTCGACGCGAGAGCCGCCGGCGTGGTGTCGAGCTGCAGATCGGAGATGACACCCGACATGACGCGCTCACTGGTCACCAGGTTCACGTAGGACGTGACACGCTGCTGCGCCGCCATGTTGCCCTGGTAGGCGTCCGACACCGAGGTGCCGGTCGCCATCGAGACGTAGAGACGGCTCGAGGAGGTGTAGGAGTAGCTCAGCGTCGACGTGTACGCCGCCGCTGCCACCGTTCCCAACACGACGAAGGCCAGGATGGTCATCCACCGGCGTCGTGCGATGTTCACGTAATCGATCAAACCCATGATGCAGATCCTTTGCTCGAAGAGCGGTCGAGTGTGGAGATGTCGTCGGGAACGTGCGTGGTCGGAGGGGGTGTCTCCGCGCACTGTCGGGAGTACTCGCCGACGAGAAGCGTCACGATCCACACGAGAATTGCCAATTGGAGTGATTTGCCGATGGACTCGGTCGTCCCGAGGATCCCGCGCTCGAACAGCACCGGATACTCGATGAGCGTCAGCCCGAGCACCACGAAGAGGAAGTTCCTCGCGAGGAGCCATCGAACGGCGACCAGCACCATGACGAAGGTGAAGGTCATGGTGACGGCCACGCCGGCGTACCCGCCGAACACGAAGCCCTCACTGATGTTTCCCTCGGCCAGGGAGACGGACACGTTGCGCATGTCCACCGACGACCCACGGACCTGGTTGGCCCACGCGGTGCCGGACTGGAACTTCTCCGATCCGAGGAGCTGGGACGGGATGAAGTTGAGGAGCGCGTTCTTCACCACGTCGCCGTGCGAGATCCATTCCCGGCCCTGCATGTAGTACGCGTCCGTCGCGGCCTCGAGGAGGTCGAAGCGGCGCAGGATCGGCAGGAACGGTTGCACGACAGGGGGATAGCTGGCCTCGGCGGCCGCCGAGATCGCACGGGCCTCGGGATCCACCTTCAGCGACTGCAGGATGCCGAACGCGCCGATGGCGCCCGCCGAGATACCGAGCACGCCGAGGATGGTCCCGCGCGTCCACCCGATGAGGGCGAAGCGCACGGCGACGGCGAGAGCCGCACCGAGCACGGGGGTCTTGGACTCCACGATCACGGTCCACACGAGCTCCATGCCCATCAGGCCGAGCAGCAGGACCGCGGTCTGCCACAGCTTCTCCGGTCGCGCGAAGACGATGAGGCCGAGGGCGCCCACCGTCGCCATCGTGGCGGCGAAGTCGAGGAGCGGGTTGGAACTGCTGACCTCACCGGCGGATCCGGTGTTGCCCGTCGCGAAGGACACGAAGCGTCCGCCGAGACCCAGCACGTAGATGGTACCGAGGCTGCGGAAGAAGTACGGATCCGCGACGGCCGCGCCGATGGTGGTCCGCTCCTGCGGTCCCCGGCGCCACCGACGGAACAGCACGTATCCGACGACGAGAGCCACGTAGAACCACAGACCGAACACGACGGGCTTCAGCACCTCGGCGATGCCGATGTCGTAGCCGATGTTCGCCAGTCGCGGGTCCGCCAGGCTGTCGGCGAACTGCGGCTGCGGGAGCGTCCACAGCAGGACGAGGGGACGCGCCACGTAGCTCAGCGACCAGTAGGCGGACTGCGCCAGCAGGAACACCTTGGCGACACCCGGCACGAACATCGCGGACACGACGAGGGCGACGATGGCCGCAGTGGTGAGCGCGACGGCGGTGTAGGCGGTCACGGCGCGACCCCCGTCGGGCGGCGCACGGCGACGATGTCACAACGCATCGGTCATCTCCCGTGCTCGGTCCACGTAGGCGTGGTGATCACCGACGATCCGCAGCCGGCCGCGCTCCGCCATCTCTCTGGCTGCATCAGGTTCGGTGCGGCACCACGCCAGGATGTCATCGAGTTCGTCCGAACTGGAGAAAAGACGGCAATCCCGTCCGTCCTCCAACAGCGCCATGTGCTCGTCCGTGCGCTCACCGACGAACAGACCGCCGGCCGCGGGCACCTCGAACGTGCGGCACGTGTGGGTGTCGCGGTTGTCCGAGTTCAGCAGGACGAGGTTGGCCAGCACGGCCGACACCGCCACCGAGAACCCCTCGCCGTACACGGCGCCGCCGATGTGAGCCGACGTCGTCCGCAGCGCGGACACCCGTCGCCATCCCGGACCCTGGACCGTCATCGCCGAGCCGTGCGTGCGGGCCAGCTCCACCATCGAGTCGCGGCGGTCCGGTCGGCAGGCACCGATGAAGCCGACGAGGTACTCGGCCGGATCACGACGGGCGGTCGGACGGTGCCAGGCCGGGTCGTACGCGCTGTGGACGAAGAGCGTCGACTTCGCGCCGCGCGACTCCAGCTCGGGCACGTTGTGCCGCTTGGTGGTGACGACGAGGTCCCAGTCGGCCTCGCGGCGCAGGTACTCCGGTGTGGTGTTGTACGGGTTGGACACGTCGTCCGGGCTGTAGTGCACGTGCAGACCCGCCGGCAGAGCCAGCAGTCGGTCCTGGTCGAGATGCACGGTGCGGAACGCGAACAGCATGTCGGGGCGGAACTGTGCTGCCGCCGCCTCGATGCGGCGGTGCAGCGCCTCGAGCACCCAGGGGGCGCGGCCGCGGCCGAGCTTGCTGTACACCCACGGCGGGGACAGCCGGGTCGGCAGCGCGACCGGAGTGGTGTCGACGACGAGCACGGTGTGGCCGGCCTCGCGGAACCCGTCGGCCATGGACCGGGCGTTGCTGCCGATCCAGTCGTCTCCGAGGAACAGGATCTTCATCGACTTGCCTCCCGGAAGCGGCGAACGGCGAGGGGAACGGTGGGGGCATCGGAGGCGACCACGGCCATCGGCACGGTGGGTGCCTCCGATTCCGCGTGCAGCGCATCGTCGTTGCGGCGATGCAGCATGCGCACTCGGAACAGGTACCAGGCCGCGACTGCGACCTCGCAGGTGAGCGTGCCGTAGACCAGCGCCCACACCGACTCGGTGGACAGCGCGGTGGCCAGCGCTCCCGCAGCGAAGACGGTGCCGACGACGGCGCCGATCAGCACTCCCTTGGTGTCCTGGCGGACCGGCAGGATCGCGGTGGTGACGAAAGAAGTGATGGCGGTGAAGGGCAGGATGAACACCTGCACGCGCATGATGTCCACCGCGGACGAGAACTGATCGCCGAACACCAGCGAGATCAGCAGCGGCGCGCTCACCCACAGCACGACGGTGGCCACGACGGCCACACCCACGCACGCGGTCAGTCCCCGCAGTGCGTTCTGCCAGAAGTGGTCCTCCCGGCCGCGGGCCAGCCGCGGCAGAAGGCCGTAGCCGATGGCGTCGAGCAGCGACTGGAACGCGCGGATCAGCCGGTCGCTGGCGGAGAAGATGCCGAGCGACGCCGCGGACAGCGCCACGGAGTAGAAGGTCGCGGCGCCCTGGCCGTAGCTGGTGATGAGCAGCCGCGAGGTCAGGACGGGCACGCCCATGCGGACCATCGCGGTGACGTCCTTCGGCTTGCTCGGCGGGCCGAACTCGCGGATGGTGAGCCGCCAGGTCAGGGCCACGGACACCACCGACGACGCCAGCAGGCACAGCATCGCGACCGCGGCGCTGGGGAACATCGGCAGCAGCGTCACCAGCAGCACGAGGTACAGGATGCGGCCGATGCCCTGGTAGACCACGCCGATACCGAAGCGGGCCTGGGCCACGAGCACCCAGTCATCACCGAACGACGCGAAGCCGCCGGCGAAGAGGCCGAGCAGGATCATATGCAGGTGCACGTGCGCACCCACGGTGAGGCTGGCCAGCAGCCCGGTGCCCATCACGGCGAGCACCGTGGCGCGCAGTGCGAGGTAGTTGCCGCGCAGCTGATTGAGGTTCTCGTCGTTCGCCATCGCCGCGAGGAACGTGGTGATGCCGAAGTCGACCAGCAGCGAGCCGATGAAGTACGCCGACATCGCGATCGCGAGCAGACCCAGCCCCTCGGTGCCGAGGATGCGAGCCGTGAGCGGCAGCGTGACGATCGTGACCAGGTACTGGCCGTACTTGCCGAAGCTGACGAAGGCGATGTCGCGTACCGCCGACAGCTTGTGCAGCGATCCACGGCGGTGCTTCGGGGGCTCGGTGGTGGGGCCGCCGCGCGACCCGCCACGAGTGAGTTCACCGACCATGACGCACGCTCACGGTGTCCAGGACGTCCTCGAGGAAGCTCTCGACGGTGCGGGCCGATTCCTCGATGTCGAAGTGCGCGGCACGGGCCGGCGCGGCGGCGGACAGGCGCGTCCGCAGGTCACGGTCGGCGACGACGCGATCGAGCATGGCGGTGAGGCCCGCGCGGTCGCCGGAGTCGACGAGCATGCCGTTGACACCGTGCTCGACGATCTCCGCGGGTCCGCCGGGCCGCGACGCGACCACGGCGCAGCCGGCGAGCATGCCCTCGACCACGACCTGACCGAACGGTTCCGCCGTCAGGGTGCAGTGGACCAGCACGTCGGACATCCGCATGTAGTCCCGCGGATCGTCGACGTGGCCGGTGAAGGTGACGGGCAGCTCGAGCTCGGCGGCCATGGCCTCGAGCTCTGCGCGGTACGGCTCCTCGCCGAAGAAGGTGCCGCCGACGAGGAAGACGTGCGCCGGCCGGGTGGTCATCGCCGCGACGGCCTCGAGGAAGAGGACGTGTCCCTTCCACGGGGTGAGGCGGGCGACCAGACACAGCACCGTGTCCGCGGGAGCGGACTGCTCGGGGCGGGCACCCACCGGGCGGTCCGCCGACCCGTCGACGCCGGGGTAGGCGACCACGGCAGGCCGACGCCAGGTGGGCAGCGAGGCCAGCGTGGACGTGCTGTTGGCGATGAAGCCGCGGCACGCGGTCCACCCCAGAACGTGGAGGACGGAGGTGAACAGTGTGCCGAAGTACTCGCGGGAGATGCGGTCGTGGGAGTGCCACACCAGTGGCACGCCCGCTCGCCGTGCGGCGATGGTTCCCATGAGCAACGCCTTGGACGACTCGGCGACGACCACGTCGGCACCCGACTCGCGAACGACGGCGCCCACGGCCCATCCCAGCCGGAGCAGGCCGGTGACTCCGCCGATCATGCGGCGGACGGACATGCCCTCGATGGTCACGGAGCGGCTGTCGAACGCGCCGTCCACGACCACGGTGTCGATGCCGTCGGCCCGGAGCTTGTCCACCATCGGACCCGTCTCGGTGAAGACGACGGTGACCTCGGTCTTGTCCATGGCGCGCACCAGGCGGTGCAGCGCGATCTCGGCGCCGGACGGCGCCGCGGTATGGGCGAGGAACAGTGCGCGGGTCATCGCTGGACCAACTCTCGGTACACGTCGACGTGCCGGCGAGCCGAGGACTCCCACGAGAACGACTCGGCATGGGCGCGGCACGCGGCGGCACTCGGCACGTCGCCGCTCAGCGCGGTGGACAGGCGGTGGGCGAGTGCGTCGACGTCGCCGGCGGGCACCACGAGGGAGGGATCGAGGCCCGCGACGGCGTCGGGCAGGCCGCCGCAGTCGGTCACGACGGGGGCGCGTCCGCTGGCGCAGGACTCGAGGGCGATGAGCCCGAAGCCCTCCAGGCTCAGGGTCGGGACCACGGAGACGGTGGCCTCGGCGTAGAGCGCTGCGAGGCGCTCGTCGCTGGTCCGGCCGGTGAAGACGATGGAGTCGCCGGCGGTGGACTCGGCGGCCTGGCTGCGCAGTGCCGCCTCCTCGGTGCCGGTCCCGACGACGACGAGCTGCGCGTCCGGGTGGTCCGCCACGACGGCGGGCCAGGCCGCGACGAGCCGGTCGATGCCCATGCGGCGCTCGAGTCGGCGCACGCAGAGGACGGTGGGGCGAGCGTTGCTCGGTGCCGGGGTGACGGCGAAACGGTCCAGGTCGACACCCGGCGGGATGATCGTGATCGCGGCCGGATCGACGGCGTAGTCCTCGGTGAGGATGCGGGCGGAGTGCCCCGACAGCACGATGAACCGGCGCACGTCGAGGAAGCGCAGACGCTCGACCCAGTACTTGGCGCGCACGACCAGATCGCTCTCGCCGGACATGGCGCTCTCGGCGGCCCAGGGTCCGTGGAAGTGCGCCACCGACGGGTGCGCACCGCGCAGGCCGACGGTGGGGCGTCCGAAGAGGCTGAAGTGGCGGTCGATCACCGTGTTCCTCGGCAGACCGCGATCGGCGGAGAGGGCCGACCAGACGCGCGAGAGCGTGGAACCCGTCGAGGGTCCCCACGAGGACGTGCCGTGGTGGCCGTCGCTCAGATCGGAGTCGCCGAACGCGGACGCGGAGGCGCTGACACCGTCGAGGGTGGAGAGCGCGACGTAGAGATCGGTGAAGTAGCGGTTGAGGCCACCCGGCGAGTCGGCGAACCACTCGGCGCCGGTCATGTGTACCTGCACCGTGGCCGTGCGGTCACGAGTAGCGGGTGCGGGGATCATCGGGGTCGACAGCCTTTCGTCTCGGTCCGGTGCTCGTCGGTGCGTCCACGGCGCCGGGTTTGTGACTCCGAACCAAACTTCTGGATCGGAGCGTCCGGTGCGCCGCGTCTGCATCGGCGAAGCTCGGCCGTGCGCGTCGGCCCCGCTCGACACGCTGCTCGGTGAGGGATTTCTGCGATCGATGTGCCACTGACAGTCGCCCTGGGGCCCTACCTGGCAGTAAAGTGTGCCCGGTCGCATCCACGACCGGTATCGATCTCGCAGTTCCCTATTTCCTCGTTTAACATACCGGAAGATTCTTTTGGGCGCCATACAGCAGGAGCTGTCCGGTTCCTGCGCCCGAAGCGGGTGCGACGTGAACAGAGCTGTGACAAGTGACAACGCAGGGGAATCACCACCCACCGAGAGGAAGCGCCGACGGATGTCCGACACTGAAGCTGTGACGTCGGCCCCTCGGGACGTGGTCGATTCGGGCGTTCTGTCCGGTCTCACCACGGTGTTGCTCTACGACCTGGGCCGTGGCGGCGCGACGGCGAGCCTCGTGGACGTCGACGAGATGGCGGTCCTGGGCTCCGTCGACTCCCCGGTGGCCGGTGGGGATGTCTTCGATCACATCGTGCTCGATCACATCGTCGACCGCGGCATTCTGGAGCGCCCCGCCGAGGGCGCGGACGACACGGACGTCATCGTCTTCTGCCGCCGCGTGAAGGAGTCACTGTCCTCCGCGACCGTCGCGCGCACCCCCGGCGGCGGCACCACACTGATCACGCGTCAGGAGTTCGAGACCGCGGTTCGCCCTCTGCTCGACCTCTCGCTCGACACCGCGGCGTCGCTTCTCGGCGAGCGCGACCTCGACGCGGTGATCCTCGTCGGGGGCGGTTCGCCCATCCCGATCCTGTCGATCGCCGCCGCGGAACGCTTCGGCGTTCCCGTCCTCACCGCGCTGGACCCGCGTGCGACGCGCGTGTCGGTACCTGCGCCGGCGCCCGAGCCCTCGTCCACGGATCGGACCGTCGCCTTCGCGGCCGCCCCCGCCGAGCCGGAACGCGAGCCCGACGCGTCGGCGCCCGCGGACGTCGTCGACGTGGGCGGGGAACCGGTGCCCGATCCGAAGCGCAGCAGGGTCCCCGTCGCCCTCGTCGTCGCCTTCTCGTGCGCCGTCATGGCGGGCGCCGCGGCGTGGGCCTTCACCTCGATGCCCGAGCCGATGGACCCCGCCACGGTCAGCACCCCGTCCGTGGCACCCACCAGCGCGGTGGCGCCCGTCGGGTCGCGTGGGGTCCCGCCGCCCGTCACCACCACCGCCGACCCGTTCGCCGACGAGACCGACGGGGACTTCGGCGGTGGCGGAGACTTCGGTGGTGGCGGGGACTTCGGGGGGTTCTGATCACCTCTCTCGCGGCTACTGTCGTGCGTGATGTGAACGCGTGGGCCGACACCTCGTGTCGACGACCAATGGAGGAGCAGTGACGGTGAATCTCTCGGCGACGCCGGTGGGCGGGTCCCCGTTGCCCGCGGACCTCGATCCCGCGACGTACCGATCGCACTCCCTGCACTCGTCGGAGCGCACGTGGTCCGAGACCAACTGCTACGTCGACCTGTGGATCGAACTGCTGCACGCGATGGGCGCAGATCCGACACCCGCACTGGCGTTCGCCCTCAGCGCGGGGTTCGACGGCCGGCAGTGGGACTTCGTGAAGTTCCAGCCCGAGGATCTCCGCCTCCTCTACGGGGTGGACGTCTCCGAGATGAACATCTGGAAGCCGTTCGGAGAGCACCTGATCGAGAACATGTACGACGGTGTGCTGAGTACGGTCGAGATCGACGCCTTCTACCTCCCCGACACCGACGGCACCAGCTACGGCCGGGAGCACACCAAGACGACGATCGTGCCGACGGCCATCGATGCCGACGCGCGCCGGCTCGACTACTTCCACAACGCCGGTCTGTTCCGCCTCGAGGGTGACGACTTCGACGGCGCACTCGCCCGGTCGCTCGCTCCCGGAACGGTGGCGCTGCCGCCCTACGTCGAACGGGTCGTCGTCGACCGTGATGCTCTGGCCGCCGGTCCGGAGACCGACGATCACGACCTGCAGGTGGTGCGTGCTCACCTCGAGCGCGCCGATGCGGGCAACCCGGTGGAGCGCCTCGGCGAGCGGGTCGTCGAGGACGTCGCGCTGATCCAGCAGGCGGGCCCGGACTTCTTCCACCTGTGGTCGTTCGGCACCCTCCGTCAGTGCGGCTCCACCGCCGAACTCGCGGCCGACCTGGCCGAGTACCTCGAACGCCGCGGAGTCGAGGGTGCGGCGGCTGCCGCCGAGCCCTTCCGGGAGGTGGCGTCCGGCGCCAAGTCCGTGCAGTTCCGGATGGCGCGAGCCGCTCGGGGACGCGACGTCGACGTGCGTGACTCGATGGCCGGCATGGCAGCGGCCTGGCAGCGCGGTATGGACGCAGTGCGTTCGGCGCTGTGACCGCGCCGATCGATCTGCTGGCCGACGCACACTGGACGCTCCTGTCGACCGATGCCGGTGCCGTCGAGAGCCCCGATGGTCTCCCGGACACCGATACTGCTGTGCCCGCACGGGTTCCGGGTACAGTCGCCGGCGCGCTGGCCGCGGCGGGGTTGCCGATCGAGGACCTCGACGGGCGCGACTGGTGGTTCCGCACCGAGGTGCCGGTGCCGGACGGGACGGAGTCGATACGGCTGCATCTCGAGGGCATCGCCACCCTCGCGGAGGTCTGGGTCGACGGGACGCTGACGACCACCAGCACGTCGATGTTCGTTCCCGTCACCGTCGAGGCCCTCGTCGCCGGCACCGTCTCGATCGCGCTGTGCTGCCGTTCGCTCGACGCGGCACTGGCGAAGCGCCGCCCGCGCGGCCGGTGGCGATCGTCCATGATCTCGTCGCAGGGCCTGCGGTGGATCCGCACCTCGATGATCGGCCGCGCCCCCGTGTTCACCGGCGCCCCGGCTCCTGTCGGACCCTGGCGCGCCGTGCGCTGTGTCGCCGTGGACGTCCCTGCCGTGACGGTGCGCGCGCTGGTGCGGGACGGACGCTGCGTCCTGCAGGTCGACGGCACGGCCACGACCGGCGCTGCTGTGCGGATCGAGCTGGGCCACAGCGTGTTCGAGCTCTCGGCCGATGCCGACGGACGAGTGACGGACGAGATCGATGCGGGTGAGCGGGCCCTGTGGTGGCCGCACACGCACGGTGATCCGACCCTCCACGACGTCACCGTGACCGTCGACGGTCACGTCGTGCACTTCCGAGTGGGGTTCCGCTCGAGCGCACTGCGCGACACGACGCTGCTCGTGAACGAGGTGCCCGTCTTCTGCCGCGGCGGATGCTGGGTCCCGCTCGACCCGATCACGCTGCAGAACGATCCCGACCACCTGCGGGACACCCTGACCTCGTACGTCGAGGCCGGGCTGAACATGGTGCGACTCACGGGCACGATGGTCTACGAGTCGGCCGAGTTCCACACGCTCTGTTCGGAACTGGGCATCATGGTGTGGCAGGACGTCATGCTGGCGACCATCGATCCACCGGACGATCCCGCCGTCGAGTCCGCCGTCGTCGACGAGGTCCGGGCGATGCTCGCGACCGCCGGTGGGCCTTCCCTCGTGGTGGTGAGCGGCGGTAGCGAGACGTACCAGCAGCCGACGATGCTCGGGCTCGCCTCGGACGAGTCACGGATACCACTGCTGGACAGCATCATTCCAGACGTGGTGCACGCCTTCTCCGGTGTCGCCTACGTCCCGTCCACCCCGTCGGGCGGCGACCTCGCCACCCACGTGGGCTCCGGCTTCGCGCACTACTTCGGCATCGGCGGCTACCTGCGACCTCTCTCGGACGTGCGGTACGCCCGGGTGGCATTCGCGACGGAGTGCCTGGCGTTCTCCGTGCCCCCGGAGCGGCGCGTCGTCGACTCCGTGTTCGGCTCGGCCCATCCGGCGGGCCACGATCCGCGCTGGAAGGCCACGGTTCCGCGTGATCGGGGAGCGTCGTGGGACTTCGAGGACGTGCGAGACCACTACGTGCGCACCCTCTTCGGCGTGGAGCCGTCCGCGGTGCGCCGCGACGATTCGGAGCGCTACCTCGACCTGGGTCGCGCGGCCGTCTGTGAGGCGGTGACGCAGTCGTTCGGGTTCTGGAGGCAGGTGGACTCGGGTTGCGGGGGAGCGCTGGTGCTGACTCTGCGCGACCTCGAGCCGGGCGCGGGGTGGGGATTCACCGACAGCACCGGCATCGCCAAGGCGCCCTGGTACGCGGTGGCGCGGGCCAGCGCACCTATCACCGTCCTCGTGACGGACGAGGGGATGGACGGGCTTCGTCTCGACGTGATGAACGACGGCGCGGATCCCGTCGCCGGAACACTCACCGTGCGGGCGCATCAGCGCACGGGAGCCGTTGCTGCCGAGGGTGTTCGGCAGCTCGCTCTCGATGCACACTCGTCGTGGACCGGTACCGCGGACGGTGTCGTCGGCAGGTTCACCGACATGACGCACGCTCACCGATTCGGGTCGCGCACCGTCGACGCGGTGAGTGTCGTGCTGGCCGCCCCGGACGGCACCGTGCTCGCCGAGGCAGTGCATCTGGTGGAGAACGGGCTGCTCCCGCTGCAGAACTCGGTGGGACTCACCGCGTCGGCGGCCCCGCAGGGCGACGGCCGGTGGACCCTCACCGTCGCGTGCACGGATGCCGCGCAGTACGTGTGCGTGGACGTGGACGGCTACCGGGCGTCCGACTCGTGGTTCCACCTCGCCCCCGGAACGAGCCGCGCCCTGACTCTGCTGCCACGCTCGGGTTCGACCACGCCGCGAGGGCATGTCCGAGCGGTGAACAGCACAGCCAGGGCGACGGTGACGGTTCTCGAGAGGTAGATCAGCTCAGGCGGAGCGACGCCGGCCACTGTGAGGTGTCGAGGCCGTGAGTACGCACCATCGCGAGGGCGATGCGCTCCATACCGAAACCGACACAGGCACTGTGGGCCTCGTTGCCGTCCGCGGTGCGGATGTCGAAGGTCTGGCCGAAGTGGTCGCGGTGGCAATTGCACGACACCACCGCGGTGCCCTCGTCCAGGTCGCCGTAGAGGCGGACCACGAGCTCGGTCTTGAGGTTCTCGTTGCGCTGGTTCGCGGCCAGCATGCGTCCCGCGCGACCGAAGAACGGGTCGTTGGCGATGACGGGGGAGGCGTCGAGCCCGAGGTCGGCCAGCACCGTCATGCCGCGCTCGATCCACGACTCGCGGTGCTCCACTGCCTGATCGGGCGTGCCGACCTGGACGAACTCGTGCATCCGGAACGCCTGCATGCGAGCAGGATCCACGGCGGGCTCGTGGCGGAAGCAGTACCCGTAGACGTCGAGCATGGTGCCGCCGTCGGGAAGCTGACCGGTGAGCATGGAGTAGGACGGGTGGCACGCGGCCGACACCAGCATGGTGCCGGCGGACTCGAGCCAGTGGTCCCAGTCCTTGCCCTCGGACCGTGCCGCGAGCAGCTCGGCGTGGGCCTTGTTGTCACCGGAGAAAGTGGTGATGGCACCGGTGAGGTTGGGGAACGAGGCGATGTAGTCTGTCTTCTCGAACGCATCGCGCGGGAACACCGGCGGGAACCGGAAGCGGCGCAGCGCATCTCCGTGTGCGGCAGCGCCTGCGGCCTTCACCTTGGAGTCGATGAGATCGATGATGTCCTCGAACTCGCCCGAGCGGCCGTAGAGACCGTCGAGGGAACTGGGGACGAGGAGACCGGCACCGACGAGCTGATCGCGGAAATCGGCGCGGGCGAGATCGAGATCGGAGACCACGTCGCGGTCGAGTGTGGAGGTCATGGTCAGATCCCCTTGTAGACGAGCGAGAGCTGCGCGTTGTGGTTGAGAATGCGCTCGTTGCTCACCATGATCGCGGAACCGTGCGAGTCGCGGAGGTGGCGGCTCATGCGGAGCTCACTGTCCTCGCGGTAGCCGGCGATGCCGCAGATGAGCAGCGCGCGGGCGACGATGTCGATGAGCAGATCGGACGCCGTGACCTTGACGTTGTTGATCTGCAGCGCGAAACCGATGGCGCTGAGCGCAGCCGGATCGTCGGCGATGGAGTCGAACTTCGCGGCGGCCGTGAACACGGTGTCGGACAGCTGCTGATGGACCACGAGCAGCTCGGCGAGGCGCGCGGCGGACGGCGGCGTGACACCGGGCGTCTTGCGGGCCAGCTTCTGCACGGACTTGCGAGCCTTCCGCACCGCGGCGTCGGCGATGCCCAACCAGGCGCCACCCCACAGGACGTGTGCCGAGGGCAGCATCGTCTGGGCCGAGATGTCGCTGTACGTGGCGGGAACGACCCACTCCGCCGAACCCGATGCGCGGAGCATGAAGCCGGGGCTGCACGTACCGCGGAAGCCCATGGTGTCCCACGTGCCGGTCTTCTGCAGCGTGACGTCCTCGCGCTGACACGCGACGAGCACCTGATCGCTGGGCGCTGCGTCGGGGGACCGACGGGCCGTGGCCAGGATGACGTCGGCGTACTCGCCGTACGAGATGACGGGGGCATTCTTGGTGAGCGTGTAGCGGTCGCCGTCGTACTCCACCGCGCACCCGCTGGTGCGGACGTCGCCACCGATGTTGATCTCGGTGGTGGCGGAGGCCACGAGGGGCTGCTCCACGACCATGTTCGCCAGGAACTCCCGGATGACCGGGGACTCCATGCCGTGGCGGGTCAGCGACAACACCTGCGTGTGGTGCATCGCGTAGATCATCGCGGTGGACGCGCACTCGCCACCGAGAGCGCGGCCCACGGTCGCGAGTTCGGTGAGTGTGAGTCCGGCGCCCCCCAGCGACGTCGGAACCGACGCGGAGAGCAGGCCCGCGGACTTGAGCGCCTGCACCGACTCCGTGGGGAAGCGAGCCTCACGGTCGACGAGCTCGGCGTTGCTGCGCACCACGGCGAGCACGTCCTCGAGCGGGATCTGCGCCAGGCCTGCGGGCGCGTCCGGATCGATGGGGGGAAGGGCGGAGGGAGCCTCGAGTGTGGTCATCTCAGATCACGCCAGCTCTGCGACGGCGTCGGCGATGGCCGAGACGCTCGCGAACGTGGCCTTCTGCAACAAGCGATCCGGGAACTCGACGTCGAACTCGTCCTCGAGGCCGATCATCACATTGACGCTCGCGTGCGACGTCAGACCTGCGTCGTACAGATCGGCGTCGTCGGCGACTGCGTCGATGGCGACCGGGAGCTTTCCGTACTTGTCGAGTACCCGGCGGATACGGTCGACGTCCTCTGCGGCCAGAGTGTTCATTGTGTGTCCTCACATAGTCGTCGTGCTCTGCGAAGTTGCGTCAAACAAACGCGCAGGTTCCCGAACCCACTGAAACAATACAGGAGAATGTTTTGTAGTGCCAGTGCATACCTCGTGGCCGAACTCTGTGAAGTTTCCCGATGCGCGGTCGAGCGTCAGCGCGCGGAGTGCCGACCGCTCACGGGGGCGCGTCCGCGGGGCGGCCGGGCGAGCATCACGGCGATCGCGGTGGTGAGCGGAACGGAGAGCGCGAGCGCCGTGCCGCCCACGCACGAGCGGACGATCTCGATGGCCACCGCGTCTCCGGTCAGGACGTTGCCGAACGAGCGGCCGGCGACACTGAAGAGCAGCAGCAGCGGCAGCGCACCACCCGCATAGGCAAGGACGAGCGTGTACACGGTGCTGGCGATGTGGTCCCGCCCGACGCGCATCGCGGACGTGAAGATCGACCGCCGGGTGGCGTCGGGATCGAGTGCCGCGAGTTCGAAGGCTGCCGACGCCTGGGTGATCGTCACGTCGTTCAGCACGCCGAGCGATCCGATGATGAACCCGGCGAGCAGCAACCCGGTGATGCTGACGTGGTCGAGATAGGCCTGCACGTCGGTGTTCTGTTCCTCCGACAGACCGGTCACCCGGGTCAGCCTGATGGCCGCTTCGGACAGTCCCGCAGCGACGCCCATCGACACCACGGTGCCGAGCAACGCCGAACTGGTCCGCAGATTGGGCCCGTGCGCCAGATACAGCACGCCGTAGAGGATCACGGTGCCGCCGACCAGGGCGACGAGGATGGCGGACCGGCCGTCGAGGATCGCGGGGAGCACGAAACCCACCAGCACTCCGAGCGCGAGACCGAGTCCGAGCAGCGCGCGCAGCCCGCGCCACCGCGCGACCACGCAGATGACGACGGCGAAGACCGCGACCACCAGCAGCAGCGGCGTGGTGCGGGAGTAGTCGTCGAACCCGTAGATCGCGGTCCCGCTGTCGTCGGTGCCGCGGACGAGGCGGATCTCCTCGCCGACGCGCAGATCGGGGGTGCCCGGCCCGGGCGTCACCTCGAGCAGGGTGCGGGTGCCCTCGTTCACGCCGGTGTCGATCGAGACGATGCTCCGGTTGCACTCGAAGCCCGAGACGGTGGGCGGAGTGGGGGCGCCGCTGAAGACGCGACCGTTGGACGAACTGCCGCACGGACCGATGTCCTGCGACACCACGGTGCCGTACTCGGTGGCCACGACGCCGCCGGCCGCGCTCTGGAACGGCGCGGGGACCTCGACGGTGCGATCGCTGGGCCACAGCAGCACCACGCCCACGATCGCGGCGATGCCGACGACGGCGAGGATGCCGAGCACCAGTCTCGCGGCGATCTTCCCGATGGGGGCGGGACCGGAGCTGTGTCCGTGGCCGTGTGTCACGACGCCAACACTATCGGTGGCGCGGAGAAGTAAATGGGGGCGCGAGCGGCGCGGGACGAAAGCGGGTGGCGGGGAAGCAGGGGGGGTGTCCCCCGCCACCGACCGAGCGGCCCACCGGGGGGGTGGGGGGCCGTTCGGCGCTTTCGGAACCCCGAAGGGCTCATGTACGAACATACCCGCGAGCGCACGGTTCGATCATCACGGGGTTGAAAAATGTGCCCGAGACGTTGTGTTGTGTCACACAGCGCGGTGTATGGCACTGCGCGTCACACCAAGTGCAGGTCAGGGAGTGTGCCGGCGCTCCCCTAGGGGTTCCGGGTTCTCGTAGGTGTTGCAGCATCCGCGGGAACCTGGAACGCCCGCGGGAATACCGGCACGCCGTGCTGCGCGGGTTCCGTGAGGCGCACACCCCCTGCAGCCTGCGGGGAGGGGTGTGGGTGGCTGGAGGGCGTGCAGCGCCCCTAGGCCTCCGGGATTTCGACCGCCGCGATCTCCGCCCGCAACTGCTCCTTCAGGTCCGCGTCCGCGTACGACGCGTCCACCCCCGCGAGGGCGAGCGAGCGCAGGGCCGACGCGTCCAGCCCCATGCCGTGCGCGGCGAGGTACTCGGTGGTGAGGTCGGTGCCGAACATCGACGGGTCGTCGCTGTTGAGCGTCACCGTCAGCCCCGCGTCGATCATGGCCGACAGCGGGTGCACGTCGAGCGACTCGACGACGCGGGTGCGGATGTTGGAGGTGGGGGAGACGTCGAGCGGGATCCGGTGCTCGATCAGGTGCGCGACGAGCTCGGGGTCGCCGAGCGCGGCGATGCCGTGGCCGATGCGTTCGGCCCCCAGATCACGCAGCGCCGACCAGATGCTGTCCGGCCCGCCGGTCTCGCCTGCGTGGGGGAGCGAGTGCAGTCCCGCCGCGCTCGCCCGCGCGAACACGTCGGCGAACTCCGCCCGCGGCACCTCGATGCCCCCGATGCCGAATCCGACGATCGAGTCGACGCGATGCGCCAGCACGGCGTCGAGGGTGCGGTTCGCGGCGTCGGTACCGAAGTCACCCGGGAAATCGGGGATCCAGCGCGCGACGATGCCGGTCTCGGCCTCAGCACGCAGCCGGCCCTCCTCGACGCCTTCGAACACCGCCGCCGCGTCCACCCCACGCATGAGGTGCCCGAAGAGACTGATGTGCATCTCGGTGTACCGCACGGCGTGCGTCGCCAGCGCGGTGAGGCTGTCGTACGCGAGCCGCGCGAAGTCCTCGGGATCGCGCAGCACGCCGATCGACGTCAGGTACACCTCGATGAAGTGCGGGAAGTCGCGGAACTCGAACCACTCCCGCAGCGCGTCCTCCGTACGCGGGATGGCCTCGACCTGATGCTTGTCGGCCAGCGCCTTCAGCGTGCTCGGCCACATCGACCCCTCGAGGTGGACGTGCAGCTCCACCTTGGGCAGCGCCTCGACGAACGCCCTGACGGTCACTGCCGGTACGACGACAGGAAGTTGCCGAACCGTTCGATCGCCGTGCGCAGATCGCGGGCCCACGGCAGCGTGACGATGCGCAGGTGATCGTGGTCGGGCCAGTTGAAGCCGGTTCCCTGCACCACCAGGATCTTCTCCTGCAGCAGAAGGTCCTGCACCAGCTTCTCGTCGCTGTGGATCTCGTGCACCTCGGGATCGAGGCGCGGGAAGGCGTACAGCGCACCGCGCGGCTTGACGCAGCTCACGCCGGGAATGGCATTGAGTCCCTCCCACGCGACGTCACGCTGTTCGAGCAGCCGCCCACCCGGCAGGATGAGGTCCCCGATGCTCTGGTGGCCACCGAGTGCGACCTGAATGGCATGCTGCGCAGGCACATTGGGGCACAGGCGAGTGGACGCCAGCAGATTGATGCCCTCCAGGAAGCCCGCGGCGTGGTCCTTGGGTCCGGTGATCGCGAGCCAGCCCGCGCGGTATCCGGCCACCCGGTAGGCCTTGGAGAGACCGTTGAAGGTGAGGCACAGCAGGTCCGGCGCCATCGTCGCCATGGACACGTGCTGGGCGCCGTCGTAGAGGATCTTGTCGTAGATCTCGTCGGCCAGCAGCAACAGGCTGTGCTTGCGTGCCAGCGCCGCGATCCCCCGCAGCACCTCTTTGGAGTACACCGCACCCGTCGGGTTGTTCGGGTTGATGACCAGGAGCGCCTTGGTGCGATCGGTGATCTTCGACTCGATGTCCGCGAGGTCGGGGTTCCAGTCGTTCTCCTCGTCGCAGCGGTAGTGCACCGCCTTGCCACCGGACAGCGTCGTCATCGCCGTCCACAGCGGGTAGTCGGGCGCCGGGATGAGGACCTCGTCGCCGTCGTCGAGCAGCGCCTGCATCGTCATCGTGATCAGCTCGGACACGCCGTTGCCGAGATAGATGTCGTCGACGTCGAGGAACGGGAAGCCGTCGACCAGCTCGTAGCGAGTGACGATGGCGCGGCGGGCCGACATGATGCCCTTGGACTCGGAGTACCCCTGAGCCGTGGGGAGCGCGGCGATCATGTCGCGCACGATCACGTCGGGTGCCTCGAAGCCGAACGGCGCCGGGTTGCCGATGTTGAGCTTCAGAATGCGGTGGCCCTCGGCCTCGAGACGGGCGGCGTGGGCGTGCACGGGTCCACGGATCTCGTAGAGGACGTTCTGCAGCTTGACGGACTGCTCGAGCGGGCGCAGCGTGCGCTGGCCGGCCTGGCGCGGCGTCGTGTCTGATGTGCTCACGTCCGCCATCGTCTCACTGTCGGCCCCGTCGAGTGGTCTGCCCCCGAGCAGTCCAGTGACTGTCGGGGGCAGACGGTGAGTCGACGGGCGGTGTCAGCTGTCCTTCGACGCCTCCGCGACGTCCGCCAGGCGTTCGGCGTCGTCGCGCTTCTCGGCGGCGTCCTCGAGCTTCTCCGCCGCGTCCTCGATCTCCTCGGTGCGCGGAGCCTTGGCCTCGGCCTCGCGGCGTTCGACCTCCGACAGCTTCGCTTCACGCTCGGCCTCGGCCGCCGAGATCCGCTTGTCGGCGATGTCGTCGGCGCGCGACTTGCGGTCCTCGAGTCGTGCGGCGGCCTTCTTGCCCGCGGCCACCTTGTTCTCGATCTCCTGGTCGGCCGCGTCGGTCGCCTTCTCCTCGGCGGTCTCGCGAGCCTTCTTCGCCCGCGTCGTCGCCTCGTCGACCCTGTTCTGCGTCTCGCGCGTCGCCTGTGCACGCTTCTCGCGGGCCTGCACCTCGAGACGGGTGGCCTTCTCGAGATCCGCGGCCGCGCTGCGCATCTTCTGGCCGCGCCGCGCGAGGTTCTCGTCACCCAGGACGGCACCCGCGGTGGCGTCGATGCCTCCGACGATCTGCTGATACGTCGCACGGACCGGACCCTCGGCGTCGAGCCGACTGATCACGGTGGACTCGAACGCCTGCAACGGAAGTCGTGCGATCGAGTACTGCAGTCGCAGGATCCGGCGGGGCAGGGACAGGCTCACTTGGTCTCCTCGGTGTCGGTCGACGCGGCCTCGCGCTCGGCCCGGGCGGCGCGCTCGCGTGCCTGCGCCGCCTCCTGCTCCAGTGCGTCGGCCTCGTCGAGCTTCTCGTCGTACTCGCTTCGCGCAGCGGAGATCTCGTCGGCCGCACGGGCCTCCTCCTGCTGCCGCTCGCTGGTGGCCTCGGCGATGCGCCGCTCCGACTGTGCCTCGGCGGCGACGCGACCCTGCTCGGCGTCACGCATCGCGTCGGCCTCCGCCGTCGTGTGCGCACGGAGCCGGTCGTTCTGTGCCGCAGCCTCGGACGCGTCGGTGCGGTCCTCGACAGACTGCCGTGCGACGTCCGCCTCGGCCTCCGTCTCCGCGATGTCCTGCTGCGCCTCCTCGATCTCGAGGGCGGCGGCGGTCTCGGTGGCCTCGGCCTCGCGGCGGCGTTCCACCTCCGCCTGCTCGAGCCGCCCGCGATCGGCGAGTTCGTCGTTGTTGGTCACGGCGCCGGCCACTTCCTTGGCACGGCCCTTGATCTTGTCGACGAAGTCGCTGCGCGCCTCGGCGGCTGCACCCTGGTTCTCGGTCACGAAAGGCTCCTTCTGATGATCGTCACTTGGGGTCTTCCTTGGCGAGTGCGCGAAATCCCTTGGCGCCGGCGCGGTCGACCCCGGCCTTGACCAGCCCGTACACGACACCGTGCAGCGCTGCGGCGATCAGGACCTCACGGTTGGTGCGTGAGAGGTCCTTCGGATCGGGCATCTCGGCGTCGTTCTTGCCGACGCGCTTGTAGATCTGGTTGAAGATCTGTCCGGCGACCAGTCCACCGACGATGCTCGTGGCCAGGGAGAGCGGCTTGTAGAAGGCCTTCGACGTGCTGGTCATCGGCCGGCCAGGATGTCGAGGACGGTCTGCCGGCGCAGCGCCGTGCGCGCGCGGCGGCGGCGGACCAGGGCCACGAGGACCACGGCGGCGAGCGCACCGGCGAGCGAGATGCCCGCGACCTGCGGGTTCTCCTTCACCTGCGCGACACCCTCGTGTGCCTTGGCGACGCCCTGCTGAGCTACCTCCTGCACCTTCTCCGTCGACTCGTGGGCCGCGGCGGAGACGCGAGCGGGCACGTCGACCTTGGCCGCGAGCGCCTCGACGGTCTCGGCCAGCTCCTCGCGCTGCTGCTCGACGGACGGCGGCTCGGCATCGGCCTCGGTACGCAGGGCGTGACGCGGTTCGGACGCGTCCTTCGGGTCGGTCATGAGTGAGCCTTTCGGGCGTTCTGGACGGTCTCGACGTCGCGTTGGACGCTGGCGACGGTGGCGGCAGGTGCAGGCGGAACGGCATTCTTCGCCTTGGTCGCGCCGACCTTGGCGAGGATGCCGCCGACGATCAGCAGGACGACGGCGACGATCAGTGCCGCGAGCCACGGGTCGAGGACCGTCGCCAGGCCGAGGACGGCGGTGGCGACGAGGGTCGCGAGACCCAGGAACAACAGCAGGGCGCCGGCGCCGGAGACACCGATGCCGACCCCGAGCTTGGTGCCCTTCGACTTGACCTCGTCGAGTGCGCTGCTCACCTCGGTGCGCACCAGCGTGCTCACCTGCTGGGTCAGGCGCTCGACCAATTGCACGGTGGACAGATCGGCCGCGGCCGGTGCGTGGCCGCCCGTATCGCTCGTGTGCCGGGTTTCGTTCATGAGCCGGGTTGTACCCGCGACCCGACCGGGCGAAACGGGAGCCTCCAGAGGTCCGCGCCCAGATCGTGGACTGTTCACAACGTCGGGACGGCCTCGGGCGGTGTCCGAAATGACACAGTTGGACGTCGAGGATCGGATGTGGGGGACGTGGCTGTGAGAAGTGTCGTGGTGCCGGCTGTGGCCAGCCTGCTCGTGGGTGGGGTGTTGTCCGCCGGCGCGGTGGTGGGCCTGACATGGTCCGCTGAGGAGACCGTCCGGCCGGAGCCGGTGGTCACCGCCGATCCGTCGGCCTCGGTGCTCGGCGACGTGCAGTACGGGAGCAGGTGACCGACGTGGCGCGACCGACCCTCCTGCGCGGCAGCGCGTGTGTCCTGCTCGCGATCGGCAGTGCGGCCGTGGTGGGGGCGATCATGCTGCCCACCTACGTCGAGCATCGACTCGCGGTGACGCCCCTGGACATCCGCACCACGACGGTCGCGGTCACCGATCCGGGAACCGGCGGCGACGTGCTCGACGCGACGTCCATCACGCGTCCCGGCCCGCTGTCCGTGGCCACCGGGGTCCCGCTGGTGGTGCAGCGCTTCATCACCACCGAGGATCCGAGCGACGCGGATCGCGTGACGTTCCAGTCCGGCGCGACCGTGCGCCGTGCGGACCGGGAGGGCGATGCCGGTCTGCTGACCGCGTCGGTCGACCGGGTCACCGTCGATCGACGCACGTCGCAGCCCGTCGATCCGGTGGCGTCGTTGCAGACCACCGTCGGCAAGCCCGCCATCCCGGTGCCGCGGACCGGATATCAGCAGCGCTTCCCGTTCGACACCCAGCCGATCACGTACTCGGTCTACGACGCGACGGCCTGGACGAGCTTCCCTGCCGAGTTCGTCGAGGAGATCTCGATGGACGGGCTCCCGATCTACCACTTCCGCACGCAGGTCACCGGTGCCGATCTCTCAGAGACGACGCAGTCGCCGATCAACTCGGTGACGCTGCCCGCGTCGAAGTGGGGGCTCGAGGGGCTCGGTGAGCAGTCGATCACCATGAAGCGGTACTACTCCACCGTCCGCGACATCTACGTCGAGCCGCGCAGTGGCAGTCTCGTCGGCGGTCGTGAGCAGCCCTACCAGTACTTCGCGCGCGACCCTGCCGTTCCGGAGGTCACCGTGTTCAAGGCGACCCTCGGGCTCGACGAGGACGGGCAGAAGGAGCAGCTCGACCGCGCCCGCGAGTCGGCCACCAAGTTGATGTGGCTCACCGACCGCGGACCTGTGCTGCTGTGGTCCGTCGGGGGCGTCGGTCTGGTTCTGGGTGCGGCGCTACTCGTCGTCTCGGGTCGGCGTTCTCAGCGCTGACGGTGCGCTGCCCCGGACGGGGTGGCAGTGAGGAAGGTGGGGGTGGGCAGCCCGGCTGCCGATGCCGCCTCGGTGACCGCGTCCGCGATCGCCTCGGTGCGCGTCCGGTCGACCAGGGCGATGGCCGAACCGCCGAACCCGCCGCCGGTCATCCGGGCGCCGAACGCGCCGGCGTCCAGCGATGCCCGGACGGCGGAGTCCAGTTCGGGCGAGCTCACCTCGTAGTCGTCACGCAGTGATCGGTGCGATGCGGTCAGCAGCGCCCCCAACGCCGCGAGATCGGGTGTGGCGTTCAGGAGTTCGGCCGCCTGCTCCACGCGGACGATCTCGCTTGTGACGTGCCGGACGCGTGCCGCCGACACCTGGTCGGTCATCGCGGACGCCGCCGCCTCCGGGTCGAGACCGCGCAGCGTCGACACGCCGAGGTCGGCGCACGCCTTCTCGATCGACGCGCGCCGCCGGCCGTACTGACCGTCGACCAGCCGATGCGGTGCGTTCGTGTCGATGACGAGGATCTCCGCGTCCGGGAGATCGAGCGGAATCTGCCGGGAGGAGAAGTCGAGACAGTCCAGCAGCAGCGCGTGGCCCGGTTCCGCGAGCATCGCGATCGACTGATCCATCCCGCCCGTCGATGCGCCGGCGATCTCGTTCTCGGCGCGGATGCACGCGTCGATCAGTGCCCGCCGGTCGGTGTCGAGATCGAACAGGTCCCGGAGTGCCACCGCCACAGCACATTCGAGAGCAGCCGAGCTGGACAGGCCGGAGCCCACGGGGACGGACGAGTGCACCGCGATGTCCGCGCCCATCGTGAGCCCCAGCGCCCACGAGACGCCGGCGACGTACGCGCCCCACCCGTCCGGGCTGCCGGGAGCGATGGCCGACAGTGCGATACCCCAGTGCATGTCGGAGCCTGTCGACGCCGCCCGCAGTACTGCGTCGTCGCGTCGGCGGGCCGCGACGGCGGTGACGTAGGGCAACGCGAAGGGAAGGACGAGCCCGCCCGCGTAGTCCACGTGCTCGCCGATCAGGTTCACTCGTCCCGGCGCGATCCAGACGCCGTCCGGCTCGCCGCCGAAGGTCGTGCGGAACCGTTCGACGGCACCGTCGGCGAGCTCGGCCTCGTCGACGACCGGCAGCCACGCGGTCACGCGAGCACCTCCCGGAACCTGTCCGCGATGGCCTCGGGTGTGGTGTCGTTGATCCACGCGCCCATGGCGGACTCGGATCCGGCCAGGAACTTCATCCGCCCCGGCGATCGCATCATCGAGAACAGCTGCAGGTGCAGACGCCCGAGATCACGGTCCGCACCGACGGGAGCCTGATGCCACGCTGCGATGTACGGAACCTCGTCGACGCCCTCGAAGAAGTCGTCGACGGCACGCAGCAGAGCGCGATACACACCGGCCAACGCGTCGCGTTCGGCCGTCGACAACGCAGCGAGATCGGGAACGGCACGGCGCGGGGCGAGGTGCACCTCGACGGGCCAGCGGGCGGCCGCCGGCACATAGGCCACCCAGTACTCGGTGTCGACGACGATGCGGCGGCCGGACCGCAGCTCGGTGTCCAGTACGTCGGACAGCAGTGAGCGACCGGTGCGGTCCCGGTGCAGCCGGGACTGCCGGATCATCGCGTCGGTCCTCTGCGGCAGGTACGGGTAGGCGTAGATCTGCCCGTGCGGGTGAGTGAGGGTCACCCCGATCTCCCGCCCCCGGTTCTCGAAGCAGACCACCTGGCGCACCCCCGGGAGGGCGGACAGCGCCTCGGTGCGGTCGGCCCACACGTCGACGATGGTGCGCACCCGGTGCAGGTCGAGCGAGGCGAAGGAGGCGTCGGGGTCGCTGGCGAAACACACCACCTCGCACCGGCCCGTGCCGGCAGCGAGCGGCCAGAGCTCCTCGCCGTCGACGTGCGACGGAAGGTGCTGCGCCGCTGCCGACTGCGCGAGGGAGGGGAAGCGATTCTCGAAGACCACGACGTCGTAGTCGGCAGCGGGGATCTCGGTGGGTGGGCGTCCCGAGCGGCTCGGCGCGAGCGGGGACGCGTCGGGCGGTGGGAGAAACGTGCGGTCCATCCGCTGCGCGGCGATGACCACCCAGTCGCCGGTGAGCACGTCGAGTCGCATCTGCGACAACGACTCCGACGCGGGGAGGGGGCGCGTGTCCACCAGGTCCCGCGTCTTCTCCCCGGACACCCAGGGCTCGGAGTCGTCGAAGTACAGCAACTCTCGACCGTCGGCGAGGGTGGTGCTGGTCTTGCGAACGACGTGCGTCGACGGTTCGTGCATGGTCATGCCTGTGTGTTCCTCGCTCTCGGCTCCCCGGACCACATCGTGCACGGAATCGTGATCAGGCGCTGACGGTTGCGAAGATCTCCGGGCCGCGGCTGGTCACCAGAGCGCCGGCTCGACGCCGGGCCACCGCCACGATGCATCCGCCGAGCAGCAGGGAGACGACGGGCGCGAGCCAGACGAGGACGCCCGGGAGGGCCAGCGCGATCAGGACGCCCGGCAGGCACAGGAGGGCACCCCCGGCCATCACGGCGAGCGTCCACCCGATCGCACGGCCGGTCATCGACCCGCGGGAATTGAACGCGCTCCCCGCGGTCTGTCCTGCGACGACGTACGGGCTGGCCGCCGACTGCACGGCGCCGGCCGCGGCGGTGGCCAGGGACGCGGCCACGACGACGGCGGCCGCCACGGGGAGAGTGCGCGGCGACGGATCGCCGACGAGGCGACCGAGGACTGTTCCGACGGCGCCGAACGCTGCGGCCACCACGGCCGCGATGACGAGACGCGCGTCGATGACGCGTCGCGCCACACCCGGCACCGACGTGACGCGCCACGCCGCTGCGCCGTCGAGGCCGTACGAGTTGGCGAACATGCTGCTCGTCAGCAGGATCACGATCGGTGCGCCGTACTGCAGGCCGTAGATGTCGGTCGAGGTGGCCATGAGCACGACTCCGACGAGCAGGAACACCCCCGGCATCGTCAGCAGTCCCACTCGGCGCGGATCGACCAGCAGCAACCTGCTCTCGGCGGCGATGGCCGTGATCATCGGTCCACGCGCACGGAACGTCGTCGTCCGACGGCGGTCGGTCCGGGAGCGGGGCGGCGTGCTGTCGAGCGCGGCCGACACCGCCGAGGTCCACCACCGCACCACCAGTGCGCCGAGTCCGGCGAGCGCGACGGCGACGAGGACGGGCACCCACCACCTCCCGTCGTCGACTGCCTCGCTCGACACCGCCGCCCATCCCGTCGGCAGGACGCGCACCGCGGTGCGCAGGAAGGTGTTGTCGGCGAACGACGTCGAGACGTTGCCGAGCAGGAGGAAGGCCGCGTACGCGGCCGCGGCGACGACGGTGCCACCGATCGTCGAGAGGATGCGGCCGCGTGGAGTGCGCGATGCCGCATCCAGGCGGAGGACGGCGACACGGGACACGGCGAGCGCGACACCGACGGTGAGCAGGGCGATCAAGGCGGTCACGATGCGTGCCACGGGCGAGACGTCCGGAACCGCGACGGGCGTGAGGGCGAGTCCGACGACGAGGAAGACGGTCACCCCGCTGCGCGCACCGATGAGGGCGAGGGCTCTCCGGAGATCGTCGGCACGCACCGGTAGATGGCGCACGTGCGCCGGGACGAGTCCGCGGTCGCCCACTCCGGTCAGCAGGGGAGCGACGACGGTGAGGACGACCACCACCACGGCGCACAGTGCGGCGAGCGTGGCACGCGCCGAGGGCTGTGCGCTCAGCGTGATCGCGTACATCGCCCCGAGCGACGCGATCGCGGTGATCACGATCGCGATGCGGGCACCCGATCCGGTTGCTGCTCTGCGTATCTCGCGATCCAACGACAGCAGTGTGCGGACCGGCGCGCTGATCATGAGCCCAGCCATGGCAACTCGGCCGCCTGGTCACCACCGCCGACCGCGTCGAACAGCGCGCCCTCGAGGGTGCCGCCGGCACGCACGTCGTCGATCGTGCCGGCGGCCAGCAGAGAGCCGCGGGCGAGAATGGCCACGTGCGAGCACATCTGCTCGATGAGCGGCATGGAATGGCTCGACACCATCGCGGTGCCGCCCCGCGCGACGAAACTCTCGAGAAGGTGCCGAATGGTGCGGGCGGACATGGGGTCCACCGCCTCCAGCGGCTCGTCGAGCACGAGGAGCCGTGGCGAGTGGATCATCGCCGCGGCCAGGCCGATCTTCTTCTTCATACCGGCGCTGTACGTGGAGACCGCGCGGTCACCGGCCTCGGCGATGTCCAGCACCGCGAGCAGTTCCTCGCAGCGTTCGTGCGCCACCGCCGGATCGAGACCGTGCAGCACTCCGACGTAGTGCAGTGCGCGCCGACCGGGCAGGGCCTCGGGGAGGGACGGCCGGTCGGGAAGCAGTCCGACGCGCCCGCGGGCGGCGACCGGATCGGCCCACACGTCGTGACCGTCGATCCACACCTGCCCGGCGGACGGGCGCACGATGCCCGTCGCCATCGACAGAAACGTGGTCTTGCCTGCTCCGTTGGGTCCGACCAGCCCGTACAGCGTGCCGGGCGATACGAACAACGACAGGTCGCGCACGGCCGGTGCGCTCCCGTCGTACTGCTTGCTCAGCCCCCACGACTGCAGCGCGCCGGGTGTCTCGTCCACGGTCGACATGCGATCCCCCTCGTCGGTTGCGGTACTTTCCGACACTGACCAGACCGCCTGGCATGTCGCTACCCGTGCGGGGCAGAATCGAGGGATGTGCGGTCGCTACGCCAGTACCCGGTCCGACGACGACCTGTCGTCCATCTTCGATGCCGCCGTGGCGCTGGGGGAGGCGCCGGAACCGTCCTACAACGTGGCGCCCACGGATCCGGTGCGCATCGTGCTCGAGCGTGGGGAGGAAGCGCGCCAGCTGCGGACGGTCCGATGGGGTCTGATCCCGTCGTGGGCGAAGGATCGCAAGATCGCGAGCCGTCTGATCAACGCGCGATCCGAGACCATCACCGAGAAGCCTGCTTTCCGCAAGGCCGCGGCGAAGCGGCGCTGCCTCGTGCCGGCCGACGGGTACTACGAGTGGGAGAAGCGGGAAGGCAAGAAGGTGCCGCACTTCCTGCACACCGACGGCGTGCTCGCAATGGCCGGTCTCTACGAGCTGTGGCCGGATCCCGCACTGCCCGAGGATGATCCGGGCAAGTGGGTGTGGACCACGACTGTGCTCACCACGACGGCCACCGACGAGCTGGGGCACATCCATGACCGGTCGCCCGTCGTGGTGCCTGCGGACATGCGCGATGCCTGGTTGGACCCGACGCTGACCGATCTCGGCGCGGTGGCGGACCTGGTCCAGTCGATGCCCGAGCCGCACCTGTCTCCGTACGAGGTGAGCACGGCCGTCAACAGCGTGCGCAACAACGGGCCGCAGTTGCTCGAGCCGGTGGCCTGACCAGGGGCCGAGTTGCACTTCGAGCACTTCTGCGCCATGCTTAGCGCATAATCACGCTAAGGAGGCGTCATGACCCTGATCGAGTGGCTCGGATCCACCGCGTTCGTGTCCTTCGGGGCACCCACGTCGTGGGTCGAGGTCGTCGGATTCGTCACGGGCGCCACCTGCGTCGTCCTGGTCGCACGGCAGTCGGTGTGGAACTGGCCCATCGGTATCGCCAACAACCTCGCGTTCGTCCTGCTGTTCTTCGGCGCCGGGTTGTTCGCCGACGCGGCGCTGCAGTTCGTCTACATCGCTCTCGCCGTGTCCGGATGGGTCCTGTGGGTCGGCGGCGGCACGCAGGGGCCGCTGGTGGTCACGTCCACCAGCCGTCGGGAATGGTGGTGGCTCGGCGCCGTCGGCGTGACGGCCACGCTGGCCATGACGTGGTTCCTCGACACCGCGACGACGTCGGTCGTGCCGTTCTGGGACGCGGTGACCACCGTGTTGTCACTGTTGGCGACGTGGGGCCAGGTGACGAAGCGTCGCGAGTCCTGGTTCCTGTGGATAGCCGCGGACGTCGTGTACGTGCCGCTCTATCTCTACAAGGACCTGGTGCTGACCGGTGTTCTCTATCTGGGATTCATCGCGCTGTGCGTTGCCGGGCTGCGAGCGTGGACACGGTCGATGACCCCCGCCGCCGTCGAGGTGCCGGCATGAGGCACGCGCTGATCATCGGCAAGTTCTATCCGCCGCACGTCGGTCACCACGCGATGGTCCGGTTCGCCGCCACGGTGGCCGACCGGGTGACCGTCGTGGTGATGGCAGCCACCGTGGAGTCGGTGTCTCTGCGAGACCGTGTGGCGTGGATGACCGAGTCGCACGCAGGCGACGAGACGGTCACGATCACCGGCATCGTCTGCGACGCACCGATCGACCACGCCTCACGGGCCGTGTGGGCGGCCCAGGTGGCGTGCATGCGCGCGGCCCTCGGGAACGAGCCCGTCGACGTGGTGGTCACCAGCGAGCCGTACGGCGAGGAACTGGCGCGGTGGTTCGACGCTCGACACGTGCCGTTCGATCTGCCGCGCAGCACCTTCCCGGTGTCCGGGACCGCGTGTCGTCGCAACCTCGCCGCCTCGTGGCGCTGCCTCGACGCGCCCGCCAGAGCCGGTCTGGCGACGCGCATCGTCGTGGTGGGTTCGGAGTCGACGGGCACCACCACCGTCGCGGGCGCGCTGGCTGCACACTTTCGACAACGGTGGCCGGACACCGAGTGCGTCGACGAGTTCGGCCGGCAGGACACCCTCGACAAGGTCGCGGAGGTCGGATCGGTCGACGACATCGTGTGGACCGGTGACGACTTCGCCCGCATCGCGCGCACCCAGACTGCCCACGAGGACGCGGCAGCGCGGCGCGGATCGCCTGTGCTGATCTGCGACACCGACGCGTTCGCGACGACGGTGTGGGAGCGGCGTTACCTCGGCCCCGAGTCACACCACGCCGTCGCCGACGATCGACCCGCGGTGTATCTGGTGACGGATCATCACGGAGTTCCGTTCGTGCAGGACGGTATTCGTGACGGTGAACAAGTGCGGGCGGACATGACCGGGTGGTTCCTCGACGCGCTCACGCGCACCGGCCGGTCCTGGGTGTTGTTGACGGGGAGCCGTGAGGAGCGCCTGCAGTTGGCGATCCGGGTGGCGGAGCAAGAACTTCGGCGACGAACCACCTTCACTGCACCGCTCGGCGGCATACTCGAGGCATGACCGCACTCGAGCATTCCGACTCCATTGTGATCGCCGCGTCGCCCGACGCCGTGTACGCCCTCGTCTCCGACGTCACCCGGACCGGGGAGTGGAGCCCGATCTGCCAGGAGTGCTGGTGGAACGACGGTGGCAGCGCCGACGTGGTCGGGTCCACCTTCACCGGGCGCAACGTCACCGCCGACCGCACCTGGGAGACGGTCTCGACCGTCGCCGTCGCCATCCCGGGCACCGAGTTCGCCTGGCTCGTCGGCGACTCGTTCGTGCGGTGGGGATACACCCTCGAGGCGATCGACGAGAACTCGACGCAGCTCACCGAATCGTGGCTGTTCACCGACCAGGGGATCGAGTACTTCCACACGAAGTTCGGCGATCGCGCGCAGGAGGAGATCGAGATCCGCCGTACCGCCGCACTCGACGGGATTCCCCGTACGCTCGCCGCGATCAAGGCGATCGTCGAGTCCTGACATGCACGGTGGGCACGTGGTGGTGGTCGGGGCCGGCATCGTGGGCCTCGCGACGGGGCGGGCGCTGGTGCGCCGCGGGTACCGGGTGACGGTGCTGGACAAGGAGTCGGACACCGCGACGCATCAGACGGGCAACAATTCCGGTGTCATCCATTCGGGTCTCTACTACGCGCCCGGCAGCCTCAAGGCCACGCTCGCCGTGTCCGGGTCCGTGTCGATGCGGGACTTCGCCCGCGAGCACGACCTGCCCGTCGACGTCTGCGGCAAGCTCGTGGTCGCCACCACCGAGGCGCAGGTACCGGCACTGCGAGCCCTGGCCGAGCGCGGCGCCGTCAACGGGGTGCCGTGCCGGATGATCACCGCGGACGAGGCGCGAGAGTACGAACCCGCGGTGCGCGCGGTGGCGGCGCTGCGGGTGGAGTCCACCGGCATCGTCGACTACCGGGCGGTGTGTGCCACGCTGCGACGCGAGATCGAGGACGCCGGCAGTGACGTGGTGCTGGGCGCCGAGGTCGTCGCGATCAGTGGATCGGTCGAGGTGCGCTGTCGCACAGGGCAGTCGGAGACGCTGATCGCTGCCGACCTGCTGGTGAACTGCGCCGGACTGCACAGCGACCGCATCGCCCGCATGGCCGGAGTCACCCCGGCCGTCCGCATCCTGCCGTTCCGCGGCGAGTACTTCGAACTGGCACCGCAGTACAGCCACCTGGTGCGCGGGCTCATCTATCCGGTGCCCGACCCGACGCTGCCTTTTCTCGGCGTCCACCTCACCCGCATGATCGACGGCACCGTTCATGCCGGACCGAATGCCGTTCTCGCACTGGCGCGCGAGGGCTATCGGTGGCGCGACATCGCGCCGCGCGACGTGGCCGATGCGCTGGCATGGCCCGGGCTGTGGCGACTCGGTCGGCGCTACTGGCGCACCGGAGCGCAGGAGGTGGCCCGGTCGGTGTCGTCCGCGCGCTTCCTCGCCAGTCTGCGCGAGCTGGTGCCGGACCTGCCCTCGGACAGCCTCGTCCCCACCCATGCGGGAGTGCGGGCGCAGGCGATCCACCGCAGCGGTGCACTGGTCGACGACTTCTACTACGAACAGCGGCCCGGCCAGGTGCACGTGCTCAACGCGCCCTCACCCGCCGCCACCGCGGCGCTGGGTATCGCGGAGCACATCGTCGGGCAGTTGGAGGGGGCGCGGTAGGGGCGGTCTGTCTTCGGGTGCTGCTTGTGGCGTCGTGCACCGGTTGCGTTGAGCTGCAACCCGTTCCGCAGGCTGGAGGGGGTGTGGATGTCACGTTCGGCGTGCGGATCGTGCCTTGGCGCGGCGGATCCGCCCGATGATCGACTCGGGGAACTCCAGATCGCCCCACGTCCAGCGCGCCATCTCGTACCCCGTGTCGCGGATCTCGTCCTCCCGGAGCTTCTCGCGCCACAGCACGTCAGCGGGAGTGTCACCCGTGGGCACGAGGCGGCCGTACTTCACGCGCCCGTCGAACTCGCCCACCACGTTCGACTCGGGCAGGAAGAAGTCGACGCGATGAGATCGGTTCGCACAGTGCACCATTCGCTGCACCTCGACGACGAAGCCCGACTCGTGGAGCAGTACGCGGCTCCGTGACTCGCCGACACTCTCCGCTCCCGCGTTCATGAACCGAGCCACCCGCAGCGCGCGAGCGTGGCCGTTGCGGGTCGGCCGTCGGGCGAGGACAGCCGCCACCTCCGTGCCGAGTACCCCGAGCCGCCGCGCCGCATCGTCCGCCGCGCAGACCGCCTGCTCGAACGGGAGGCTGCAGGCCAGGTCCGCGATCGTGCGGGCCACAGTGGTCACGCGGAGACCTTCCACCTCGGTGACCTCGTCCGGGTCGTAAGGCGATGCGTGCACTGTGCGGAGCTGTCCGCGGCGACCCCCTGTTCTACGGTTCCGCGTCAGGTGGACGGTGCCCAGCGGCACGTCCCACAGCGTGATCCCGTGCAGCAGGGCGGCACTCGCGTGGCTCGACACGGTGTCGGGGGCGGTTGCGCGCGCCATGGTTGCCCGCACGACGAGGAGGTGCCGATCGGTGTCGGTCAGGTTCTCGATGTCAGGCGCACCCGCGTAGGCCCCGCGGCGCAGGCGGGTGAGGGTGCCGTCGCGGCAAAGTCGGCGGAGCTCGGAGTCGGTGAATCCGTCGGTCAATGCCTGAGAGCGCGTGATGATGCGGGCCATGCGCCGAAGGTTGCCGCACCGGTGGTGCTCGGGCGGGCCTCCGGTGCCGCGCTGGGGATCGCCCGAGGCCTGTGGATGCGTGAGCTGCACAGGGTCCGTGACGCGTACACCCCTCGCAGCACGCTGGACAGGGTGTTCGGTGGTGGCAAGTGGTGTGTGGCTCTGGGGGAGCGGAGCCGCGTGCCGGGTGCTGCCTTCTGCGGTGCGGGGCCTGTGGTGCCTTCTGCGGTGCGGGGACTGCGGTCCCGAGCCGCACACCGCACACAACGCGAACACCCTCCCCAGCACGCTGGAGAGGGTGTTCGGCTACAGCAACGGGTGTTCGGTCAGGACCTCTTGCCCGGCGCCTTCGCTCCCGACTTGAACCCGAGCCCACCGGCCTTCGGCTGCGGTGGCGCCGGGGTGTCTGCGGGCTCCGCAGCACCGTTCGACTCCGCGGCGCCGTTCGACTCGGCAGCACCGTTCGACTCCGGCGTAGGAGCGGCCGTCTCCTCGGGTGCCTGCTCTGCGGGTGCCGCCGACTCCGGTGCCTCCGACTCGGCAGGTGCCGCCGGCTCCGGCGCTGCGGCGGGTGCCGCGGAACCCGGTGCCTTGGCGCCCGGCTTCTTGAACCCGGACTTCACGGCGAGACCCTTCGCCTTGACGGTCGGCATCGACTCGGTCGCCTGTGCCGGTGCCGGTGCAGAAGCCTCAGCGGGAGCCTCGGCAGAAGCCTCGGCAGGAGCAGATGCCTCGGACGGTGCCTCAGACGCCGGTGCGGGTGCAGAAGCCTCCGCCGGTGCCTCAGCCGCCGGTGCGGCCGCGGAACCCGGTGCCTTGGCGCCGGGCTTCTTGAACCCGGACTTCACGGCGAGACCCTTGGCCTTGACGGTCGGCATCGACTCCGACGCCTGTGCCGGTGCCTCGGCAGCCGGTGCTTCGGCGGAAGCCTCGGGAGCGGGAGCCTGGGAAGCGGGAGCCTCGGAAGCGGGAGCCTCGGAAGCAGGAGCCGCAGAAGCAGGAGCCGCTGAACCCGGTGCCTTGGCGCCGGGCTTCTTGAACCCGGACTTCACGGCGAGACCCTTGGGCTTGACCGTCGGCAACGACTCCGATGCCTCACTGGCCGTCTCGGCGGGAGCGTCGGTCGGTTCCGGCTTCTCGGCCGGAGCAGCTGCGGCAGATCCCGGTGCCTTCGCGCCCGGAGGACGACCCTTGAGCTGCAGCCCCTTGCCGCCCGGTGCCTTCGCCTTGCCGGCCATGCCGAGGCCCTTCGGCTTGGACGCGTCGGCTGCGTCGTCACCGTCGGCGTTGGGCGACTCGGCGGGCTCGGCCGGAGCCTTCGCACCGGGTGCCTTGGCGCCCGGAGCCTTGGCCAGGCCCTTCATCTTCAGACCCTTGCCGGGCGCGGGGGCAGCGGGATCGCCACCCGCAGCAGCCGTCTCGATCTCCTCGACGCGACCCTTCTCCTCTGCGGCGGCGACGTCCTCGGTGGCGACGGACTCGGCCTTGGGGGTGTCGACGGGCTCCTCGGCAGGGACGACCACGGGCTTGGCCCGCGGCACCACCTTGATGTTCTCGCCGAGCTGTGCGGAGTCCAGGCGCGTGATCGAGCTGAGGAGCATCTGCGAGACGTCGATGACCTCGACGTTGTCGTTGCCACCGGCCTCCTGGCGTGCGGTGACACCGTCGTTGAGCATGACCCGACAGAAGGGGCAGCCGGTCGCGATCTTCTGCGTCGCGGTAGTGCTGCCACCCAGGGTGTCGAGCGCTTCGTCGACGCGGTCGATGTTGATCCGCTTGCCGATCTTCTCTTCCATCCACATGCGAGCACCACCGGCGCCGCAGCACATGGAGCGCTCGCCGTGACGCGGCATCTCCTTGAGTGTGGAGCCCGACGCCGCCATCAGCTCGCGGGGTGCGTCGTACACCTTGTTGTGGCGTCCCAGGAAGCACGGGTCGTGGTACGTGACGTCCTCTTGCACCGACGCCACCGGCACCAGCTTCTTGGCCCGCACGAGGCGGTTGAGCAGCTGGGTGTGGTGGACGACCTCGTACTTGCCGCCCACCTGCGGGTACTCGTTGCCGAGTGCGTTGAAGCAGTGCGCGCACGTGACGACGATCTTGCGACGGCTCTCGTCGACACCCTCGAACACGGAGTTCAGGGTCTCGATGTTCTGCATCGCGAGCTGCTGGAACAGGAACTCGTTGCCCGCGCGGCGAGCGGAGTCGCCGGTGCAGGTCTCCTCGGCGCCGAGCACCATGAACTTCACGCCAGCGGTGGCGAGCAGTTCCGCGACGGCCTTGGTGGTCTTCTTCGCGCGGTCCTCGTAGGCGCCGGCGCAGCCGACCCAGAAGAGGTACTCGAAGTCCTCGAAGCTGTCGGCGTCCTGGCCGAAGACCGGCACGTCGAAGTCGAGCTCCGAGATCCAGTTGGTGCGGTCCTTGGCGTTCTGGCCCCAGGGGTTGCCCTTGTTCTCCAGGTTCTTGAACAGGCCGGCCAGTTCGGAGGGGAACTCCGACTCGATGAGCACCTGGTAGCGACGCATGTCGAGAATGTGGTCGACGTGCTCGATGTCGACGGGGCACTGCTCGACGCAGGCGCCGCAGTTGGTGCAGCTCCACAGCACCTCGGGATCGATGATTCCGCCGAGACCGCCGTCGAGGGTGGTCTCGCCGACCAGCGGGCGCTCGGCCTCGTCACGGGCGGCCTGCGGGATCTTCGCGAGCTTGGCCTCGTCCGGCTTGCCGTCCGCGTCGACCAGGCCGACCTCGTCGCCCGCCATGTCCTTGCGGCCACCGGCGAGCAGGTACGGCGCCTTGGCGTTGCCGTGGTCGCGGAGCGAAGTGATGAGCAGCTTGGGTGAGAGCGGCTTCCCCGTGTTCCACGCCGGGCACTGCGACTGGCAGCGGCCGCACTCGGTGCACGTGGTGAAGTCGAGCCAGCCCTTCCAGGTGAAGTCCTCGATCTTGCCGGCACCGAACGCGTCGACGTCGGGGTCGGCCTCCTCCATCTCGAGGACCTTGCCGCCGGACATCATCGGCTTGGCCGCGCCGAGCGCGACTCCGCCGTCGTCCTCACGCTTGAAGTAGATGTTGAAGAACGCGCTGAACCGGTGCCATGCGACACCCCACGTGATGTTGCGGCCGACGATCAGCAGCCAGACCATGCCGGACATGAGCTTGACGAAGGCGAAGATCGAGACCAGGACCGCGCTCGCGGGGAGCAGCTTGGCCAGGTTCATGGTGAAGAAGTCGGTCCACGGGTTGGCGTGTCCGTAGGTGGCGATCTTGCCGGCCTTCACGAAGATCATGCCGAGGCCCTCGAGCAGCACCACGAACTCGACGAAGTAGGCGGCACGGAAGTTGGAGCCGGAGAAGCGGGAGAGGCGCTCGGGGGAGCGAGGGTGGTTCCGCTGCCGGATGATCATCAGCGTCACGATGCCGATGACGGTGCCCAGGCCCAGGATCTCGTCCATGAGGTGGTAGATCGCGAGGTCACCGATGAGTGGCCAGTGGAACTCGGGATTGAACGTCTGCCCGTAGGCCTCGAACCACAGGATGGCGCCGAGCATGAAGCCGACCATCACCAACCAGTGCGCCCAGCCGACGGAGCGGAACTTGTTCATCCGGGTGTGCGCAGCGAACTCGATGCACATCTGCTTGAACCGCGGAACGAACGGTCGCAGACGTGTCTTGTCCGGCTGTCCCAGCGCGATGGATCGCACCATCATCGCGGCACCGCGGAAGAAGTAGGCCCAACACACGATGCTGAGCAGGGCACCGACGGTGCCGAGGGTGATCGTCAGGGCATTCATGACGCTGCCTTTCTTCGGCGACGGCCATTCCGTCGCCCTACGCTTCCGGCCGGCCATAGGGGGCGGTCCGACGGTCAGCCCGGATGCATCTGTCCCACTCGAAGTTACCAGCCGGTAACCACAAGGGTTCTACCGATCGGTAACTTAGCATTTCGGTCGACATCACCGCAGGTCGGACGGAGGGCTGGTCCGTCCCGCACACGCGATGAGCCCTACCGTATTACGGCACAGCGACAGGCCTCCCGCACAGGTATTCCTAACTTGCCTCGTGGGTAACTTCGGGCCGCCGAGGAAGTCGCCCCTCATCGCGACCATTTTGTTACCCTTCACGAGCCACCTCGTCCGTGAATGAGGTCACATCGTGGCTGTTCACACGGACAATTCCCGGATCGAGCACTGGAAACGGACCTGATATTCGGTTGTGTCCCTGTCAACCGCTACAGTGCTCGTGTCGGGGTCCGACACCACGAACCTGAACGAACGGAACATCTAGATGACACTGCGTCGACTCGTCGCAACCTCTGCGATCGCGATCGCCTCCCTGGGCGTGGCCACCGGTACTGCGTACGCGCAGCCGGCCACCACCACCCCCTCCGCGACGACCACCGAGAGTGCTCCCGCGGAGAACTCCGAGCTGAACTGGGCATCGCGCGTCGAGGCCGGTGGCGTCGTCACCACCGTCGACGCCGGTATGTTCCGTGCGTCCGACGACGGCAAGGCCGTCGTCCTCGAGGACGAAGAGGGCAACGACGTCCTGAGCCTCCCGCTGTCGTTCAACCTCAACGGCATCGAGTTCCCCTACGGTGTCGAGTACACCGACGAGGGCCGCACCGTGAAGCTCATTCCGAACCTCGCGGCACCGATCGGACCGGCTTCTCCCGTCGCGCTCGAGCAGAATGCGGCATCGCCTGCTGAGAACACCGCTGCTACCCAGGACTTCGCCTCGCAGCTGAGTCTCGCGACTGCAGTCGGCGGCCTCGGTGGCACCATCGTCGGCGGCATCATCGGTGGCGCCATCGGCCTCAGCACGTGCGCGGTCATCGCGCTCGCTTGCTTGGCAACCATCCCGACTGCCGCCACCATCGGTGGAGTTATCGGCACGATCGTAGTTGGCGGCCCGGCTCTGGCCGTAGCCGGCTTCGAGTACCTGAACACGCTGAATGCGGCGCCGGGAACCACGAAGTACGCGAACTAAGATCGACAGCGAAGAAGGCCGCCACCCATCGGGTGGCGGCCTTCTCTCGTTTCAGGCGGAGTGGATCAGAGCCAGGGAACGGCGGCGGCGAGGAAGATGCCACCCGCGATCACACCGACGGCTCCGGTGAGCAGTCCGATGACGGTGTCTGCGCGATCGGCATCGGGAACGCGGGTCGCCAGGACGCCGGCGACGAGCGCGGCGATGCCCAGCAGAACGCCGAAGCCGAAGCTCCAGAACGCCACCACCGACAGCGCGCCCAACAGCACGGAAGCGTCGGCGAGTCGGGGATCGCGGGCAACGGAACTCAGGGCCGCCCGAGCAGACGACATCTTTGCCGCCGTGTAGATCGCGGCGGGGGATTGAGTCTCGCGGGGGAGTGACGAATCGGCGATGTCGGTCACAGCGATACCTCCTTCGGGGAACGGCCGAAGGTCATCGGGTATCGAACGCAGCGCAGCACAGCGGTACACCTCCTCGTGGGATGAACGGAACGGTCGACACTCGGACGTCACCGACGCTGGTGACGGAGTGGACTGCGCGTGTCCCACGATACCACTGTGACCAGAGTGCGTTACGCGACGGAATCCGAAAAGTGATGCGCCCGTGTCATATTGGTTCCCTCCAGAAATGGCGACAGCCCGCCGTCCGAAGACGACGGGCTGCGATCACTGCGCAGTCGGTCAGCTCAGAACGCCGGCATTCGAGACGATCTGCACGATGTAACCGATCACCGTGAAAGCAAGTTCGAAGAAATCCATGTCGGGCCTTTCATGAATGAAACGCACCCACTCGAGGCGCGGAGGCGCCTCGCCTCGACACGTGACATTACCGCACCAAGGAGACCGAACGTTGTGCTATCTCACGATGTGCGGACGGTCGTTCCGGTGGCCGCGGTGACGGCGTCGACAGGTATGCCCAGGCTGGCGGTTCCGCCGTACTGAGCCAAGGCCAGGTTCGCCTCGCCGCAGCTCGGAGCAGCGCCGCTGTTGGATCCGCTGGTGATGCCCAGTGCGAGTGTCCCTGTGACGATGGCGCCGCCGCTGTCACCCGCGAGAGTGCAGGCGGTACTGGCGAATCCACGCACCGTGCGGCTGTCGCCGTCACCCAGGAAGAGCTGCGTCTCGACGCGGTCCGCAGCGACGAGACCACACGTGAAGGACGACGCCTGACCGGACTTGCACACCGGGGCACCGATGACGGGCGAGGCCGTTCCGGTGATCGTGAGGGCGGTGCCGTTGGCTCCCCGCACGGTGGGCTGGTCGAGCCCCGCGGCCACGCCGGCGTCGTTCAGCGCGATGACGGAGTAGTCGAGTCCGTCGCCGCCGCCGACACTCGACGTGGTGAAGTCGCCGACGGGAGTACTGGCGCGGATGTCGTCACGATTGGGCAGGTAGACCGAGGCGGAGTTGCCCGGATCACAGTGTCCCGCAGAAAGACTGACCGGCGTGCCGGCCCCGTCGGTGGCGCTGAACCCGAACGAGCAGATCTCGATGTCCTCGAGCGGCGCGGTGGTGATGTCGCCGGCGGACGTCACGTAGTCGTCGCCGCCCATCACGGCAGGCGGAGGCGTCGGACCGGGAGCGGGTGGGGACAGCTGCACCTGGAGGTTGGCGATGGCGGTCGGCAGATTCAGTGCGCGCCCGATCGGACCGTTGGCGATGTCGACGATCACCCGTCCGCCGAGCACGTCGACAGCCGCCGAATTGATCTGTGACGAGACCTCGCGGGGCAGACCCGACACCCAGCGACCGAAGTCGTCGAGGGACTGCTCGAGCGTGTCCGCCGACACGGGCGACTGGCGGCTGCGGTAGCCGTCCTGCGCCACCTGGCTCGCGGCCTCCGAGGTGGTGACCGCGACGACGGGAACGCCGTCGTCGCCGATCCAGGCACCCGCGAAGTCCGCCGGGCGCTGCTGACGGAAGTCGTCGGCGTAGGTACGAAGCTTCTGCGCCTCGGCAGCGCGGTCGAGGTACTCCTGCGGCGACATGTGCAGATCGCGCTGCACGGCGTCGACCAACTCGGACGGGAGGCGATCCGCGGACAGCTGCTCGGGAGCCGCCGACGCGGGTGCTGCGCCGGCAGTGGCGGTGCCGAGGCTCAGCATCAGCAGCGACGCGCCCACCACCCCCATCACCCGTGCGCTGCGAGATGCGCCGCTCGACTCGGAGTGACTCTGGCCCGTGGCCGCTGTGGCCGCCGAGTTACGCAAGAAGTTCCCTTCGCAGTGGTGACAGTCCGTGGCCCGTCGGGTCCGCACATGGTTCGCAGAGGTACCGATGCCAGCGCACGAGCATAGGGCATCATCCTGAGTGTTTCCGGCGCCCGACGAGCGTCAGGGACGGTTCACAGAACCGGGAGAGGTACGCGAGACGGACCGGGCCGGGGCAGTGGTCTCCGAGGCCGAGGTTTCCGGTGTCGTGGTGGCGATTGTCGTGGACGGTGCCGTCGTGGTGGTGGTGGTGGTGGTGTCTGGAGGGGGTGGGGACCCGACTCCACCGAATATCCCACCATCAGGAAACAGATCGAGCGGCTCCACGATGTCGGTGAGGCCGCTGGGTTCCGGCAGCGAGGGCGGCATCGTCTCCGTGACAGGGTCGAGCGTGTCGATCTCCGGAGCCGGGGCCTCCTGCACCGGAGCCGGTGCCTGCTCCTGGACGGGCAGCGGCGCGGCGGACGTCGTGGTGCTGTCCAACGACGACGTCACGACGGGAGCGGCGGGCGTGATGGCCTGCTGCGAGTTCAGGGGCGCGACCGAGCTGGAGTCGAGGTCGTGGGTGCCCACGGCGCCGCCGACGGCGAGGAACGCGAGAGCCACCGCGGCGACCGAGACCGCCGCGCGCGTGGGTGTTCTCCTATGTGGTCGAGTGTGAGCGGTCTTACCGGTGGCCGAGTCGGACACCATCGCCGCGAATGCCTTGTCCGAGGCCGCCGAGGTGAGCGGCGACGACCGACGTGAGGCTGCGGCGCGAACGGCCGCCGCCGGGCTCTCCGACGTCGCAGGAGTCAGCGAGCAGTCCTGCAGACCGACGTAATCGAGGGCGTCCCGCAACGCGGCTACCGACTCGGCGGACAGTCCTGCTGGGTGGAGCAGCGTGCATCGAGCGTCGGCGGGCAGAGAGTAGAGCTCCGACAGCATGCCCGTCAGAGCGTGGACGAATCCGGCGACGAGATCCTCGGCGCGCACCACGCGACCGTCGGCCAGTCCGAGTCCGCGAGTGTCGCCCACCGCGACGAGAAAACCGCGAACGCCCTGGTCGGAGTCATCGAGGCGCACGCGTCCATCGGGGTCCAGGCCCACCGCCGTCGGGCACTCGAACAGCTCGGTACCACCGTCGATGTCGACCGACACGGCCGTCTCGGCATCGGTCACCGCCATGACGAGGTGGATCGTCTTGTCGACCCGGGGTCCGTCGAACCCCTGGCTGCGCGCGCTCATTCGGACTCGACCCCCTCGGCGAGTTGCAGACACGGTGCCACGTCGACCGCGAGCACCCGTCCGATCACCGTACCGGTCGTCACGGTGAGGGGGTACCCGATGGGCTCCGCCCCCCGTGCGCGCTTCGCGCATCCCGCGGCACGCACAACGCGCACGGGAAGCACTCAGCCGCCGGTCGGCGGGTCGTCCGCGGTCTCGTCCGAGTCTTCGATCGGTGCATCGGGCGACGGTGACGGCGACGGACTGGTGGGCGAGGGCTCCACGACGACGGGCGGGTCGCTCGGCACGGGTTCGGGTGCCGGCTCGGGTGCCGGAGCCGGGGCGGGAGCAGGAGCGGGCGCGGGCGCGGGTGCCGGCACGGGGTCCGGTGCGCGCGGGGGCACCGTCGTGGTGATCCGAGCAGGTGCACGTGTGGCCTCGACGGGCGCGGGTGCGCCGGGGACGACGGTCGGGAAGCCGATGCTGGTGGACGGAGCGGGACGAGTCGTCGTCGGCCGCGCGGTGACACCGGCGGCGTCCTCGACGGCCGGAACCGCGGTGCTGACCGTCCGATCGGACGCGAGGTAGGCGATACCGCCGCCCACGATCAGCAGGGTCGCGACTGCGGCCGCCACGAGGAGGGCGAGGGGGCCGCGCGGTGTCGACCTCGATGCACCGCTGTCGGTGGCTGTCGAGGCGGCAGCGGTCGCGAGCAGCGGTGCCCCCGTCGTCGGCGCGAGCCCGGCGGCGGCACGTGCGGCGGCCGCGGCGGCGGCCAGCCGTTCCTCCGACGCGCCGAGGGTGGCGTGGGGATCGGCCGACTCGGGATGCAGCGTCAGCGCGGTGAGTCCGACGAAGTCGAGCGCCTCCCGCAGCGCGGCGATGCGCTCGGGTGACCAGTCGGCGGGATGGGCAGCTCCGGCCGTGAGGACGCGGACGTCCTCGCCGGCGTCGACGGTCTCACTGAGCAGCAGGAACATCATGGTCGCGACGAGGTCCTCGGCGCGCATGGGTACGCCGCGGGACGAGACCACGCCGGACGGGTCACCGACGCGAGCCATGAAGCGATCGACGACGTCGATGTCCGCCGTCAGCGCGTCGGGTCGGTGCAGTGTCGTCGTGCCGTCGGGCAGGAGGTAGAGGACCGTCTCGGCCGTCACCGGCACGCGGACCAGTTCACCCGAGGTCGTCGACACCACGACGGCCGTCGACGTCAGATCGGTGATGTGGATCCCGGTGGCTCGGGTGATCGGTGCGGCGTCGTGCCCGGTGTTCATGCGTGTACCCGTCGTTCCTTGTCCTGTGCGTAGCCGGCCGCGCGGAGCATCGACAGCATCTGCGAGCGCGACTGCGCTCCCAGACGTCGACGGATCCGTGCGACGTGGTGCTCGACCGTCTTGGCCGAGATGTACATCTGGGCGCCGATCTCGCGGTACGTCAGGCCCAGTACGAGATGATGCGCCACCTCCGCCTCGCGCTCGGTCAGCGCCCCCAGCGACGCGGAACCGGGCTCGGTGGGCTCGGCCGTCGCCGCGACGGCACCGATGTCGCGGGCGATCTGCAGCAGGGCGGTGGCGTCGCGGGTGTCGGCGACACGCAGGGCGGCGTCACTGGCGAGCCGCGCCGCGTCCCAGGCGTGCCCGAACTTCTCCAGGGTGCGAGCGGACGTCTCGACCTCGGCGACGTCGGGCTCGCCCTGCAGGACGCGGAGCCATGCTTTGCCGGCGGAGGCGAGTGCTGCGGCGTGCGGACTGCGGTCGGCGAACGAGCCGAGCGCACGAGCGTGGGGGAGCAGGTCGGCCGGGGCGCCGCCGAGGATGGCGGCCTGCACGCCGTACCAGTGCCACGTGGCCGCCCAGGTCGGTGGTTCGCCGAGCGAGGCGACCAGTGCGGTGGCCGCGGAGACGGAGTGCGCGATGCGTGCCGTGTCCCCGAGGCGCACTGCGGCGAGCCACAGTTCACCGAGCGGGATGAGGGAGAAGAGATCGGGTTCGGCCTCCGCGACGGTGCGCCGGGCCTCCTGCCACGCGGACATGAGGGCGCCGGTATCTCCGCGTCGGCGGGCGGTGGCGACGCGAAGTGCGAAGTAGGACAGGGCGTCCCGTTGGGGGAGCGTGGCCGGGTCGACGCCCGAGGTGGGATCGACACCCGTGTCGCCGGCCACGAGTGCCGACCAGGCGAGCAGCAGACGGCACCGCGTGGACACCGCGCATCCCGGGTCCGCGGCAATGGTCTCGGTCAGCACCGCTCGGGCGGTGGCGGGGTCGCCGGTGTGCAGAGCGATCAGTGCCGCGATCACCGCGGGATGTTCCGGCTCGGCCCGGGCGCCCACCGCGGTGTCGGCCATCGAGGCGGCGCGCAGCAGCGAACCCGTTGCCACAGTGGCGGGTTCGGTCAGTGAGTCGAGGAGCCCGCGGGCCACCAGCGTCGAGCGGGCGTTCGCCGACGTGGGCGGGACGGGGCGGAGGCCGCCGTGCGCGCGGACGAACGTCGCGGCGCAGTCGGCGTCCCCCACGGCGAGAAGCGTCGTCACCGCGTACGCCGCATCCGGTCCGATGCGGTCCGGCCCGAGCCACCGGTAGAGGTCGGCGGCGTGCGACGCGGTGCCGCGCATCAGTGCGACCGTGGACGCGACGCGAACGGCTCCGCGTACTCCGTCGGGTGACGGCGCCTCGGCGGACAGCACCGCGTCCACCGTGAGCGCCGCAGTGTCGAGATCTCCGCTCGCGAGCAGGGCGTCGGCGTAGGGCACGGAGATGTCGGTGCCCTGCGCACCCGCCGCGGAGGCCGCGTCCCAGAGTCGTCGTGCGGCGAGACGGTCTGCGGCGGAGGCCAATCCGACCAGGTGCTGTGCGAGATCGGGATCGCGCAGACCCGCATCCGCGAGCGAGACCGCGAGATCACCACCGAGACCGCCACTGTCGAGGTGCACCCGTGCCAGGCGACGCAGCACGCCGAGCATTCCGTGCTCGCCCATCACCACGCGCAGGGCACCGCGCGCGGAGTCCGACAGCAGGCCCTCGTCGGACAGGACCCCGCAGCCCCGGGTGCGCTCCACGGCGGCGGCGGCGTCGGGCATCGGGACGTCGGCGACATCGGCGACGAGATACGGATCCGGGGCCACACCGACCGACGCGAGCGTCACCACCACGAGGGCGGTGTGATCGTGCGCGGACAGCAGAGCGTCGAGGGCCGATCGCTCGTCGGGCGAAGTCACAGTCCGAGGGGACTCGTCAGCGTTCCGACTGCACCGCCCAGACCGGCGCCGACACCGCCCAAGGTGTCACCCACGCCTCCGACGACACCGCCGAGGCCGTCCGTGACTCCGCCGATGACGTTCGGCGGTGTGTACTGCGGCAGCGAGGGTGCGGTGTAGGCCGGAGCCTGGGGCACCTGCGGTACCTGGACCGTCGGGACGCTCGGAGCGGTGAACTGGGGCGCCGGTGCGTTCGGCACAGCAGCGTTCGGCGCGGTGGCGCCCGGTACCGCGGCCGATCCGGTCGAGCCGGGCGCGGTCGCGCCGGGAGCCGCAGCCCCCGGTGCTGCTGCGGCGCCGCTGGTCGGCGCTCCGGCGGCTCCGGTGGTGCGCAGCTGTCCCGTCACGGGGTCGACGCCGGCGGCGGCGGTGGTCGGGGTCGCGCTCACGGAACCGTCCGCGGCGGCCGGGGCCACCGCGCTGCTGGTGGAGGGGCCGGTGTTCTCCGACGATCCGCCGACGAGGCCGGTGCCGACGGAGAGGCCACCCGCGGCCAGCAGGATCACGGCAGCGGCGACGCCACCGATGACGGCGGTGCGCTTACCGCGCGACGGGGCGTCCTTGGCGTGTGCCGAGCGCGACACCGGTGCGGGCGTGGAGGTTCGGGCCGAGGCGGGACGCTCGGTGACCGGAGGGAGCAGGTCGGTCTCGTCGTCGTCGACGGTGGAACCGGCGGCGACGGCAGCGAGTGCCGCTGCGCCCGGGCGGTTCAGTTCTGCTCCGGCAGAAGCGATGTCGGCGGCGAGCAGTGCGGCTCCAGTCGCGGCGGTGGCCGCGGGCTGTTCGCCGACGGTCACCGGCTTGCGCAGCGCGGAGGACACGGTCTCGGTGAGCATGGGGATCGACGCGCCGCCGCCGACCAGCAGCACGCGGTCGACCGCGTCGCCGTCGACACCCGCGGTGCGCAGCGCCTCGCCGAGTACCCGGGTGACGTCGTCGAACGTCTCGCGCAGTAGTTCCTCGATCTCCGACCGCACCAGTCGCACGTCGGTGTCGATGCCGGGCAGGTGCACCGGCACGACCGTCTCGGTGTCGGAGGACAGTGCTTCCTTGGCCGTCGCGCAGTGCGTGCGCAGGGTCGTGAGGGCCTCGACCGTCGCGGGATCGAAGGGATCGAGCGACGAGGAGTCGACGTTGTCGAGCACGTGCGCCAACACGACCTGGTCGATGTGGGCGCCGCTGACGTCCTCGCTGCGCGCACCGCGTCCGAGGATCGCCGAATCGGCACCCGTGCGCACGACCGACACGGTCAGGGCGCTCGCACCCAGGTCCGCGACCAGCACGACGCCGTCCGCCACCGCGTCCGGCGACTGCTGCATCCATGCCGTCGCGGCGAGAGCGTCGGGAACGAAGGTGACGTCGGTGAGGCCGTGGCGGGCAGCCGCGTTGCGGAGCCGGTCCACCGTGTACTCGGGCCACGACGTCGGGTAGGTCACCACGATCGCGGCGTCGTCGTCGGCGCCGGCCGTGCGTGCCTCGCGGACGAGGCAGTCCAGCGTCGTCGCGTAGAGCTCGTCGCCGGTGTAGCTGCGTCCGTCCTCGGTGACCAGCGCGACAGGATCGCCGACGCGGCCGGCGAAACCGGTCAGGGCCGTGGTGTCGACGGTGCCCGGCGCGGCCAGGGCGGGTTCACGGTCTGGCGTGACCGACAGTGCGGTGGATCGCACGACGGTGACGGCGTCACCGAGGTGTCCCGGACCGTCCACGGCGACCGCCGTCGAGGTGCTCGAGCCGACGTCCAGTCCCAGACCTGATGATCGTCCCTGATCCGTTGCCATGGCGCCGACTCCGTTTCCGTGCTCGTCGATATTCGTGCTCGTCAAGGCTGTGTCGGACCTGCTGTCGGGCACGTCGCCGTGACGCCGCAGCTGTCCACCGGCACTGTCGTCCCGATGGTCCGTTTCGTTACAGGTCACAAGAGTAGAGCGGTCCTATCCCCTATGCCCCCTAGTCACCCCGATCTGCCCCGGGGCGACCCCCGGGGTGCAGGAAGGGGGCTGCGCCCCGTTGGGACACCTCACTAGTCGACCTAGTTTTGATCTCAACGTGCCGAGACAGTCGGCCCGACCACCTCGACGCCTGCACACACACCGTCCGCCGACACCGGTTCACACACACCCAGGAGATCCCGATGGCCACGAACGCCGTACTCGACTTCATCCTCAGCCTTCTTCGCGACGACAAGGCCGCCGCCGCCTACTGCGCGAACCCCCAGGCCTCGCTGGACGCTGCCGGCCTGCCCGACGTGTGCCACGCCGACATCGTGGCCGTGGCGCCCATGGTCGCCGAGTCCGGACTGTTCGCCGGCGGATCGCGCCTCGCCTCGATCGTGAACGCGGGCAGCTCCTCCAACGTCGTGAACTCGACCGTCGTGAATGCGGGCAGCGTGAACAACAGCACCGTCTTCGGCGGCAACAACGTCGCCGTCGGCGGCCCCACGTTCGGCAGCAACGCGGTGAACTTCGGAAACAACAACAACAACGGAAATTTCAGCAACAACAACTTCGGGGGCTTCGACCTGGGCGGCTTCACCTTCAGCCCGACCCTCATCGGTGGCGGCCTGGCGATCGGCAGCATCGGCAACATCGGCAACCTGAACCTCGGTGACCTGGATCTGAGCGGCCTGAACCTGGCCTCGCTCGACCTCAGCGGCCTGAACCTGGCCTCGCTGGACCTCGGCGGGATCGGCGACATCGACCTGCTCGGCGGACTCGACCTCAGCCTCATCGACCTGGGCGACCTCGACATCGCGGGCCAGTTCACCACGGTCCTCGCCCTCGTCCTGGCCAACGGACTCTCCCTCGGTGGCGACCTCGCCGCCGAGTTCGGTGCCGCACTGGGCGCGGCGTTCGACGCCTTCCTCGCCCTCGGCGGCGTCCTCGACCTCGACACGCTGGTCGACCTCAGCGCCACCCTGGCCGGTGCGCTCACCGCAGCGCTCGGCCTCGGCGTGGGTGCCGGAGCCCAGCTCACGGCCGCCCTCGACGCCGTGCTCGGCACCGTCGCCGGTCTCGACCTCGACGCCGTAGTCGGTCTGTCCGGCGTTCTCTCCAACGCACTCTCGGTGGGCGGTGTGCTCGGCGCGAACGTCGGCGCCGCACTCGGTGGCGTGCTCGGCGCAGCGGTCACCGCCGGTGGCTCGCTCGGCGCCGATCTGGCCGCCGCCCTCACCGCCGGACTCGATGTCGCCGGATCGCTCGGTGTCGTCGTCGGTGGCGCGCTCGGTGTGACCACCGACATCACCGCTGCTCTCTCGGGTGCACTCGCCGCTGCCGTCGACGTCGCCGGCGATCTCGGCGCGACGCTGACCACCATCCTCGACGCGAACGTCGTCGCCGCGCTCGCAGGCACGCTGACCACCGAGCTCTCCGCGGCTCTCGGCGCAGCCCTCGCTGCCGGCGGAGACGTCGCCGGTGAGTTCGGCGCCTCCCTCGGCGCGCTCCTCGGAGCCGTCACCGGCCTGTCCGGCGCACTCGACCTCGACGCTCTTCTCGGCGTCGGCGGCACCCTCGGCGCGACCCTCGCCGGTGTGCTCGGCCTCGGCGGCGGTATCGGTGCGCAGCTCGGCGCCGCGCTCGACGGTGTCCTGGAGTTGGCCGGTGGCCTGGACCTCGCGGCCGCCCTGGCCGGCGGAGCCGACATCGCGGCCACGCTCGGCGCCACTCTCTCCACTGCCCTCAGCGGCGTGCTGGTCGCCGGCGGTACCGTCGCCGGCACGCTCGGCGCGGCCTTCGGTGCCGCCCTCGGCGGCGTCCTGGGTGCCGACCTCGGTGCTCAGCTGGTCGGACTGCTGGCCGGTGAGCTGGACCTCGGTGCGGCACTGGCCACCATCCTCGACGGCGCTCTCGGCCTCGGCGGCCTCCTGGACATCGGCGCTCTCGCCGATCTCGGTGCCCTGCTCGACGTCGACGGCGCACTCGGCCTCGGTGCCGGTGTCGTGGCCACGCTCGGCGGTTCCCTCGAGGCTCTCCTCGGTGCGGGCGGCCTGCTCGGTGGCGATCTGACCGCACTGCTCGGTGCCGATCTCGGTGCTCAGCTCGCTGCCGCGCTGGCCGGCGCTCTCGCGGTCGGCGGCGACCTGGGCGGCGACCTCGGACTCGCCCTCGGCGGCGTGCTCGCCGGACTCGTGGACGTGGCGGGCGGTCTCGACGTCGACGCGGTGGCCGGACTCGGTGCCACCCTCGCCGCAGCCCTCACCGGCGCACTCGGTGTCGGCGCAGGACTCACCGGTGGACTCGCAGCGGGCCTCACCGCTCAGCTCGGTGCCGCTCTCGACGGTGTCCTCGGCCTGGCCGGCGATCTCGACCTGCTCGGAGGACTCGGCGTGCTGGGCGACCTGAACGTGCTGAACGACCTCAGCGTCCTCGGCGACCTGGACCTCGCGGCCACCCTCGGTACCGCACTCTCCGGCGCTCTCGCCGCCGGCGGCGAGGTGGCAGCCAACCTTGGTGCCACGCTCGGCGCGGCCCTCGGCGGTGTCCTGTCCGGCGACCTCGGCGCCGAGCTCGTCGGCCTGCTCGCCGGTGGTCTGGACCTCGGTGCGGGCCTCACCACCCTGCTGGGCGGTGTCCTCGATCCGTCCGGTGCCCTCGGCCTCGGCGGCGACCTCGTCGCCACGCTCGGCACCTCGCTCGCAGCCGTGCTCGGTGCAGGCGGTCTGCTCGACGCCGATCTCGCGGGCCTGCTGACCGGCGGCCTCGCCGCGCAGCTCTCCGCCGCACTCGCGACGGCTCTCGCGGCCGGCGGCGACGTGGCGGCGAACGTGGGCCTGGCCCTGGGCGACGTGCTCGGCACGGTCACCGCGGGTCTGGACCTGGACGGTGTCCTCGGCGCCGACCTCGCAGCGGCGCTCACCGCGGCCCTCGGCCTCGACGGCGACCTGACCGGTGGACTCACCGCGCAGCTCGCCGGAGCGCTCGACGCCGCACTCGGTGTGGTCGGAGGCGCCGACATCACGGCTGCGCTCACGGGCGCACTCGCCGCCGGTGGCGACGTCGCCGCAGGACTGGGCGCGACACTCGGCACCACCCTCGCTGCCGTGCTCGGCGCCGACCTCGGCGCCCAGCTCACCGGACTGCTGGCAGGCGGCGCCGATCTCGGTACCGCACTGACCGCCGTCCTGGGCGGCGCTCTCGACCTCGACGGGGTCTTCGGCATCGGTGCCGACGCGGCCGCCGGCCTGGTCGGCACGCTCGGCACCACGCTCGCCGCCGCACTGAACGTCGGTGGCCTGACCGACGTCGACCTCACCGCACTGCTCGGCGGCGACCTCACCGCCGTTCTGGGTGCCGCACTCTCCGGCGCTCTGGGCGCCGGCGGCGCACTGGGTGGCGACCTCGGCCTGGCACTGGGCGGGCTCGTCGGTGCGGCCACCGACCTCACGGCCGGCGCCGATCTCGGACTGGTCCTCGCCGGTGCACTCGGTGTCACCGGCGATACCGCCGCCACGCTGTCGGGCGCACTCGACGCGATGCTGGGAGCTGCGGGCGGTCTCGACCTCACCGCGATCCTCGGTGCCGACGCGGACGTCGCCGCCACCGTCGGAGCCGCGCTCAGCGCAGCACTGTCGGCCGGTGGCCCTCTGGCCGCGAACGTGGGCGCCGCCCTCGGCGGCGTGCTCGGGACCGCCCTGTCGGGCGACCTCGGCGCACAGCTCGCAGGTCTGCTGGGCGGCGGCGTCGATCTGGACGCCGCACTCGGCACGGTCCTCGGCGGCGCACTCGGACTCGGCGGGCTGGTCGATCTCGACGGGCTCGCAGATCTGGACGGGCTCGGAGCCGTCGGCGGTCTGCTCGACGCCGACCTGCTGGGCGGCCTGACCGGCGCACTGGACACCGACATCGTCGGTGCGCTCGCCGGCTCGCTCGGCGCTGCCCTCGGCGCCGGCGGGCTGCTCACCGGTGACCTGCAGGCACTGCTCGGCGGCGATGTGGCGGCGCAGCTGTCCACCGCCCTCGGCGTGGCTCTCGGCCTCGGCGGCGACGCTGCCGGTGAACTCGGACTCGCCCTCGGCGGCGTCCTCGCCGGCGTCACCGACCTGACCGCGGGTGCCGATCTGGGTGCCGCCGTCACCGCCGCTCTCGGCATCACCGGTGAGGGTGCGGCCACCCTGGCCGGCGCCCTGAACACGGCGCTCGGACTCGGCGGGGCGCTCGATCTCGACGGCCTGGTCGGCGGAGATCTGGCCGCCACGGTCGGCGCTGCACTCGGCGGTGCTCTGGCCGCCGGCGGCGACGTCGCCGCCACGGTCGGCGCCACTCTCGGTGCCGCTCTCGGGGGCTCCCTGACCGCCGATCTGCAGGCCCAGCTCGGTGCACTGCTGGCCGGTGGGCTGGACCTCGACGCCGCGCTCGGCACGGTGCTCGGTGCGGCTCCGGATCTCGATCTGGACGCCGACCTCGCCGGCCTGCTCGGCGGCGCTGTCTCGACCGGCCTCGGCCTGGTCGCGGGAGTCGGCCTGCCCGACACGGAGCTGCCGGACCTCACGGGCAGCCTGGCCGCGGCACTGGGACTGGGCGGCGCAGCCGCAGCAGGACTGGGAACCGCACTGGGCACGGTGCTCGGCGGCACGGTGCTCGCCGATCTGGATGCGAACGGACTGCTCGAGGGTGACCTCGGCGGCATCGTCTCCGCCGCACTCGGCGACGCACTGAACGTCGGCGGTGTCCTCGACCTGGAGACCGACCCGGTCGGCCAGTTCGGCGCCGCGCTCAACGGGGCGCTCGGCCTCGTCGGCGGCGTGGACACCGGCGCCCTGGGCGACCTGCCCGCGACGCTGACCGCAGCTTTCGGCGTCGGCGGCACGGCGGGTGCGGAGCTCGGCGGAGCCTTCGGCGCTCTGCTCGACATCGCCGGCGGCGGCGATCCGGTGGCGTCCCTGGGAACGGCACTCGGAGCCACGGGTGACCTCACCACGATGCTCGACGCCGCACTCGACACGGCGGTCTCCGCCGGCGGCGCGCTCGACGCCGAGGGTCTGCCGATCAGCGGACTGCTCGACGCGAACACCGGCCTCGACGGCAGCCTCAGCGCACTGACCACCCTCACCGGTGGCCTCGGCGCCGTGGGTGCGGTCGCCGGCGGACTGGACGGCACCCTCACCGGTGTCGGCGGCGCGGTCACCGATCCCGACGCGGTCACCGGTGCGGTGGCGAGCCTGGGCGGCGGCCTCGCCAGCGGCCTCGGGCTGGGCCTGAACAGCGTCACGCAGGGCGGGCTCGAGCTCGGCTCGGAGCTGCAGGGCGGCCTGACCGGCGCTGCGACCGGCGCGGGCGGCGTCTTCGGCGGCTTCGAGATCTCGCCCGACGGCGAGGTCACCGGCGGACTGGACAACACGTCCGAGTTCACCGGCGCACTCGACGGCGGCATCGACGCCACCGCCGACGCGGTGGGCCAGTTCCAGAACTCCACCGACGCCGTGCTCGGCGGCGTCACCGGAGCGACAGACGGACTGGGCCTGAGCGCGGTCACCGACGTCACCGGCGACGCGCTCGGCGCCGTGACCACGGACGGCGGACTCGGCGGCGACATCGCCGGCGAGGCCACCTCCTGGCAGGACGTCGACGCCGAGGGTGCCTTCGACGGCCCCGCGGCGGCGGTCGGCGGAGTCGGCGACGGCCTCACCGACACCGTCTCCGGGCTCGGCGGCGGACTCACCGGTGGCCTGACCGACGGCCTGTCGAACACCCTCGGCGGCGGACTGAGCTCCGCGGACGACGGCCTCGACACCGGCGCTGTGGCCGATGACAACGCGGCCGACGCGGGAGACGCCAACTGATCACCCGCGCTCTGTAACACCGACGGCCCCGTACGCGCTTATGCGTACGGGGTCGTCGGCGCTTACCGTGAGGGTCACACCGCCGCAGATGGTGAATGCTCACAGACGCGCTCGACCCGTTGCCACCGCAGACAGATCGGGACCACATGCAGAACGACGCACCACCCGCCGTGCAGACCGGCGCCGGGAAGACCCCCGCGCCGACGCAGGCGACGCAGCTGGCCGAGCTCCTGTCCCGGATGGGCGAGGTGGCGTCCGGTGCCGGTCGCCGCGACCTTCTCGACCGGTTGACGGCGGCGCGTGAGCGGGTGCTCGATCCGCGCCTGCGCATCGTCGTGGTCGGACCGCTCAAGCAGGGCAAGAGCCAGTTCGTGAACTCGCTGCTGGGCCTCGACGTGTGTTCGGTGGGCGACGACGAGACCACCGCGGTGCCCACGATGGTCGCGTACGCGGAGACCGAGCGGGCGGAGCTGGTGGTCGGCGAGATCGGCGCCGACCCGGTGCGCATCGACATCCCCATGGCGGACATCCATGCCGTCACACCGACCGACCCGCGCGCGGAGGGTCGCGAGATCCTGCGCCTCGAGATCTCCGTGCCCAGCCCGCTGCTGAAGGACGGGCTCGTCGTCATCGACACCCCCGGCGTCGGCGGCCACGGCAACCCGCACGCCAACAGCACCCTGGGTCTGGTCACGTCGGCGGATGCCGTTCTGGTGCTGTCCGATTCGAGTCAGGAGTTCACCGAGCCCGAGGTGGCCTTCCTGCGCCAGGTGGTGACTCTGTGCCCGGCGGTCGCGTGCCTGGTGACCAAGACCGACCTGTACCCGCACTGGCGGCGCATCGTCGAGGCCGATCGCGGGCACCTCGCGCGGCAGGGCATCGACGTCCCGCTGATGCCGATCTCGTCGATGCTCCGCTCGCACGCGCTGCGGCTGAAGGACGACTCGCTCGACAAGGAGGCCGGCTTCCCGGCTCTCTACGACTTCCTCCGCGGTGTGGTGCAGCGTGCCGACGCCACCACTCGCAAGGCCGTCGCTCTCGACGTCCGCTCGGTGTCCGAGCATCTCGCCCTCGCCCTGGGCAGTGAACTCGCGGCGCTTCGCGATCCGGAGACCGCCGCCGCGGCGGTGGCCGGTCTGCAACAGGCGCGGGCCAACGCCGAGGACATGCAGAAGCGCAGCAGTCGGTGGCAGCAGACACTCAACGACGGCATCACCGATCTGGCCGCCGACATCGACCACGACCTGCGAGACCGGCTGCGCGTCATCACCCGTGAGGCGGAGGAGGCGGTCGACGGGGGAGACCCGGGCAAGGACTGGCCGCGCATCGGTGAGTGGCTCGAGGACCAGATCGCCTCCGCCGTGGGGGACAACTTCGTCTGGGCGCACGAGCGGTCCCTGTGGCTCGCCGAGACGGTCGCTCGGCACTTCGCCGAGACGGCCGATGCGCACATCCCGGCGATGAACATCGCGAACGTCGACGGCGTCATGGACCCGGTGACCTCACTGGGGGACCTCGAGTCCGGCCGGATGGGCATCACCTCGAAGGTGCTCGTGGGCATGCGCGGCTCCTACGGCGGCGTGCTCATGTTCGGACTCATCACGACGATGATGGGACTGGCGCTGCTCAATCCGATCTCGCTCGGCGCCGGAGTCCTGTTGGGCAGCAAGGCCTACAAGGACGACAAGGAGGCGCGGGTGCTCAAGCGGCGGGCCGACGCGAAGGTCGCCATCCGCAAGTTCACCGACGACGTCAGCTTCCAGGTGGGCAAGGAGTCCAAGGACCGCCTGCGGCTCGTCCAGCGCCAGCTCCGTGACCACTTCACCGACATGGCCGATCAGACGGTGCGCTCGGTGAGCGACTCGCTGCGGGCCGCGCAGGAGGCGGCGACCGGCGCCTCGTCCGAGCGTGCCGCGCGCACAGCCGAACTGGAGCAGTCACTGAAGAAGATCTCTGCACTGCGCAGCATCGCGCAGAAGCTCGACCCCGAGGCCGTCGAGGCCGCCGAGGCAGACAAGGTCGTCGAGGCGGCTCGTGCGGACCGCACGCAGATCGGTACCGGCTCGTGAGTGTCACGCTCGACCGTGCGCGGGAACTCGTCGCGGCGGCGCAGGCGGAGTACGTGCGGGAGCCGGACGTCCGGGATGCGTTGCGCGTCTGCGCGGACCGGCTCGACGAGCCGCTGCGCGTCGCGCTCGCCGGATCACTCAAGGCCGGCAAGTCGACGCTCCTCAACGCGCTCGTCGGACAGGACATCGCCCCCACCGACGCGACCGAGTGCACCCGCGTCGTCACGTGGTACCGCCGCGGGACGTCTCCCTCGGTGACGGCCCGGTACGACGGGGACCGCTCGATGAGCATCCCGGTGTTGCGTCGGGGTGGTCGACTGTCGTTCGACTTCGGCGATCTCACCGCCGACCGCGTGGACCGCCTCGACGTCGAGTGGCCGGCGCGAACCCTGGCCCGCAACACCATCATCGACACCCCCGGCACGTCGTCGCTGTCCCTGGACGTGTCCGAGCGGACGTTGTCGATGTTGACGCCCGAGGACTCCGCGTCCGGCGCCGACGCCGTGGTCTATCTCCTGCGCACCCTGAGCGCGTCCGACACGTCGTTCCTCACCCGCATCAACGACGCGGTCGGTGGCGACTCCGGCCCCCTCGGCGTGGTCGGCGTCGTCTCGCGTGCCGACGAGGTGGGCGCCGGTCGCATGGACGCGATGATGTCGGCCAAGGAAGTGGCGTCCCGCTTCGCGGTGGAGCTCGAGAAGACCGGTCTGTGCCAGGCCGTCGTGCCCGTCGCCGGCCTGCTCGCCCTCGGGGCACGGACGTTGCGGCAGAGCGAGTTCGGCGCGCTCGTCGCGTTGGCCGACGCTCCGCCCGACGACCTCCAACTGGCGATGCTGTCGGCCGACCGCTTCTCCCGCCCGGACATGCCACTCCCCGTCGATGCGGAGACGCGCGCCGGACTCGTCGACCGTTTCGGGCTCTTCGGCATCCGGATGGCCGTCACGCTCATCCGCATGGGCACGCGCGATTCGCCCTCGCTCGCACGGGAACTCGTCGAGCGCAGTGGACTCGAGGAGCTACGGCACATCATCGACGTTCAGTTCGGCGAGCGAGCCGACCAGCTCAAGGCGCACTCGGCCCTCGTCGCTCTCGATCGCGTGCTGCGCGCCTCACCGGCCGCGGGATCGCGCGCCATCATCGACGAGGTGGGATCCACCCTCGCCGACGTCCACGGGTTCAAGGAACTGCGTCTGCTCGGTCAGCTACGGGCACGCGAGGTGCGGCTGCCCGAGCCGGAGAAGGCGGAGCTCGCTCGACTGGTGGGTGCGCAGGGCACCGAGACGACGACGCGGTTGGGGCTCGATCCGGACGACTCGGTGGAACTGCAGCGCAAGACGGCCTTCGACGCGGTCCGCAGTTGGCGCTCCCGCGCGTCCCATCCGCTGCTCGACCGGTTCACGGCGCGGGCGTGCGACATCGCCGCGCGCAGCGCCGAGGGCATCCTCGCGGAGCTCGACCGCCGCTGAGATCAGCGCCGGACGGGAGCGGCTGCGAGCCATCGCCCGACGGCGGGGACGAACAGCGGAGCGGTGCCCAGCAGAGCGAGGGCCGCGACGACGAACGGCGCATACGTCGTGGGCTGCTCCAGCGCATCGGAGGTCGCGATCCAGAACGCGATCGATCCCGCGGCCGCGACGATGCCGACCACGGTCAGCGTGGATCGTCCGGTGGGGCGTCGGCCGCGGATCTGCAGGATGCCGGCCAGTCCCACCAGGAGAACGACGGCGCCGACGGCAGCACCGGCGACGAGCGTGATGAGGACCGTCGAGTCGATGTCCTCCGCCGAGGTGCCGGGGGCGTCGGCCGAGAGGACGTCGGCGAGGCGCGACCGTAGTCCCTGGTGGTCGAGTCCCAGCAGCGCGCCGGTGGCCGCCAGGACGACGAGGCACAGACTCCACAGGATCACGGCGGCATCGACGGCGCGTGGGCGCTCGTCGGGAACCGGCTCCCGCATGGGCGTCACGTGCACCGACGGGCGGGGCGGCTTCGGGGGTTGCGAGCCTTCGACACTGTCCGACGCGTTCATGGCTTCAGGCTAGAGGGTCTGTTTCCGCCCGACCCTGTTGTGGTCCGGCCCCGTCCGTTCGGGCTCGCAAAGTGATCGAGCACGAAGTCCGCGGTCGGGGTCACACGGGCTTCTCGGAAGTGGGCCCCATCACTTACGGTCAGGGCGGTAGTGGGCCCGCCTGGGCCCCGTTGTCGATGGGATGAATGTGCGGAAACTGCGGTCTGCCGGCGTCGGTCTGGTGATGTGTCTCGGTCTGTTCGGCGCGGTGGTGCCCACGGCGACCGCCGAACCCCCCGGCCCGGCGTCGAGCTTCTACACGCCCCCCTCACCGCTTCCCGCCGGGAACGACGGTGACCTCATCCGTACCGGGCCGTCGAATCTCGCACTGTCGCTTCCCTTGCCGCAGGGACCGATCCCCGGCACCGCGACGCGCCTGATGTACCGGTCGCAGGACGCCAACGACGCGCCGGTGGCCGTCACCGGGACGTACATCGACCCGTCGGCCGAGTGGACCGGCCCCGGTCCGCGCCCGCTCGTGGTGATCGCCCCCGGCACCCACGGCCAGGGCGACCAGTGCGCGCCGTCGCACCAGTTGAACAACGTCCTCACCTACACCCCCGTGCTCGGACTCATGGTCGAGTACGAGCTGCTCTCCACCTACGCGTTGCTGGCCCGCGGCTACGGCGTCGTCATCACCGACTACGACGGTCTGGGCACGCCGGGTGCGCACACCTACGTCAACCGCGCCGCCGAAGCGCACGCGGTGCTCGACGCGGCGCGCGCCGCGCAGCAACTCGGCAACACCAAGGTCGGACCCGAATCCCCGGTCGGCCTCTGGGGTTACTCCCAGGGCGGCGGCGCCGTGGCAGCAGCCGTGGAGCTCGCTCCCGAGTACGCACCGGAGCTGGACATCAAGGGCACCTACGCCGGTGCGCCCGTCGCCGATCTGGCCGCGACGCTGGCACAGGTCGACGGCACCATCCTCACCGGTGTCATCGGCTACACCCTGAACGGTCTGCGCCGGTCCAACCCCGAGTTGGGCCCGATCATCGACGCCTCGACCAACCCGGCCGGTAAGGCTGCGCTGGCGGCACTAGAGAATCAGTGCGTCGTGGAAAGTGCACTCACCGTGGGCTTCCACCGCACCAACGAGTGGATCACCACCGGCGAGTCGCTGTCGGACTACCTGAAGCGAATTCCCGAGGCGCAGACGGTTCTCGCCGAGAACAAGATCGGTAACCGCACACCCACCACGCCGGTCTACATCGACACCGGCACGGGCGACGACATCGTGCCGCACGGCCAGGCCGTCGATCTCGCCGCAACCTGGTGCGGGAAGGGCTCGAACGTCCAGCTGAACACGCAGCAGTTGCCGTTCTTCCTCCCCGGGCTCGCGCTCGGCCACGTCCTGCCCGACTTCATCGGACTCGGCGCCGGCACCAACTGGCTCGACGCCCGGTTCCGCGACGTCCCCACAGCGGGCAACTGCGCCTGACCCGTCACCGCCGAAGCGCCTCGATCACAGTCGATCGAGGCGCTTCGTCGCGTTCCGGACCCTCGAGGTCGACGCGTCCTTCTCCGACGCCGCCTCGGAACGCGCGTCCTGCGCCGCCTCCAGGTCCTCGCGTGCCTTTTCGAGTTGCTCGGTGAGGGCGTCGACCGACTCCTGCAGCTCGTCGATGCGATGGTCGGCCTTCTCCAGCGCCTCGGTCGCACCCTGCAGCGCAGCCTCGGCGTCGTCGAGTTCGGCCTGTGCGCGGGCTCGCTGCTCTTGCTTCTCCCGTTCGGCGGTGTCGTCGGGTTCGGGTTCTTGCGCAGGTTTGTCGTCTTCGGCGGGTTCGGAATCGACGGACACCAGCCCCATAGGGCCGAACCCGCTGTACTCGGCGGCCCCCAACATCCGGCCGCGCCGCACCTCGTCGGCGATGTCCGCATCGGACAGCGCCGCATTCAGGCTCTGCGTCACCTCGCGCCCGACGTCCTCGCCGATCGGGTGACCGCGATCCTCCGCGATCTCCGCAGCCCGGCTCGCCAGCGCGCGCACCGCGCGTTGCCGCTGCTTCGTCAACGTGCGGAGGGTGGCACCCGACGGTCGACCGGCCGGCCTCCGGCCTTCCCGCAGATGTTGCTGCGCCTCACGAAGTGCTTCGCCGAGGTCGAGCAGGTCTGTGACGTCGTCCTCCGCGTCGCGCACCGTCACGTTCAGCACCCACCCGACGATCGTCGGTTTGCGCAGCGCACCGATCTGCTTGGCCAGGTCCTTGTCGCCGTCGGAACGCGCCTGCTTCTGCCGGCCGGTGCGCGCGGCGACGAAGTCGGACGGGTCCAGCCCGTACAGCTCGTCGGCCACCTCGTCGAACGTCATGCTGGTCGATTATGCCGCCACGCTGTGGCCATAGAGAGTATGAATGGCAAGTCTCGGAACTATCGATAGCGCGATGGGATGATGCTGCGGGCCCGGTGCGCTGAACCTTCCGTGGCCGCGAGAGACGGGGCCGCGGAAGGGACACACCGTCATGAGCACCCTGCAGAACACCCGCATCCTTCTCGTCGGCGGCTCGTCGGGCATCGCGCGGCGCATCGCCGAGGACGCGCTCGCCGCCGGCGCGGAAGTCGTCCTCGGCAGTCGACGCCCGGAGGCCCTGGCCGACACTGTCGCCGAGCTCGGCTCGGGCGCATCGGCGGTGCACCTCGACCTCGACGACGAATCGTCCATCGCCGCCGCCGTCACCACGCTCGGACCTCTCGATCACGTCGTGTCGCTCGCGGCGAACCACGCCAACGGCCCGGTCGCAGACCTCGACCGCGCCGCCGTCGAGCGCGCGTTCGCAGCCAAGGTCGTCGGACCGATCCTGCTGGCCAAGCACTTCGCGCCCACGCTGCGGGACGGCGGCTCGTTCGTGTTCTTCTCCGGTGTCGCCGCATGGAAGCCGGCGCCGGGCCTCGCCGTCATGGCCACGACCAACGGTGCTGTCGCATTCCTCGCGGAAGCGTTGGCCGTCGAACTGGCACCGTTGCGGGTCAACGCCGTCTCGCCCGGCATCGTCGACTCGGGTTCGTGGGACGGCATGGGAGACGGGAAGCAGAAGATGTTCGACGCGACGGCTGCCTCCAATCCCGCACGGCGCGTGGGCCGCCCGGAGGACGTGTCGGCAGCGGTGCTGCTCGCCCTGACCAACACCTTCGTCACCGGAACCACCCTCCACGTCGACGGGGGTGGACGGCTGAGCTGAGCGCCTCAGGCGATCCGCACGCCCCTCGGCAAGGTGCGGGCCGGAACGCGGAGTCGGCGCGCGGCGACCGTGAGTCCGAGAGCTCCCAGGATGACATTGACGGCCAGCCCGAGGTACCAACTTTCGCCGACCTTTCCGGATTCGAACGCGACCTGCTCGTCGTAGAAGCTGCGGTTCGAGGCGCTCACGCGGTAGGTCGACACGGTGTCCGCGCAGGTCGGCTCCGTCAGGTACGGGCCCGTGCGCGCCGTCGAGAGCGTCTCGGCTATCGGGCGCGCCACGCTGGGATCGGGTGGCCGCTCGTCCGACGTCCAGACACGTACGCTCGGATTGTCATGTGCGGCCACCACATCCGGGAGAATGAGAAACGGGTTGGGCGCCAACAGCCACCAGATACGCTCGGTGTGCTCGTAGGAGCGCACCGTGGCCACGTCGCGACAGTCCGGAACGGTGTCGAACGAATCGTCCACGTACGTGTACTCGGCGCCCACCACCTCGTGGTCCTCCGCCGTGGTCGAGTAGAGCAGGCCGAACAGTGCCGGGAGGCCCAGCACGAGGAAGAAGACGGTGGCCTGCGTCAGGACGGCCGATCCCGCCGGCCGAGCGGTCAGGGCGGAGTACCCCAGCCCGATCCCGCAGTAGCACAGGAAGATCAGGCAGAGAACGATCACGCCCAGCACCGAGGTGCCGATGCCGTAGGGCGCGGCGACGATGCCCCACACAAGATACGGCGACGCCACGGCGACGAGGGCGAGGCACGACACCCACGACCCGAGAAGCTTGCCGACGGCCAACTGCCAGTGGCTGATCGGCGTCGCCTGCACCACGGCGAGCGTCGCGTCCTTGCGGTCACCGTTGATCGACGTCGCCGTGAGGGTGGGGGCGAGGACCACGCCGAGGAACAGCTCGACTCCCAGTACGACCGCGTAGAGATTGCGCGCCCAGCCGTCGTAGTTCGCATCGGCCTCGTCCACCGACAGTGCCAGATACATCGACCCGAACACGGCCAGCGACATGACCGTGAACGTGACGGCCAGGGTGATGCGCCACCGGGTGGTGCGCAGTCGCTGCCGGAGTTCGAGGCCGATGAGTACGCCGACCACCGACCACCAGCTGCTCGTCCGTGCCGCCACGTCAGGTCCTGTCCGCGTCGAGTGCGAGGTAGGTGTCCTCGAGCTGCGAGTCCACCCGGGCGAACTCGGCGACGAGCACTCCCGAGTCGACGACCGTGCGCAGGTGTCGCGCCGCGGCCTCCTCGTCGGGGAAGTGCAGGATGTCGGCCGACGATGCAGGCCGGCCCACCGCGCGTAGTCGCCACGATCGTTCGGTGGCGGGTGCCGACTCCCGCGTGCGCCCGTCCGTCATCACGAGCACGTCGTCCACCATCTCCGACAGTTCGGTGAGGATGTGGCTCGACACCAGCACTGCGCATCCGTTGTCGGCGAGCCGGCGGACCTCGTCGCGCAGTTCGACTCGCGAGCGCGGGTCCATGCCGGACGCCGGCTCGTCGAGTAGAAGTAATCGCGGTCGGTGCACCAGTGCGCGGGCGAACCCGAGCCGCTGCTTCTGGCCGCGGGACAACTCGTGCGCGGGTCGGTCGGCGCGGTCGTCGAGGTGCACCTGCTGCAGCAGTTCGGCGGCGCGGGCCCGGGCGTCCTTCGACGACAGGCCGTGCAGCCGCCCGAACGTCGACAGGATCTCGGTCGCGGTGAGGCTGTCCCAGGTGCCGAACACATCCGGCATCCACCCCACGGCCCGCCGAAGTGCGACCGTCTCGACCGGAGACCCATCCAGCTCGAGGGTCCCGGAGTCGGGAGCCAGGAGGCCGGCGAGCATCAGCAGCAGTGTCGTCTTGCCGGCGCCGTTGGGTCCGACCAGCCCGGTCACCCTGCCGGGAGTCAGAGTGACGTCGGCGTGGGCGACTGCTGTGTGGCGTCCGAACGTGCGGGTGAGACCTCGGGCCGTCAGGGTCGTGCCGGGAACCGGTGACATGCCGTGGACCCTAACCGTCGGACGTGCGTGTTCAGCCACACTCTCGCGTCGAGTTCCGCGGATCTGCAGAAAGCCTCGCGGTCGGGTGGGTTCACACGCGCCGACCATGCGTGAGTGCCCTCAACTCGCTGCCGGAGGCGGGATCCCGTCGATCCGGTCGACCTGTGGATGCTGAGGCACGGCCGAGTGCAGGTTTTGCCACATTTTCGCGTCGAATGCTGCCGATCCGCAGAAAGCCTCGCGATCGGGTGGGTCCAGACACGCGGACCACAGCCGGCCGACCACTCCGGGAACAAACTCGCACACCCCTCCGTTGAGCCGTACGACTGCCATTGAGCGTGGGTCACTCAAGTACGACTTGACGGGGCGAGAATCCGACAGGCAGACTTGAGCGCAGTTCGCTCAGGCAGACGCTCGAACGATCACAGCAGCATCTATCAGGAGGTCTTCACATGGCTCGTGCGGTCGGAATCGACCTCGGGACCACCAACTCGGTCGTGTCCGTCCTGGAGGGCGGCGAACCGGTCGTGGTGGCCAACTCCGAGGGTGCACGCACCACCCCGTCCATCGTCGCGTTCGCCAAGAACGGAGAGGTTCTCGTCGGCCAGTCCGCGAAGAACCAGGCCGTCACGAACGTCGACCGGACCATTCGCTCCGTCAAGCGCCACATCGGCACTGACTGGACCGTCGGCATCGACGACAAGAAGTACACGTCGCAGGAGATCAGCGCGCGCACGCTCATGAAGCTCAAGCGTGACGCCGAGGCGTACCTGGGCGAAGAGATCACCGACGCGGTCATCACGGTGCCCGCGTACTTCGAGGACGCACAGCGTCAGGCCACGAAGGAAGCCGGCCAGATCGCCGGCCTCAACGTCCTGCGCATCGTCAACGAGCCCACCGCCGCCGCTCTGGCGTACGGCCTGGACAAGGGAGAGAAGGAACAGACCATCCTCGTGTTCGACCTCGGTGGCGGCACGTTCGACGTGTCCCTGCTCGAGATCGGCGACGGTGTCGTCGAGGTCCGCGCCACGTCCGGCGACAACCACCTCGGTGGCGACGACTGGGACGAGCGCATCGTCACCTGGCTCGTCGACAAGTTCAAGGCTCAGAACGGCATCGATCTGACCAAGGACAAGATGGCTCTCCAGCGCCTGCGTGAGGCTGCGGAGAAGGCCAAGATCGAGCTGTCCTCGAGCCAGAGCACGTCCATCAACCTGCCGTACATCACGGTGGACTCGGACAAGAACCCGCTCTTCCTCGACGAGCAGCTCAGCCGCTCCGAGTTCCAGAAGATCACCGCCGACCTGCTCGACCGCACCCGCGCGCCGTTCCAGGCCGTGGTCAAGGACTCGGGCATCGCGGTCAAGGACATCGACCACGTCGTGCTCGTCGGTGGCTCCACCCGTATGCCGGCCGTCTCCGAGCTGGTCAAGGAGCTCTCCGGTGGACGCGAGCCCAACAAGGGCGTCAACCCGGACGAGGTCGTGGCCGTCGGCGCCGCACTGCAGGCCGGTGTGCTCAAGGGTGAGGTCAAGGACGTTCTGCTCCTCGACGTCACGCCGCTGTCCCTCGGCATCGAGACCAAGGGTGGCGTGATGACCAAGCTCATCGAGCGCAACACCACCATCCCCACCAAGCGGTCCGAGACCTTCACCACGGCGGACGACAATCAGCCGTCGGTGCAGATCCAGGTCTTCCAGGGTGAGCGCGAGATCGCTTCGCACAACAAGCTTCTCGGCTCGTTCGAGCTGACGGAGCTGCCGCCCGCCCCGCGCGGTGTGCCCCAGATCGAGGTCACGTTCGACATCGACGCCAACGGCATCGTGCACGTGACGGCGAAGGACAAGGGCACCGGCAAGGAGAACACGATCAAGATCCAGGAGGGCTCCGGCCTCTCCAAGGAGGAGATCGAGCGCATGGTCAAGGACGCCGAGGCTCACGCCGAGGAGGACAAGACCCGTCGCGAGGAGGCCGAGACCCGCAACCAGGCCGAGTCGCTCGTCTACCAGACGGAGAAGTTCGTCAAGGACAACGAGGACAAGGTTCCTGCGGAGACCAAGGAAAAGGTCGAGTCGGCCATCGCGGAGGCTCGCACTGCCTTGAACGGCACCGACATCGCCGCCATCAAGGCAGCGGTGGAGAAGCTGAGCACGGAGTCGCAGGCTCTGGGTCAGGCACTGTACGAGTCGGCAGCAGCCGACGGAGCAGGTGCCGACGGCGCAGCCCCGACCGACGGTAGCGACGATGTCGTCGACGCCGAGGTCGTGGACGAGCCGGTCGACACGGACAAGAAGTGAGTGCTGAGGACACCGGGAAGGTAGACGCACCCGACGTCGACCCCGCCGTGGAGGAGTCCCTCGCGGGCTCTGCCACGGCGCCCCAGCCCGGTGACGTGGAGGACGAAGCAGAGGTTCTCGAGGCAGAGCTGTCCGAGGGTTCCGTGGATTCTGAGACTGCACCCGAGAAGGACGAGCTGTCCGAGCGGACGGCCGACCTGCAGCGCCTCAGCGCCGAGTTCGCCAACTACCGGCGACGCGTCGCTCGGGACAAGCAGGTGGACATCGACAACGCCAAGGCGTCGGTGTTGGCCGAGTTGCTCGGTGTGCTCGACGATCTCGATCGGGCGCGCAAGCACGGTGACCTCGAGACCGGGCCGCTGAAGTCGGTGGCGGACAAGCTCGAATCCGTCATCACCGCACAGGGTCTCGTCGCCTTCGGTGACGAGGGCGACGCGTTCGACCCCGCGCTGCACGAGGCCGTGCAGCACGAGGGCGACGGCAACGATCCTGTCGTCGGCAGCGTGTTCCGCAAGGGGTACAAGGTGCGTGATCGAGTTCTGCGCACCGCCATGGTCGCCGTCGTCGACGGTTCGGGCGCCGACGCGGCATCCGACCAGGCATAGTTCGACCACAACGAAGATGTGATGTGAGAGGAGGAGGCGACCGGTGAGCCAACGGGAGTGGATAGAGAAGGACTTCTACAAGGAGCTGGGCGTCTCCTCCTCCGCGTCGCAGGACGAGATCAAGAAGGCGTACCGCAAGCTCGCGCGCGACAACCATCCGGACTCCAATCCGGGGGACGCGAAGGCGGAGGAGCGCTTCAAGGCGGTCAGCGAGGCCAATGCGGTGCTCTCCGACCCCGCGAAGCGCAAGGAGTACGACGAGGCCCGATCACTGTTCGCCAGTGGTGGTTTCGGACGCGGCGGATTCTCGCCGGGCGGCGGAACCAACTTCGGCGGCGGGGGTACGGCCGGCGGGTTCGACGTCGGTGACCTCTTCGGAGGTGCCGGTGGCGGAGCCGATCTCGGTGATCTGTTCGGCGGGTTGTTCAACCGTGGCGCGGCCGGTGGTCGTACCCAGGCCGCGTCGTCGCGTCCCCGGCGTGGGAGTGATCTCGCTGCCGAGGTGACGCTCGACTTCCGTGACGCGGCGGTGGGAACGTCTGTCCCGCTGTCCATCACGAGCCCGTCGTCGTGCACCACCTGCCACGGGAGCGGCGCGAAGCCCGGCACGAGCCCGCGGGTCTGCCCGCGGTGCAACGGTGCCGGTGTGGTCAGCCGCAACCAGGGCGCGTTCGGCTTCAGCGAGCCGTGCGACGACTGCCGGGGCACCGGCTCGATCATCGACGATCCGTGCACCGACTGCCGCGGCACCGGGGTGCAGAACCGCACCCGGTCGGTGACGGTGCGGGTTCCTGCCGGTGTCAGTGACGGGCAACGTGTCCGAGTGGCCGGACGAGGCGAGGCCGGTCTGCGCGGCGCTGCCGCCGGCGATCTGCTGGTGACCGTGCACGTGAAGAGCGACGCCGTGTTCGGCCGCACGGGTGACGATCTCACCCTCACGGTTCCCGTCGCGTACAGCGAACTGGTGCTCGGCACGACGCTGTCGGTGCCGACGCTCGACGGCCGAGTCGGTCTGAAGGTTCCGGCGGGAACGGTCGACGGCCGTACCTTCCGGGTGAAGGGTCGCGGCATTCCCAAGAAGTCGAAGATCGGTGACCTGTTGGTCACGGTGAAGGTGGCCGTGCCGTCCGAGTTGGACGACGCGGCACGCGATGCACTCGAGGCCTACGCTGCGGCGGAGAAGGCGAGTGGTTTCGATCCCCGCTCCGGGTGGCCCGGAGCCTGACGGTTCTGATGCGAGAGGAGAGATGAGATGACTCGGACGCCCAGCGATCCGCAGGATGCGCGCGACGCAGGCGCGGACCCGGATGCCCGGATCTTCGTCATCTCCGTCGCCGCCGAGCTCGCCGGCATGCACGCCCAGACACTGCGCACCTACGACCGTCTCGGACTGGTGACGCCGTTCCGCACCACCGGCGGTGGGCGACGGTACTCTCCGCGCGACGTCGCGCTGCTCCGCGAGGTGCAGCGTCTCTCGCAGGACGAGGGCGTCAATCTGGCGGGTATCAAGCGCATCATCGAACTCACCAATCAGGTGGAGGCGCTGCAGGCCCGCGTCACCGAGATGGCGACCGAGCTGGCCAAGGTTCACGCCGGGTACCGACGCGATCTCGTTCCGGTGCAACGCAGTAACGCGCTCGTCGTGTGGACGCCGCGCAACCCGAAGCAGACCTGACCCTCACCCCGTGCGGATGTTCTCCGCCGGGGTTCCCGTCGTGACCAGGGCACGCGTCGTGAAGCTCGACATCGCCGGTGATCCGCACACCAGCACGCGCTGCGACAGATACGGCCCGCGCCGCGCCACCACCTCGCCGACGCGGCCGACGAGGTACTCGTGAGGTGCGAAGCCGGAGTCGGGTGCCGTCTGCAGCCGCACGGCCTCGGCGGCATCGAAGAACTCGTCGCGGTACGGCGGGTCCACGGGCTCGTCCACCACCGGGATCACCGTGAGCCATGGCGCTGATCGCGCCATCAGGGACAGCATGTCGGCGGCATAGAGATCGCGGGGGTGCCTGCCTCCCACGTAGAGCCGCACCCGCGGAGGCCGTGGCCGACGTGCCAGGCCCAGCAGCAGCGCACGCATCGGTGCGAGACCTGTTCCGCCCGCGACCATCACGACGTCGTCGTCGGTGTCGTCGACACGCAGGTCGCCCGCCGGGTCGTCGAGAGTCCAAACGTCGCCCTCACGGGTCTCGCGAACGATGCTGCGACTGACCCAGCCTGCCGGTACCTCGCGAATGTGGAACTCGTACTTGCCGTCTCGCGACGGGGGCAGGGCGGGGGAGTACCGACGAGGCAGGTGCGGCGAGGTGGGCACCGTCACGGCGACGGACTGCCCCGCGGCGAACGGAACCAGATCGCCGACGAGGCGGACGATCAGAAGATCACGGCGCAGCCGATGGCACTGCACTACTTGCGCTTCGACCACGGTCACCGGTCTTCGCGCATCACATCGTCGCCTGACCGATGTCCCGGTTGGAGATCATCTGGTTGGGCTCCTCGTCGCCGGTGCGTCCCAGCGCGGCGAGGAACGACCGCGCCCAGCGATCGACGTCGTGCGCGAGCACCTGCCGCCGCATAGCCCGGATGTGGCGTCGGCCCGATTCCGGCGTCTGCTCGATCGCGGCCATCATCGCGTCCTTGACGCTGTTCAGATCGTGCGGGTTGCACTGGTACGCCTGGCGCAGTTCGGCTGCGGCTCCGGTGAACTCGCTGAGCACGAGGGAACCGCCCAGGTCGCTGCGGCACGCCACGTACTCCTTGGCGACGAGGTTCATGCCGTCGCGGATGGGCGTCACCAGCATGACGTCGGCGGCCACGTAGTAGGCGATGAGCTCCTCGCGCGGAATGGGGCGGTGCAGGTAGTGCACCACCGGATGCCCGACGCGGCTGAACTCGCCGTTGATGCGCCCGACCATGCCCTCGATCTCGCCGCGCATCTGCTTGTAGCTCTCGACGCGTTCGCGGCTCGGTGTGGCCAGCTGGATCATCACGACGTCTTCGGGATCCACCCGGCCCTCGGTCAGCAGTTCCAGGAACGCCTCGAGACGGACGTCGATGCCCTTGGTGTAGTCGAGTCGGTCGACGCCCAGCATGATCGTCTTCGGATTGCCCAGCTCTTCGCGCATCTCTCGTGCACGATCGCGCACCGGCTTGCGCCGCGACTTCTCGTCGAGATCGCCCGAGTCGATGGAGATGGGGAAGGCGCCCACGCGCACGGACCGGAAACCCACCTGCACCACACCGAGTTTGGAGCGGACTCCGATGTTGCCGCGCGAGGTCGGCTGGCCGGCGAGACGCCGTGCGAGGTAGAGGAAGTTCTGCGCGCCGCCCGGCAGATGGAAGCCGATGAGATCCGCGCCCAGCAGGCCCTCGACGATCTCGGTGCGCCACGGCATCTGCATGAACAGCTCGACGGGCGGGAACGGGATGTGTAGGAAGAAGCCGATCGTCAGATCGGGGCGCAGCATGCGCAGCATCTTCGGGACCAGCTGGAGTTGGTAGTCCTGGATCCACACGGTGGCGTTCTCGGCGGCCGCCTTGGACGTGGCCTCGGCGAAGCGTCGGTTCACCTCGACGTAGGCGTCCCACCAGCTCCGGTCGTAGACGGGCCGGACGATGACGTCGTGGTAGAGCGGCCACAGGGTGGCATTGGAGAAGCCCTCGTAGTAGTCGGCGACCTCCTGCTGCGAGAGCGGGACCGGGACCAGCTCGAGGCCGTCGTCCTCGAACGGGTCGACGTCGACGTCGGGGACACCGGCCCATCCGACCCAGGCGCCGTTGTTGCTCCGCAGGATCGGCTCGAGCGCGGTGACGAGACCACCGGGGCTGCGCTTCCAGACTCGGGAACCGTCGGGCGCCGTGTCGAGGTCGACAGGCAACCTGTTGGCGACGACGACGAAGTCCGAACCTGATGCGGTCACTGCTGATCCTCTGTCTCGACGTCGGGGCGCGCGGTAAGGCCGGCAGCCTGCCGCGACGGTGTCAGCACGTGCTTACCCCACTCGCCGAACGCCAATCGGAGTGCGGGAGCGAGCGGCGCTCAGGCGCGGACGGGCGGGTTGATCCCCAGCATGGACAGCAGCATGCGGCACTCGTCGGCGTCTGTTGCGTAGGCGGCGACGACGCGACGTGCCATGCGGGCGGTCTCGTCGGACAGGGTCTCGATCTCTTCGTCGGCGATGTCGGTCTCGGCGGGCTCGGTGGCCATGCGGGTCTCCTGGGGTCGAACGATGTGGTGGTGCAGCCCGGTGGGGCGCACTCGCGTACCTGAACTCTACGAGTTCGCGCTCGTTCCCGGCAAAACCGGACGCGCACCGTGACCGGTAGCGTCTGCCCCGAACAGCTGTCGTATCGGAAGAAGGACATCCGCCATGCCCATCGGCACCATCAACGGCATCCGCCTCAACTACACCGTGACGGGCAAGGGTCCGCTCGTCGTGATGGTCATGGGGACGGGCAGCCCCGGCCGGGTGTGGCAGCTGCATCAGGTGCCGGCGCTCACGGCCGCGGGATTCCGGGTGTGCACCTTCGACAACCGCGGCATCGCCCCGACCGACGAGTGCGCGGGCGGCATGACGATGGACGATCTGGTCGCGGACACCGCGGCGCTCATCGAGTACCTGCGGTCCGGCCCCGACGAGAAGGCAGCCGTCGTGGGCACGTCGATGGGTGCGCGCGTGGCGCAGGAACTGGCCTTGACCAGGCCCGACCTGGTGTCGCGAGCGATCTTCGCGGCCGGTCACGCCCGGCTCGACGAGTTCCAGAAGGTGCTCGGCGCCGGCGAGCGCGAGCTGGCTGACAGCTCGGCGACGCTGCCGCCGAAGTACGCGGCCGCAGTGACGGCGGCCCTGAACCTCTCTCCCGCGTCGCTCGCCGACCCCGCGAAGGCACGGGACTGGCTCGACCTGTTCGAGTTCTCCGTGCAGCCGCTGACCCCGGGCCAGCGTGCCCAGCTCTCTCTGGACGAGTCGTTCGACCGCCGGTCCGCGTACCGCGACATCACGGTGCCGTGCCTGGCGATGGGCTTCGCCGACGACCGGATGATTCCCGCCTACCTCTCGCGCGAGGTGGCCGACCTGGTTCCGGGCGGCCGCTACGTCGAGATCGCCGACGCGGGGCACTACGGATACCTGGAGAAGCCCGACGAGGTCAATCAGGCGATTCTCACGTTCCTCCGCGAGTAACGCCGGTCGAGCGTTAGGTTAGCCTACGTTCATGTCTCGGGGATCTGTCGTCACCACCGCTGTGCTGCCGTTGACCGCTGCCCAGACAGAGGTCTGGACCGCGCAGCACCTGCTGGGTGACCGCACCGACTTCGTCATCTCGCTGCTCGTCGAGATCACCGGCCCGCTCGACCTCGACCGCGCGTGTGACGTCATCCGGTCGGTCATCGCCGACGCGGACGCGCTGCACGTGCGATTCGACTTCTCCGGTCCCGAGCCCGTGCAGTACCGCAGTGACGACGAGTGGTCGGTCGGGGTCGTCGACCTACGCACGGCTGCCGACCCGATGGCGGAGGCGAAGGCCTGGATCGCGGCCGACATCGCGTCGGCGGACACCAGCGGCGCTCGCGATCTGTTCGCGACGGCGCTTCTCCGCCTGGGGGACGAGCACGTGCTCTGGCACCAGCGCTATCACCACGGCATCGTCGACGGCTTCGGCATGTCGATCATCTTCAACGAGGTCCGCGCGCGCTATGCGGATCCCGAGCGGGGAGTCGCGACCGCGGGCAGGCCGGAGGCCGGTCGTTCGAACGGAGGTGCGTGGGCTCTCGAGCCGCTGGTGGTGGCCGATGCGGAGTACCGCGCGTCCGAGGGTTTCCGTCGCGACCGCGACTACTGGCTCGACCAGATGGCCGACGCCCCCGAGCCGCCGGTGCTGCTGCCCGACGTGCCCGACACGGGGGCTGCGGTCACCGAGCGGGTCTCGGTGCCGATCGACCGCCTCGCCTCGCTGTACGACGTCGCCGAGACGGAGGACGTCCGACGCACCCGCCTCGCGCCGGCAGTGTGGATCGCGTACCTGTCCGCGGTCACCGGCCGTCACGATCTCGTCGTCTCACTGCCGTCGACCGCCCGCGTGGGCCGTCGTGCGCGGACGACGCCTTTCATGGCGTCGACCATCCTTCCCGTGCGACTGCGACTCTCGCCGTCGATGACGGTGGCCGACGTCGCGCGGGAACTGCAGCGGGCGTCGATCGGTGCGGTCCGGCACGGTCGCTTCCGCGGGGAGGACATCGCTCGGGAGCTGCGGGACTCCGGCGACCGCATGGTGCACGGGCCGGGCATCAACGTCCTCATGGTGGAGCACGGCATCGACATCGGCGGTTCGCCGGCGCACATGCACAGCCTCCAGACCGGACCCGTGCGCGATCTCGACGTCACCGTCACCGGCGGCCGGGACGACGAGCCGCTGGTCTTCGACCTGCGCTCGCGCCCCGGTGCCCACGACGCGCTGATCGGCCACCGGGACCGCTTCGAATGGGTGCTCGATCAGGTTCTCGCGCAGCCGGATCGGACGCTGTCCTCCCTGTCGACGATGTCGGAGCCCGATCTCGATCGCCTGCTGCACACCTTGAACGACACCGCGGAACCGTCCGTGTCGACGTCGGTGCCCGCTCTGTTCGCGGCGCAGGTCGCCGCCACCCCCGATGCGGTGGCCGTGGTACTGGGCGAGCGGACGCTCACCTTCACCGAGCTCTCGCAGCGGGTGCACCAGCTCGCCCATGCACTTCTCGACGCGGGCCTGCCCCGCGAGGGTGTCGTGGCCGTGTCGATGCCGCGCTCGATCGAGATGGTCGTGGGAGTGCTGGCCGCGATGGTGGCGGGCGGCGCGTTCGTCCCGCTCGATCCGGACTGGCCGGTGGATCGCCGCGAGCGGGTGCAGCAGGATGCGGACACCCGCGTCGTTCTCACGGGTGCGGGCGACGAGAAGAGCCGGTGGACGGTCGATCTCGACGACTGGCAGTTCGGCGACAGGCCGACGTCCGCTCCGGACGTCGTGGTGCACGGCTCGCAGCTCGCCTACGTCATCTTCACCTCCGGCAGTACCGGGACGCCCAAGGGCGCCATGATCCGCCACGAGGCCATCTGTGCCCGCATGGTGTGGCAGCGCGATCGGGTGCTCGGTTTCGGACCGGGCGACGCGTCGTTGTTCAAAGCGCCGTTGTCCTTCGACATCTCGGTGAACGAGATCCTGCTCCCGTTGCTGTCGGGTGGCACCCTCGTGATCGCCGAACCGGGGGGCGAGCGGGACGGTCTGTACCTCCTGGATGTCATCTCGCGTCGCCACGTCACCTTCGTCTACCTGGTGTCCTCCATGCTCGACGCGCTGCTGGCCCTCGACACGGACGGATCGTTGTCCGGCCTGCGGCACGTGTGGTGCGGCGGTGAGGTGCTCACGCCGGAGCTGTTCGCGCGCTTCCGCTCTCGACTCGGCACCACGCTGTATCACGGGTACGGGCCCGCGGAGGCCACCATCGGTGTGTCCCATGTGATCTACACGGGCGACGCTCCTCGCATCGCCACGTCGATCGGCCGCCCCAACCCGAACACGCGCCTCTACGTGCTCGATTCGTTGCTGCGCCCGGTGCCGGTCGGCGTCGGGGGAGAGCTCTACGCGGGCGGGTTCCTCCTCGGTCGTGGCTACGTGGGCGCACCGGACATGACCGCGTCGCGTTTCGTGGCCGATCCGTTCGGCCCCGCCGGCGCCCGGCTGTACCGCACCGGCGACCGAGCACGTTGGGCGGAGGACGGCACCCTCGACTTCCTCGGCCGGGTGGACAACCAGGTCAAGATCCGCGGCATGCGCCTCGAGCTCGAGGAGGTGGAGGCCGCGCTCGGCTCGTGCCCCGGAGTGCGACGCGCCGCCGTCGACGTGCGCCGAACCGGTGCGGGCGCGGCGTTTCTCGCCGCCTGGGTCGTGCCGGACGGCGCCGCGCTGACACCCGAGGTGCTGCGCTCGCACTGTGCACGCGTCCTCCCCGAGTACATGGTGCCGTCCACCTACGTGGTGCTCGATGCCTTCCCCACCACCGCGAACGGCAAGGTCGATCGGCGGGCTCTGCCCGATCCGGAGCAGGTGCGCGGCGACGCCGTGGCCCCGCGGACCGAGCGGGAGCGCGTGCTGTGCGAGGTGATGGCGTCGGCGCTCGGTGTGGAGAATGTGGGTGTCACGGACGACTTCTTCGCCCTGGGCGGCGACAGCATCGTGGCGATCACGGTGGTCGCGCAGGCCCGCGAACGAGGGCTGGCGATCGGCCCGCGCGACGTCTTCACCCTGCGTACCGCCGAGGCGATCGCCGGCGCGGCTCCGGCGGAGCTGGTGACCGTCGATGACGATCCTGTCGGCGAGGTGGTGGCCACGCCCATCGTCGCGCGGACACTCGAGCACGGCGGCATCGGCGCCGCGTTCCACCAGACCGCCTCCGTGGCACTGCCTCCGGGCACCGACCCGGCTCTTGTGTGTGCGGCCGTCGAGCTCGTCGTCGCCCACCATCCGGCGCTGCGTGCCGTGTGGAGCGAGGGTCTTACCGTGCCCGCCGACACCGTGTCCCCCGAGTTCGGCACGGGCTCCGTCGCGGACACCGTGGCCCGCCTCGATCCGACGCGGCCGGGTGGCATGGTGGCCGTGTCTCTCGAGGCCGACACGCTGATTCTGTCGGTGCACCACCTCGTCGTCGACGGGGTGTCGTGGCGCATCCTGCTCGGGGATCTACTGACGGCACTGGGTGCGCTGAGCGAGGACCGCACGCCCACGCTGCCACCGGTCACCACGTCGATCCGCCGCTGGGCGAGCCTGGTCGACGATGCCGCGGACGCCGGCCACTTCGACCACGAACTACCCTGGTGGCGTGAGGTTCTGACGACCTCGAGCGACACCGTCGGTGCTCGCACACTCACCGCGGCCGATCGACTGTCGGCGACGCACACGGTCACCACCCCCGCCGACGTCACGGCGGCACTGCTGACCGACGTCGCCACCGCCTACCGCACCGGGCCCACCGAGGTGCTCCTCGTAGCACTCGCCCGCACCCTCGCGTCGTGGGACGGGTACTCGGCGCCGTCGGTCGTCGTGGACGTGGAGGGACACGGCCGCGACGTCGAGGTCGTCGAGGCTGCGGGGGTCGAGGCTGCTGGGGTCGATCTGACGCGCACCGTCGGGTGGTTCACGACCGTCCGTCCCGTTGCACTGCCGACCGGTCCGGACCCGGACGCCGATGTTCTGCTGCAGATTCGGGACTCGCTGCGCTCGGCACCTGCGTCCGGCGTCGGATACGGCGCACTGCGGTACCTGCGCCGCGAGCCCGCTCTGGCGGAGGCCGCGGCGCCGAGCGTCCTGCTCAACTACCTCGGCCGCAGTACCGACGTGGGGGTGTCCGTCACCGGGGGCTCCGATCCTGATCAGCCTGCGGCGCACGCGCTGACGATCGACGTGATCGAGACCGGGGGACAGCTCGTCTCGACCCTGCGCTGGGTGCCGGGTGTGGTGGACGACAGCATCGTGGATGCGTGGACCGCCGCACTCGACCGCGTCGCCGGATCTGCGTCGAGCGCTCGCCGCACCTCCGCAGACTTCCCGCTCGCCGCTCTCGGCGCGGACGACGTCGCGGCGCTCCCGGACGACGTCGAGGACGTCCTGCCCCTCACCGCGGTGCAGGACGGCATCTACTTCCACAGCACTTTCGGAGACACGGACCCGTACGTCGTGGGCCAGGTGGTCGAGATCGGTGGCCCCGTCGACAGTGCCGTGCTCCGCACCGCGCTCGAGCACGTGGTGGCTCGACACGCATCGCTGCGCACCAGCTTCCGACCCCTCGCCGACGGGCGCGTGGTCCAGGTGGTGCATCGCACCGTCGATGTCCCGTTCACCGTGTCCGACAGCACTGTCGACGAGGTGCTGGCCGATCACGCCGGCGCCGGCATGGATCTGGGCACCGCTCCGCTGGTGCGCTACACCCTCGTCCGCCACGACGAGACCCGCTCGTCTCTCGTGCAGTCGATCCACCACATCGTCGCGGACGGGTGGTCGATCCCGATCATGCTGCGCGAGATGCTTGCTCACTACGGGGACACTCCGGCTCTTCCGGCGGTCACCGCGCCCGCGGCGTGGGTCCGCCACCTCGCCGAGCGCGACATCGACGCGTCGGCACGGGTCTGGCGCGCCGCACTCGCGGGTGTCCGCGAGTCGGTACCCGTCCCGGCGTTCGGCGCCGCCGGCAGCGGTACCGCATCCGTGCGGGTCGACCTCTCCTCCGACGTCACCGCCGTGGTGTCGGGACGTGCGCGCGATGCCGCGGTGACGCAGGGTTCCCTGCTGCACGGAGCCTGGGGTCTCGCGCTCGCACGCGCCACCGGTCGACGCGACGTCGTGTTCGGGTCGACGGTGTCCGGACGGTCGGCACCGGTCGCCGGTATCGAGTCCATGGTGGGGCTCTTCATCGACACCATCCCGGCACGATGGAGACTGCGAGCGGACGACACCGTCGCCTCCGCGGTACAGCGCTGGCAGCAGGAGCAGGCCGATCTGCTCGATCACCACCATGTCGGCGTGCCGACGCTGCGTCGTGTCGCGGGGGTGGACTCGTTGTTCGACTCGCTGGTCGTGGTGGAGAACTACCCGTTGGGCGACACCGCCATCGCCGATCCGTCCGGCACCATCGCGTTGACGGGTATTCGGGTCGAGGAGAACTCGCCGTACCCGTTGACGCTCATGGTGATTCCGGGTGATCGGTTGACGCTGGAGCTGAAGTACGACGCGGCGCTGGTCTCGGCAGCGATGGCGCAGTCGATGCTGGACACCGTCGTCGCGGTCGCGACCGCACCGGCCGACACCCTGGTGTCCGCCGTGATGCCGACGGACCGTCCGGCGGTCGTCGACGCGCCCTCGTCCGACAGTTCGACCACCCTGGTGGATCTCCTCGAGGTGCAGCGCCGGACCACCCCGAACGGCGTCGCCCTCGTCCACGGCGAGGAGTCCCTCACCTACGCCGAGCTGCACTTGCGCGCCGAGCGGGTCGCCGCCGGTCTTCGCGAGCGTGGCGCCGGTCCGGGATCGGTGGTGGCGGTGGCACTTCCGCGCTCGATCGATCTGGTGGTCGCACTGCTCGCGGTCGTCCGGTCGGGCGCGGCGTACCTGCCGCTCGATCCGGGGTACCCGGCCGAGCGTCTGGCCTTCATGATCGAGGACGCGCATCCCGCCGCGGTGATCGACGGCGATCTCGCACCGTTCGAGGCCGAGCCGACGGCAGCACCCGGGCCCGCCCCAGCCGACGCCGCGTACGTCATCTACACCTCGGGATCGACCGGCCGTCCCAAGGGAGTGGTGGTGCCGCACAGCGCCATCGTGCCCCGCCTCGAGTGGATGCGCGATCACACTCCGCTCGCCGTGGGCACCCGAGTGCTGCAGAAGACGCCCTCCAGTTTCGACGTCTCGGTCAGCGAGTTCTTCGGACCGCTGGTGTCCGGAGCGACGCTCGTGCTCGCGGACCCGGATGCGCACCGCGACACCGCCCGTCTCGTCGAGGTGATCCGCGCGCAGCAGATCACCTGGGTGCACTTCGTCCCCTCGATGCTCGACGCGTTCCTCACCGATCCGGACGTCGCGACGTGCACGTCGCTGCGCGTGATCGTCTGCAGCGGTGAGGCATTGTCCGCAGAGTCCGCGCGCCGCGTCGGCGCGCTGCTTCCACACGTGCGCCTGGACAACCTCTACGGCCCGACCGAGGCGGCCGTCGACGTCACCGCCGCACAGGGCGTGCAGAACCACCCCGGCGACGCTGTGCCCATCGGATCTGCGCTGCCCGCCGTCGGGTTCCGCGTACTCGACGGGTGGCTGTCGCCGGTGGGACCGGACGTGCCGGGCGAGCTGTACCTGGCGGGTCCGCAGCTGGCGCGCGGGTATCTTCGCCGCCCCGGTCTCACCTCCACCAGGTTCGTCGCCGGGCCGGACGGGGAGAGGCTCTACCGCACCGGCGACATCGTGCGGTGGCGCGACGGGGCGCTGGACTACCTCGGTCGCGCCGACACCCAGGTCAAAGTGCGGGGCTTCCGTATCGAGCTCGGTGAGATCGACGCGGCGCTGCGCTCGCATCCGTCCGTCGACCGGGCCGCCACGGTGGTGCGCACCGACCGCGGGACCGCGCAGATCGCCGCCTTCGTGGTGGGGTCGGTGGACGAGGCCGCACTGCGGTCGTACCTGGCCGACCGTCTGCCCGAGCACATGGTGCCGACGACGCTGTCCGTGGTGGCTGATCTGCCGACCGGCCCCAGCGGCAAGCTCGACCGGGCAGCGCTGCTGGCCGCCGTACGCGCGGACACTCCCACCACCACGGAGACGGGGTCGGGTCCGGTCGCGCTGCTGTGCACCCACTTCCACACCGTTCTCGGTGGAGCGGCGGTCGGTGAGGACGACGACTTCTTCGCCCGCGGCGGCGACAGCATCCTGGCCATCCGGCTCGTGAACCTGGCGCGGGGCAGCGGTCTCGAGATCAGCGCCCGCGACGTCTTCGAGAAGCGCACTCCGCGTGCGCTCGCGGAGGTCGCACGGGTCGAGTCTCCGCAGGCCGCCACGGTCGCGGAGTCCGGTGTCGGGGAGGTGCGCCCGCTCCCCGTGGTGCACCGACTGTCCGAGTGGTCCGGTAGCACCGATCGCTTCAACCAGTCACTGTTGCTGGTGGTTCCGGCTCCGGTCGACAAGACAACGCCGCAGCGCACCGTCGATGCGCTGGTGCAGCATCACGACAGCCTGCGCCTCGTCCTGACCCGTCACCTCCGCGGTGTCTGGACCACCGCGGTGCGCCCCGACGCCTCGGTCACCGTGCACCGCGTCCACGCGGTCGATCTCGACGAGTCTGCGTTCGCCGACCTCGTCGCGCGCGAATCCGATGCCGCCACCGACCGTCTGGCTCCCGAGGCCGGCGCCGTGCTCGAGGTCGTGTGGTTCGACCGTGGCTCCGAGCCCGGCCGGCTACTGCTCGTCGCGCATCACCTCGTCGTCGACGGGGTCTCGTGGGGCATCCTCGTCGAGGACCTCGCACTGGCGTGGATTGCGCACGACAGCGGCCAGACCCCGACGTTGGACCGCGTGCGGACCTCGCTGCGGGAGTACGGGCGCCTGCTCGACGAGAGTGCCCACAGCCCCGCTCGTCTCGCGGAACTGGACCACTGGATCGCCGTCACCGTTCCGGGCGGCGCGCTCATCACCGGCCGACCTCCGGTCTTCCCGCAGACACCGAGAGACACCGACCACGCCGTGGTCGGTCAGGGCGACGTCCGCACCGTCGACGTGTCGTCCGAGGTCACCGCCGAGGTGCTCGGCAGTGTGCCCGCTCTCGTGCGCGGCGATGTGACCGACGTCGTCGCCGCAGCGCTCCGGCTCGCCCTCACCCGGTGGTCCGTCGACCGCGACGTACTGGTCGACCTCGAGCGCCACGGTCGGTCGGATGCGGCGGATCTCTCGCGCACCACGGGGTGGTTCACGTCCATCGCTCCGGTCCGGCTGCGGCCGGGAACCGATCCCGTCACGGTGCTCGCGGAGACGAAGGAGGCCCTGCGTGCGGCGCCCGACGGTGGCCTCGGCTACGGGCTCCTGCGCTACGGGAACGCCCGCACCGCAGCCCTTCTCGCACGTGGTGAGCAGTCGCAGATCCTGCTGAACTACTTGGGCCGGGTGCCGGCCGCCGGGTCGGCCCCGTTCGACAGGGCTCCGGAGACCGTGCGTACCGATCCCGATGCCGACATGGGCGGTCCCTACCGTCTGGTGATCAACGCGCACGTGACGGACGGTGCACAGCCGACCCTCTCGGCCCAGTTCGCCTGGTCGTCCGCGCACCTGTCGTCCGAGGCGGTCACCTCGCTCACCGACGAGTTCCGCACGGCGCTCGGAGATCTCGCGGAGGCCGCCCGCACACACGACGGACCGCCGATCCTCACGCCGTCGGACGTCCCTCTCGTCGACCTCACTCCCGACGAGCTGACGGCGCTGACCGCACAGGGATCCGTCGAGACCGTGTGGCCGTTGACTCCTCTGCAGGAGGGACTGGTCTTCGAGAGCCTGTCCGCGGGGGAGCGCGACATCTACACGGCGCAGTTCGCGCTGGACTTCGATCACCGCCTCGATCTCGATCGGCTGCGTAGTGCCCTCGCCGGGCTGCAGCGCCGCCACCCACAGCTGCGCGCAGGGTTCACGCAGACGGCCGCCGGTGTGCCGGTGCAGGTCGTGTCGTCGTCGTGCGAGGTGCCCGTCCGCGAGGCACACGCCGGAGACGACGACGAGGCCGAGCGGTGGATGCAGGAGGACCGCGACACCCCGTTCGACCTGTCGACACCACCGCTGTGGCGGGTGCTCGTGCTGCATCTCGACGGTGGGCGCGATCGCCTGGTGATCAACCGGCAGTTCCTCGTCTGGGACGGCTGGTCCAACGGTGTGGTGGTGGGAGAGTTGCTCGCCCGCTACGAGAATCCGGGGCTGCCCGCGCCGGCGGACACCGCGTTCGAGCGGTACCTGACGTGGCTCGCGGAACGCGACCGCGTCGCGGCCCGCACCGCGTGGGCGACGGCGATGGCCGGTCTCGACGAGCCGACGCTGGTGGCGCACCGCGCCGCGCCGCCGGTCGGTATCCCGTTGCGTCGACGCGACGAGCTCGATGCGTCGACGACGGCCGCGCTCGTCGCCGCCACCCGTCAGCGCGGTGTCACGCTCAACGCCGTGGTCACCGCCGCTCTGGCACTGGCGATCTCGTCGGCCACCGGCCGCACCGACGTGGTCTTCGGCATCACGGTCGCGGGCCGACCGCCCGAGGTCGAGGGACTCGACACCGCACCAGGGATGTTCCTGTCGACGGTGCCCGTCCGTACCGTGCTCGATCCCCGCGAGAACGTCGACGCCCTGGTCCGCCGTGTCCAGGGCGACCGCGTGGAGGCGATGGAGTTCGATCACCTCGGTCTCGCCGAGATCATCGAGGTGTCGCCGCACCGCACTCTGTTCGACACGCTCTGCGTGGTGCAGAACTTCGTCTCCGAGGACTCGGCGGCGTCCCTGAACGCGGCGCACGGTGTCGCGGGCACCGACAGCATCGACCACACGAACTATCCGCTCACCGTCGTCGTCACGCCGGGTGCTCGGATCGCCGTGACGGTCGAGTACCGGCCGGAGGCGATCGACGTCGAGCGCGTCGACCTGATCGCGGACGAGTTCACCCGCCTGGTGGCCGGATTCGCGACCGAGGGGTCGCGTTCGGTTCTGCCGGCGCTGCCACGCCTCGACCGACAGGTCGACGAGGTTCCCGATCTCACCGTGACCGAGATGCTGCTCCGCACAGCGCAGAAGGATCCCGACGCGATCGCACTCGTCGCCGGGTCCGAGCACCTCACCTACGCCGGGTTGGCCGGCCGGGTGGAAGGTCTGGCGCGCGTCCTGCTGGGCCGCGGTGCGGGACCGGAGACCGTGGTGGCTCTCGCGTTGCCTCGCGGTCTCGACATGGTGGTCGCGCTGTTCGCCGTGTTGCGCACCGGCGCGGCCTATCTACCCCTCGAACTCGATCACCCCGATGCCCGTATCCATGCTCTGCTCGACGACGCTCGTCCGCTGTGCACCGTGACCACGGAGGCGGTCGGTCGCCGACTGAGCGGACGCGACGGCATCGTCGTGCTCGAACCACTCCACGACGAGTCACCGCTCACCGCAGCCGAACTGGGGGCGTTCGCGCCCGGAACGCCGCATCGGCTCGATCACCCGGCCTACGTGATCTACACGTCCGGGTCGACCGGGACGCCCAAGGGCGTCGTCACGCCGTACCGCGGACTGACCAACATGCAGCTGAACCACCGGTCCGCCATCTTCGACCCGGTGGTGGATGCGGCACACGGTCGGACACTGCGGATCGCACACACGGTGTCGTTCGCGTTCGACATGTCGTGGGAAGAACTCCTGTGGCTCGTCGAGGGTCACGAGGTGCACGTCGCCGACGAGGTGCTGCGCCGCGACGCCGATGCCCTGGTCCGCTACATCGACGAGGAGCGCATCGACGTCATCAATGTGACCCCCACGTACGCATCCCTCCTCCTCGAGACAGGTCTGCTCGACGGGCATCGACCGGCGCTCGTCCTGCTGGGCGGTGAAGCCGTCGGCGACGACGTGTGGTCCGCGCTGCGATCCACCGACGGCGTGCTCGGCTACAACCTGTACGGCCCCACCGAGTACACGATCAACACCCTCGGCGCGGGTACCGACGAGAGCGAGACGCCGACGGTCGGGTTGCCCATCCGCGCCACCGAGGCGCACGTGCTGGACGGCTGGCTGCGGCCCGTACCGGACGGCGTGGCCGGCGAGTTGTACATCGCCGGAGCCGGACTCGCCCGTGGCTACGCGGGACGGTTCGGCCTCACGGCGGACCGCTTCGTCGCCAACCCCTTCGGGACGGGGGAGCGCATGTACCGCACGGGTGACCTCGTGCGTCGCCGCGTCGGAACGGGACTGATCGACTACCTCGGCCGCACCGACGATCAGGTCAAGATCCGCGGTCACCGGGTGGAACTCGGTGAGGTCGCCTCGGTCGTGTCGTCGGTGGCCGGCGTCCGCCGCGCCGCGGTCGTCACCTCGACGGGGCCGGGCGGGCTGGCCCGGTTGATCGCCTACGTCGACACCGACGCGGATGCCGAATCGGTACGGGCGGCCTGCGCCGTGGTCCTGCCGGACTACATGGTGCCCACCGTCGTGCTCGTCTCGTCCTTCCCGATGACCGTCAACGGCAAGCTCGACGTCGCCGCACTGCCGGCGCCGGACGAGAGTGCCGTCGACGCTGTGCCGCCGCGGACCGAGGTCGAACGGCTGCTGTGCAACGTGTTCGACGACGTGCTCGGCCGCCGCGGCACCGGGATCCACGACGACTTCTTCGATCTCGGTGGCCATTCACTTCTGGCGACTCGCGTCGTCGGCCGTGCACGGACCGCGCTCGGCACCGAGCTGAGTGTGCGCGATCTGTTCGCCGCGCCGACCGTGGCGGGTCTCGCCGCGCTAGTCGGATCGCGAGGCGATGACGCGCGGCCGGCTCTGCGTCGGTACGACCGGCCGGATGTCGTGCCCATGTCGGCTGCGCAGCAACGGCTCTGGCTTCTGCATCAGCTTAATCCGGACTCGGCCGCCTACAACTTTCCGATCGTGCTGCCGCTCCCCGAGCAGCTGGACGAGGATGCGTTCCGGCTCGCCCTCGCCGACGTCGTCGAACGGCACGAGTCGCTCCGCACCGTCTTCGGCGATGCGGACGGCGTTCTGGCGCAGCACGTTCTGACGGACGCGTCACCGGAGTACTCGGTTCACGAAGGCGATGCCGCCGCCGTGGTCGCCGAGATGACGGCGCGGCCGTTCGATCTGCGCCGGGAGATCCCTATCCGTGCGGCGCTGATCCGGAACGAGGACACCTCGTGCGTCGTCGTGCTCGTCCTGCACCACATCACGACCGACGAGTGGTCGGACCGGCCACTGCTGGCCGACCTGATGGCGGCCTACGCCGCGCGACTGTCCGGTGACACGGATGCCCGTCCTCCGCTGCCCGTGCAGTACGCGGACTACACGCTGTGGCAGGCCGATCTGCTCGGCGACGCCGCAGATCCGGAGTCGCTCGCGGGGCGTCAGCTCGCGTACTGGCAGTCCGCCCTGGCCGGCGCTCCCGACGAGATCGAACTCGCGACCGACCGGCCGCGTCCGCCGCGGCCGAGTCATCGCGGATCGGTGGTGCGTCGCACCGTCGATCCCGAGACCGTGCGCGCCCTGCGGACACTCGCGCGGAGTCTCGACGCGAGTGTCTTCATGACCCTGCACGCGGCGTCTGCCGTGCTGCTGCACCGGATCACCGGGTCCGACGACATCGTGCTCGGCGCCCCGGTGGCCGGGCGCGGTGAGGAGGGGCTCGACCAGCTCGTCGGGTTCTTCGTCAACACGCTGGTTCTGCGCACCGCGGTCGACGGCCGCTCCACGCTGCAGCGGGCGGTGGAGGAGGCGCGCAGCGTCGACCTCGAGGCCTTCGCGCACGCGGATGTGCCGTTCGACGCAGTGGTGGCGCGGGTCGCTCCCGAGCGCAGCCTGTCGCGGAACCCGCTGTTCCAGGTCATGATCAGCCATCACACCGGTCCGCTCGGCGACGGTGACGCGGCGCTGATGACGCCGGCGAAGTTCGACCTGGTGTTCAACTACACCGAGGATCTCACCTCCGACCGCCTGGTGCTCGAGCTCGAGTACGCCGAGGATCTCTTCGACGCGTCGACCGCCGAGGCCGTCACAGCACGTCAGCTCGCGGTGCTCGACGCACTGGCGACCGACGCCACGGCGGTGGTCGACGACGTCGACATCTTCCTGCCCACCGAGCGCGACGACGTCCTCCGGCGCTTCAACGACACCGCCCGTGCGGTGCCCGAGGAGTCGCTGTTCGAGTCGTACCTGCGGTGGGTCGAGACGACTCCGGACGCGATCGCTGTGGTGGACGAGACCACGACGTGGACGTACGCGGATCTGCACGAGCACGTCCTCGACATCGCCGCGGAGTTGCAGCGGCGCGGTGTCGGTCCCGAGGCCGTGGTCGCGGTCGCGGTGCCGCGGTCGGTGTGGACCATCGCGGCGACCATGGGGGTCCTCGCGGTGGGCGCGGCGTATCTCCCGCTCGACCTGAAGCATCCTGCGGACCGGCTCGAGTACATGGTCACCGATTCCGGGGCGACCCTCGCCCTGACGTCGGCCGCGGCCACCGCGCAGGTGCCGTCGGCGGCCGAACACGTCCTCGTGGAGGACATCCCGCCGTCGACCGGTGTCGAGCTCGTGCGACCGGCTTCGCTCGAACTCGCGGCGTACGTCATCTACACGTCCGGTTCGACCGGCCGCCCCAAGGGTGTCGTGGTGCCGCACGAGGGCATCTCGTCACTCGTGGCCACGGCGGAGGACCGCATGCGACTCACCACCGGATCGGTGGTCCTGCAGTTCGCGTCGGTCGGCTTCGACGTCGCGGTCTTCGAACTCGCCATGGCCCTGTGCACGGGATCGCGACTGGTGATCGTGCCCGACGATGCGCGTGTGGCGGGTCCCGAGCTCACCGACTTCTGCGCCGAGCACGGGGTGACCCACGCGATCATCCCGCCGTCGCTCATGGCGGCGCTCCCGCCGGGATGTGCACTGCCCGAGGGGTGCACCGTGCTCGTCGGTACCGAGACGGTGCCGCCCGCGGTGATCTCCGCCTGGTCCGAGCATCTGAACCTGCTCGCGGCGTACGGACTGACCGAGGCGACGGTCAACAACACTCTGTGGCAGGCCCGTCCGGGCTGGACGTCGTCCGTGCCCATCGGCGTGCCCGACCCCAACGAGCGGGCGTACGTGCTCGACGATCGGCTGCGGCCCGTCCCGGTCGGGGTGTCGGGGGAGCTGTACATCGCCGGCCGCGGGCTGGCGCGCGGGTACCTCGGGCAGCCGGGGCTCAGTGCCCACCGCTTCGTGCCCGATGTCGCCGCTCCCGGCGGCAGGATGTACCGCACCGGCGACCGGGCACGCTGGCGTGCCGACGGCAATCTCGACTTCCTGGGGCGCGTCGACGACCAGATCAAGGTGCGGGGGTTCCGGATCGAGCCGGGCGAGATCATGGCCGCGATGGCGTCGTTCGACGGTGTCGATCAGACCGCCGTCGTCGTGCACGAGTCGTCCGAGGTGAGCCGACTCGTCGGATACGTCACCGGGCGTGACGACCTCACGGGGGCCGCGGTGCGGACGCACGCGGCGACGGTGCTGCCGGACTACATGGTGCCCACTCTCGTCGTGGTGGTCGACGGGACGTTGCCGTTGACACCCAACGGCAAGTTGGACCGAGCTGCGTTGCCGCAGCCGGAGTGGTCGTCGGTGGTCGGCGGCCGCGCTCCCACCACGGACGTCGAGCGTGCGCTGGTGCGCAGTGCCGCAGCGGTTCTGGGCCTGGACGAGCTGGGGACGGACGACGACTTCTTCGCTCTCGGCGGTCATTCGATGGCCGCGATGCAGTGGGTGTCGGCCGTCCGCGCCGAACTCGACGTCGACATCTCGGTGCGCGACGTCTTCGAGGCGTCGACCGTCCGCGCCTTGGCGGAGCGACTCGCCGATCGCGGTGGACACGAGGGACCGCACCTGACCGCGCACCCGGACAGGCCCGACGTGGTGCCGCTGAGTCCGATGCAGGAGACCAGGCTGCAGAACGGGCACGTGGTGCAGGCCGACCACGCTCTGGTTCTCGAGCTGCCCGACGTGGACACCGCGGTGCTCGCCGCCGCGGTCGGCGATGTCGCAGAGCGGCACGAACCGCTGCACTCGGTTCTGGTGCCGGGTGAGGGGTCCGCCCTCGGCGATCCGGTGGCGCTCGAGACCGTCGACGTCGGGACAGACGACATCCGCCGCCGCGCCTACGAGATCGCACAGGAACCCCTGGATCTGACGCAGCGACCCGGTCTGAGAATCATGCTGCTACAGAACGATTCCAGGGAAAGAATAGTTCTCCTGGTCATGCACTACTGGGCCGTCGACGAGTGGTCGGTCGTCCCGTTGCTCACCGATCTGATGCACGCTGCGCAGGCGCGCTCCGGTACCCAGGCGCCGGAGTTCACGCCGCTACCGCTGCGGTACAGCGACGTCGCGCGCTGGGCCGTCGCCCGACGGGAGGCCGACGACTCGGCGATCACATCGTGGCGCGAGACCCTGGACGGTGTGCCGAGTCGAGTGAGTCTTCCGATCGCACTGGGTGAGTCCGGATTCGACGCCGTCGCGATCGACATCGATGTCGACGTGGTGCGAGCGCTACGCAGCATCGAGGGTGCGGGTCTCGTGTCGGTTCTGCACGCTGCCTTCGCGTTCGCTCTCACCGACCTCGGTGCGGGTGAGGACCTGGCGATCGCCACGATGGTCGCCGGCCGCGACGACGAGAGCACGCACGCCATGGTGGGTGCGTTCGCCGACGTCGTGCCGATCCGCACGCGAACAGGATCCGATCTGGCGACGGTGGCTCGTCGGGTGCAGGCGGAGACCGTCGCGGCGTTGAGCCGTTCCGGTCCTTCCTATGTCGACATCGTCGAGGGCGCCGGCGTGCGCGAGATGTACCGTCCGCAGTTCCTGGTGGTGCACCACCACGTCGCAGATCTCGGCGACGCCGGCGCGGCACTCCTGCCGGTACCCGTCGGTCGACCGTGGGCTGACCTGACGCTGAGCGTCCACGAGAGCGAATCGGACCACGACGCTGCACTTTTCGCGCAGCTGCAGTTCGCTGCGGGCGCCGATCGCGGGGCGATCGGTCGGTTCGTGGAACGGCTCACTCTGCACCTGCGATCGGTCGTCGAGGGCTAGTGGACCAGCAAAGGCTAGGCTAAGCTGACCGACGGTCCCGACGTCCACGCGACGATCCGATCCGGGACGGAACGGGTGGGAGAAGCATGAGCAGTCCAGAAGTACTCGACGTCGTGGGTGTCGGTTTCGGACCTGCGAATCTCGCGCTGGCGATCGCGATCGAGGAACACAACGAGACGTGCGCGGAGCACGAGCGCGTCCGGGCGGTGTTCGTGGAACGTCAGGAGAGCTTCGGGTGGCATCCCGGCATGCTGCTCGACGGCGCGACGATGCAGATCGCGTTCCCGAAGGACCTGGTCACGTTCCGCAATCCGCGGAGCGGGTTCACCTTCTTCAACTACCTGTACGAACGCGACCGGCTGGTGGACTTCGTCAATCACCAGACGTTCTTCCCGACGCGGCACGAGTTCCACGACTACCTGTCCTGGGCTGCCGACCGGGTCGACGCCGACGTCCGCTTCAGTACGTCGGTCACGGACATCACGCAGGACGGCGACGTCCTGACCGTCCGGTGCGACGACGGCACAGTCGTGCGCACCCGCAACGTCTCCGTCGGCGCCGGGTTGACCCAGCGGGTCCCCGAGTGGGCATCGCTGTCCGCACGGTGCTTCCACAACCACGACTTCCTGCCACGTATGGCCGAGCTGCCGAAGCCGACCCACGGACGGTTCGTGGTGCTGGGCGCCGGCCAGTCGGCGGCCGAGGTGGTGCAGTACCTGCACGGTCACTACCCGCACGCCGAGGTCCACAGCGTCTTCGCGCGGTACGGCTACAGCCCCGCCGACGACAGCCCCTACGCCAACCGCATCTTCGATCCGTCCGCGGTCGACGAACTGCACCGGGCACCGGCCCTCGAGCGGGAGCGGCTCATCGCGCTGCACCGCAGCACCAACTACTCGGTCGTCGACATCGAGCTGATCGAGGAGCTCTACCGCGCAGAGTACGCGGAGCGCGTCAGCGGTCACCGCCGGCTGTTCATGCGCCGCGCGTCCACCATCGACGGCGTGGTCGAGACGGCCGACGGCATCGAGGTGACCATCCGGGACAGCATCGACGGCATCGCCGACACCCTCGACTGCGACGCGCTCGTGCTCGCGACCGGCTTCCGGCCCGCGCCTCTGCGCCCGCTCCTCGGCGAACTGGCGCCCGAGGACGGCGGCCCCCGCGTCGTCACACGCGACTATCGCCTGCTGGCGACACCGGAGGCCGACACCGCCGGTGCACCCGGTGTCTACCTGCAGGGCGGCACCGAGACCACGCACGGCATCACGTCGTCGTTGCTCTCGAATGTCGCGATCAGATCCGGAGAAATCCTGAACTCCATCGTTGCGAGGCGTGCCGGTGGCGCGGTCCTTGCTAGGGTCGACACCGGTTCCACAGGCGCGGCGACCCGCGCCGAGACCGACAAGGCCCGCCGGGAACGCCCGGCATCGACGTTTGCAGTGAGCGAGGCAAGATGAGCACCAACCCGTTCGACGACGAAGACGGACGCTTCTACGTGTTGGTCAACGACGAGGATCAGCACTCGTTGTGGCCCACCTTCGCCGAGGTGCCCCAGGGATGGCGCGTCGTGTTCGGCGAGGAGAGCCGGGCAGCGTGCCTGGAGTACGTCGAGAAGAACTGGACCGACATGCGTCCCCGCAGTCTCCGCGAGGCCATGGAAGAGGACGCCGCGGGTCGTCACCGCGTCGAGAATCCCTCCTGATCTCTACTTCCAGCGCGCCGCGGACCGTCTCCGCGACCTGACCGGAAGCTTCGAGCGCACCGAGTCCGCGCGGCCCAGTCTCATGATGGGTCGACGCAGGGACTCGGTGCGTTCGACTATGCGGGGGCGGCGCAGTGTGCGCGCACCCCATTCGCCCAGCGTGACGCCGCCGGCCAGTGCGCCGCCCGTGCCCACCGCCGCCAGCAGTGCGCTGAGGCCCAGCAACGTCTGATCGTTGAGCAGGGCGAAAAGGCCGCGGTACACCGACAGACCCGGCAACAGCGGGGTGATACCGGCGACCGCGACGATCAGCGGCGGAATCAGGGCGCGGCGAGCCATGAGACCACCGGCGAAGCCGACCACCGTCGCGGCGATCGCGGACGAGAGCACCGGCCCGAAGCCGACCTGCTGCGCGATGAGGAACACCAGCGCACCGGCGAAACCACCGGCGAACGCCGCCGTGAGACCTCGGCGCTCCGCGTAGCAGGCCAGTGCGTAGAAGAGGGCCGCGAAGGCGCCGGCAAGCACCTTGGTGGGCACCTGGGCGAGGTCCGGAGGCGCGACGTTGCTCATGACCGGCAGCTCCGCGCCCAGCAGCGCCGCCAGTCGCAGGGTGGTCGCCACGCCCGCGATGATGCCGCCCGTCATCATCAGCAGTTCGAAGAAGCGGGCCGCGGCGGTGATCGGGGCGCCCGTGATGGCGTCCTGCACCGAGCCGACCAGCGACAGCCCCGACAACAGCACTGTCACGCCGGCCGCGATGACCTGGGACGGCAGGATCGAGATGCCCAGTTGTTCCTGGAAGTTGTACAGCGTGATGGCGGGCGCCGACGCGATGAAACCGCCGACCACCTGCTGGAAGAAGAAGGGCAGACCGGCACGGTTCAGCACTCGGCCGACGCGGTCGATCACCATCGTCGACAGGAAGCTCACGGCGGCCACCAGCACACCGCCGCCGAGCAGCACCGAGATCGCCGCGGCCATGCCCGCCCACGCCAGGGTGGCGATCCACCGGTTGTAGGGGTGCGGTGCGCGGGTGACCTCCTTCAGCTCCGCCAACGCGACCGCCGGTGTCGGCACCTCCAGGCGGATCTTGCGGGCGAGAGCGTCCACGTCGGCCAGGCGCGTGAAGTCCATGGACCGGTAGTGCACGATGCGCATCGTGCTTGCCGGGGGGAGGGTCGGGCCGCGGTAGGCGCTGATGACGATCGAGTTGTAGGTGACGTCCACGTCGCACCGGGCCAGGCCGTACGTCGAGGCGATGAACTGCACCTGGTTGGCGGTGTCGATGGCACCGGTCCCGGCGGCCAGGGTCACCTCACCGACACGCACCGCGAGGTCGAGCACCTCCGACACGCTGGCGTCGTCGGTGAGGTCGATGGGCTGGAGCGGACTGGGTGCACCCGCCGGGGTGTCGACGATGGCGCGTCGCTCGCCTGTCATGCGTCGTAACGTCGACGCGAAGCCCTGCAGGTAGGTCATTCCTTCTCTCGGTCCGCTCTGGTGTCCGGTTGTCCCGACGAAGGTACCGGGTCCACCCGGGTGTTCCCTGACCGAGGCGGCTCACGCCCGCACACCGTTTTCGGCGTCCGGATGCGCCCACTCGTGGCACAGTGCTGGAACCACGTCGACCGTCGGGGGGCGACGACGTCCGACACTGCAAGGACGGCCCCACCGTGCGCGTGCTCCCCGGAATCCCGGCGGCCGACGTCGACTACGAGAGCGTCGTGGCGTACCACCGCCACGGCACCGCGATCCGGCGAGCGCCGTACCTCATAGCGTTCGCATGCGTCCTGCTTCTCGTGAAGACCGGTGCGGATCTGGCCACCGTCCGAGGTGCCGGGTTCCGTCCGACGGTTCTCCTCGTGTCCGCAGCGGTCACCGCCGCTCTCGCGCTGTGGTGGCTCCGCGGACGAATGCCGGGTCGCTACGGATCGGTCGCGTTCGTGGCCGTCGCCGACATCGTCGTCCTCGCCCCGCTGGTGGTGCTGCCCCCGTCGTCGGTGATCGTCGTTCAGAGCGTGCTGTTGCTCGCGGTGGGTAACTACGCGAGCGCGTTCCACGGCCTGCGCATGTACCTCGCGCACAGCATCCTCGTCCTCGGGGTGACGACGGCGCTGGTGCTGCGAGCGCTCGCCGTGGGGTCCGAGAGCCTGGTCGTCGTGGCCGCGACCGCGGTGGTCGTCGCGTTCGTCGTGTACGGCGGATCCACGCTGAACCACGTCTTCTTCACCCAGCTTCGCGACGACGCGGTGCGGGCCCATCACGATCAGCTCACCGGGCTGCGCAATCGTCTGGGCCTGCTCGTCGACGTGGAGAAGCAGATCCGTGACGCCGCCGGCGTGCCGGTCACCATGTCGATCCTGTGCATCGATCTCGACGCGTTCAAGTCCGTCAATGATCGGCACGGCCACGCGGCCGGCGACGAGGTCCTCAGACGCGCCGCCGGTCGGATCGCCGCGGTCGCCGGGGACGCCGTCAGCGCGCGGACGGGCGGGGAGGAGTTCGCCCTCGTGGTCGTCGGTGTGGGTGACCCCGCGCCGGAGATGGCGAACGCCCTTCTTGACGCCATTCACCGCCCCGACGATCCCACCCCCGTCACTGCGTCCGTCGGTGTGTCCAGCGTCCCCGTGCCGTTCGGACGCGTCGATGTGCGTGACCTTCTGGACACGGTTCTCGCCTCTGCTGATCGAGCCATGTACGAGGCGAAACGGTGCGGTGGGCATCGCGCAGCCGTCGCGACGGGCGACGACGCGCACTGCCTCTGACGACCGGAAACCGTCCTATACCTCGTTCGGTCGGTCTTTTTCGGGCTCTGTTCCCGCAATGACCGTGTCGACCGGGGATCGTGTGCCTACCATTGCGGTCGACGACGGTGTGGGGACCACCGTCGACACTGTTGTCCGTTTCGATGCAAGGCTGGCTCGAGTGCGTGTTCTCCGCGAATGGTGGTCGTCCGACATCGACTACGCGTGGGTCGCCAATTACCACCGGACCCACGCCTACCTGAGGTCGGCGCCGTACTTCATCAGCGCGGCCTGCTTCCTGCTCGCAGTGAAGACGGTCGCGGATCTGGTCACAGCCCGTGACGCCGGACTCGGCGCATCCGGGTGGGTGTTCGCCGTGGCCACCGTCGTCTCCATCGCGCTCGGTCTGATGTGGGGTCGCGGCCACTTCCTCTCCCGGACGTGGTCGCTGCGCTTCGTCATCATCGGCGACGTCACCATCGCCGCGGTGCTGTTCGCGTTGCCGCCGTCCCAGATCGTCGTCATCTCCGCCGCGCTGTTGGTGACGGTGGGGAACTACGCCAATGCGTTCCACGGCGTGCGCGTCTTCGTCTGCCACGAGGCCTGGGCCATCGGCGTCGCCGGGCTGCTGTTCCTCCGACTGGTGACCACCACGTCGGTGGAGGTGTCCGCTGCCGTGTCGACCCTGGTCACCGTCCTCGTCGTCCTCTTCGCTGCGTCGTCGCTCAATCACCTGTTCTTCACCGCACTGCGTGACGACGCGGCGCGCGCGTTCTACGACCAGCTGACCGGTCTACGGAACAGACGCGGGTTGCTCGTCGACGTCGAGTCGATGCTCCGCAGCGCGCGACTCGCACCCGCCGACGGCGCCACCGTCGTGTCCGCCGTCTGCCTCGATCTCGACGCCTTCAAGTCCGTCAACGACCGCTTCGGCCACACCATCGGCGACGACGTCCTCCGCAGCGCTGCCGCCCGGATCGGTCGGGTGTCCTTCGACGCCGTCTCCGCTCGCATCGGCGGCGAGGAGTTCCTGGTCGTCGTCGCCGGCGACGAGTCGAGGGGACCGGCCGTCGCCCGCGCGCTGCTGCACGCCATCCATCGAGACGACGACGCGACACCGATCTCCGCATCCATCGGGGTGGCCTCCCTACCCCTGTCGCAGGCCCGCGGCGACACCGCCGTGATGCTCAACAGCCTGCTCGATCGCGCCGACGCCGCCATGTACCAGGCGAAGCGACAGGGCGGGAACAGGGTCAGCGTCGCCGACCCCGGAACCGACGGGGTGGGCGGGCGCCGGCAGGAGGGGCTCTCGTTATGATGGAGCCGCTCGGTTCGCCGGGCACGCCTCCTTAGCTCAGTGGTAGAGCACTCGCCTTGTAAGCGAGCGGTCTTCGGTTCAATCCCGAAAGGAGGCTCTTGAAATGCCTCTGAACAGCACAAATGCTCCGAAATAGCCTCATCTGACCTCTCGTTTCACGACTTCCTCCGTACGTCCATGCAGGTCCGCCACGGTCCATGGGCGTCCACGCACCTGCGAAATGCCCCGAAACTCGGCTCGCTGTCACGAGTTGTCACAACTCATCCTCAACTCGGTCAGTGAACTCGGGTGGACGTGTGTGGCTGTGGGTGGACTTCCGAGTGGAAGAGTCCACAACAGTCCGATGGACCTGTGGGGACTTCCGTGGACGGAAACCACTCACTTCACGGCCGGTTGCCGGTGGCGTGGACCCGGATCCGCTCGACCACGTCCGAATAGGTCGACAGGAAGTACAGGGCAAACGCCATCACACCGGCTGATGTCTCCTGGCCCGCAACCATGAAGGTGAGTATCTGATTGCGAATATTCTGATCGGACAGCCGCTTACCCCTCGCCCGGTCCGCGGTGTTCAGCGCCAGATCGAGAAGATCACCGCTCCTCGGGGCGTCTCGCTCGCGCCGCGTCGCGACGATAACGTCCACGAGTCACTGTGCCACGTCGATGTCGTCTCGGTGTCGGTTGCGTTCACGCCTGTAGATCGGCGCCTCGAGAGCGGGGTGGGAGTAGGCGGCGCGGTTGATGTATTCCAGTGCACGAGAGATCCGCAACGTGTGGCGATCACTGGAACGGAGTACGTTGCGGAGCAACGATCACCGATTATTTTCTGCTTGTGGCCCGGACCTCGCGGGAGGACGTGGCGGTCGGGTTCTGGCGACCGAGGCGTCGACTCAGCACCACTCCAGCAACAGTGCACGCACCCGCCACCACCATCATCACGGCGACCGGTAGCCAGTTGTCGGTCCCGCCGATGCTCGCCTCGGCGACGACGGGGGTGAGTCCGCCCGCGATCGCGAAAGAGACCTGGTACCCGAACGAGACCCCGGAGTAACCCACCTCGGGAGGAAAGAGTTCCGACAGGAAACCCGCCAGTGGTCCGTACATTCCGGCAATGCAGGCAAAGCATCCGACGAATCCCAGGAAAGCAAGCCACCACGAACCGGAACCGAGTAATGGCCAGAAGGCGAAACCCCAGGCGGCCACACCTACCGCACCGACTGTGATCGGAATTCTGCGACCGACAAGATCCGATATGAACCCGGATCCGATCAACATGGGAAGGTAGACGGCCTGGGCTGCCGTCGTCATGGCCAAGAGTTCACCGCTACTGAATCCGAATCGCTTTCCGTAGGCCACCGCGAAAACTAGAACCAGCGAATACGTTGCCGCGGTACCGATCGGCAGCGCAAACGACACGATCAGTTCGCGAGGGTAGTATCGGAAGATCTCGAGGAGGGGATGGCGGACGGTCCGGTCATCCTCCTTTGTGGCCAGGAACACCGGGCTCTCGTCAATATTTCGGCGCAGCCAGAATCCGAAGACCAGAAGGAAAATGCTGGCAATGAAGGGAATTCGCCACCCCCAGGTCTCAAACTGTCGGGAGGTGGTGACTGCAGCGATGATTGCCATGGTTCCCGAAGCAAGCAGGAATCCGACGGCGGCTGAGGCGCTGGTCAGCGATGTGAGAAATCCACGAAACCGTGATCGATGCCCGTGCTCGGCCATCATGAGTACTGCGCCGCCGTATTCGCCGCCCACGCCGATTCCCTGGATAATTCGCAGAATCACGAGAATCACCGGCGCGGTGATACCGATTTGTTCATAGGTCGGAAGTACCCCTGTGCCGAATGAGGCAACGCCCATCAGGACAAGCGTTACCGTGAGTATCTGCTTTCGTCCGATGCGGTCTCCGAGCCAACCGAAAACAATCCCGCCTATCGGCCGCGCCAGATAGCCGGCAGCGAAGGTGGCGAACGCCGCCAGGGTGCCCGCTGCGGGGCTGGCTCCTGAAAAGAATGCCTTATTGATGACGAGGCTCGCCACCACTGCGTAGATATAAAAATCGAACCACTCGATCACGGTTCCGATGGTGCTCGCCAGATAGGCCTTCTTCATTCCGTGACACCTTTCTCGACGGATCGCTTCGAGGAAAGCTAGTGAGGGTCGCGGGGAGCAAGCCAGTGGAGCATGTCCGGCTCATGGGCTGCCGGTTTGTGAATCCTCTGAAACATGACGGGCCCCAGTGTGCCTTCGTCTCCACGGGCGGGCCCGGCCCTGGAGCCGCTGACGAGGTGGAGCACCCCGATCGAGACGAGGATGAGGATCACATCGATCATCGCAGGCACGGTGAGTCGATCTCCGAGAACGAGGAACGCCAACTCGGTGGCCGTGGCGGGTTCGATGAGTGTGGCGACGACCGCCGCGCTCGCCGGTGCGGTACGCAGACCGGAGTAGAGCAATAGATACCCCGGTGTCATGGTGACGACACCGAGGTAGGCAAGGGCGAGAAACGACGTGGTGTCGGAGGTCACGACGGAACCTGTCGACGCTGCGATCGGGAACAGGAACGCGGCGCCGATCGCTGTGGAGGCCGTCGTGAGGGCAAGAGGCCTCACTCGTCCCGCCGTACGCATGCTCAGCACTGTCGTCACCGCTCACAGAACGCCCGAGCACGTGGCCATCCCCAACCCGAGCGCCCGATCACCGGAACCCGCGTCGCCGTGTTCTGCGGACGAGCTGACCAGAACGAGACCGATCACCGCCGCGATGACGACGATCTCAGCCCGGTCGACGGACGTGCGCGTGCGCGTGCGCGTGCGCGCCAGCTCTCCCACGCTGGCACGAGTACCGTTGCCGACCCCAGGCTCAGAACCGTGGCGGTGCTGGAACCGACATGGGTGATCGAGGCGAACCACAACGTCTGGTACCCGGCAATTCCTGCGCCTAGCATCGCGATTCGGGCCGGATGAGCGAGTACTGGCTCTCCTACCGAGCGAACCAACCCCAGGGACGCGGTGGCCACGACGAGCACGAGCGAGGCAATGGCGAGACGCTGCGCGCTGATGGCGATCGAGCTGAGCGCCGCGTGGGAGTGGATCATCTCGAAGGCTATGGGCGCTGTGTCCCAGAGAATTTCGGCCATACTGATCTGCGCGATTCTGCCCGGAGCGTTTCGGGTCCGAGGTCGGGTATATGACATGACAACCTCCTGCGCGCAAGAACGACGGGCACCGGCACGGCACGTTCTCGCAACGGCGCCTGGTGCCGTCGCTCGTGCGCTCGAACGGGGTGTGGGCGCTGGCGGCGGTCCGCGTGTTCACCGCCGTCACGGTGGGGGGGCCGACTCGTCGCGGCGTGGGCGACGATCACCACCGTGCTGGTGCCGACGATTCTGTTGGCATCCCTGCGCTCGTCCGTCACGGTGATGACGGCACGCCTGGTCGATCGTGCCGACACCGACCCGCTGACGGGCCTGCTCAGTCGTCGAGGTCTGACCGCACGGGTGGCGGTGATGCTCGATCAGGCCTGCTCCTCCGGTGTTTCGCTGCAGGCGTGCCTTGTCGACATCGATCACATCAAGTCCGTCAACGACGAATTCGGTCATGCGATCGGCGACGACGTTCTGGTCGAGGTCGCGGCGACACTGCATGCGGTGGCGGAGCCGGACGCGGTGGTGGCGCGGTTGGGCGGGGAGGAGTTTCCGGTGCTCGGTCTCGTCCCGAGCATGGGCGGCGTGGAAGGAAATCGTACGGGCGAGACGAGGCTGCGTACGTGCTCGCCGAACCATTGCCCCGGGTGAACCGTAGGAGCAGGTGAGTGACACATGAGCCGGCGGTTCGCAGAATCCCGCCGCTTCCCTGACATCACGGGCCTCTTATCTGCTGTCTCGCGGAAGACTTCCTGGTCGGAGGCCAACAATCATTGTTCTGTTTGGCCTACTTCCAGTACGCGCTGTGACTCAGGACTCGTAGCGTGTCCGCGGGTGGTCCGGGCTCGCGAGTACGACGACGGCTCGGATCACTCCGTAGGCAACTGCACCGATGCTCGGCGCAGGACGAGTGCGCAGGTTCGGGACGAATGGATCGCTGACAGCGGCCGCGGAACGAGTGCTGTGTGCACGCGGAGAAGGCCATGGAGGAGAGGACTCAGCGTTCTCTCGGTGTGGAGCAGGCTCCACGACGGAGTCGACTCCATGCGCCGATATCTGTTCGTAGTTCCACGATCGAAGGGTTGAAGATGAGCAGTAGTCCGCGAAGTTCGCGCCGAAGCTTTCTCAAGATTGCAGCAACAAGCATGCTGGTCGTCACCGGTTGTTCCACGGGGTCCGAGCAGGGTGCCGCGGCCGGTACAGGTACGCAGTCGGCCGCGACCGGCGAGGACCCGATCGTTCGACTTGCTGCCGGGTCGTTGCGCGGCATCAATTCTGACGGATTGAACGTCTACAAGGGGATTCCGTACGCAGCGCCTCCTGTCGGCAACCTGCGGTTCAGGGCTCCTCGTGCGGTGGTCCCATGGTCGGGAGAACGAGATGCCCGTACCTTGGGTCACCCGTCAGTCCAGACCAACGCCGACCTTTCGCCCTGGCTGGATCCGCAACCAGAGTCCGAAGATTGCTTGGTTCTCAATGTCTGGGCTCCGGAGTCGGGCAGCGCGGGCAAGCCCGTCATGTTCTGGATACACGGTGGCGGATATCAGGTCGGTTCCGCCGGCGCTCCTCTGTACGACGGCGCCAACCTGGCGCGCACGGAGGATGTCGTGGTGGTCGGGGTCAACCACCGGCTCAACACATTCGGCTACATGTGGCTCGGCGATCTGGTCCCGGAACTGGCCGGCGACGGCAACCTCGGGCAGCGCGACTTGGTCGCTGCGCTGGGCTGGGTCCGCGACAATGTCGCGGCGTTCGGGGGTGACCCGTCGAACGTGACGGTGTTCGGCGAATCGGGTGGCGGCGGCAAGGTCAGCTCTCTGCTCGCTACGCCGTCCGCACGCGGATTGTTCCATCGGGCGATCGTGCAGTCCGGTTCGGCGCTCGAGATTCAGACCAGGGAGCAAGCGACGGAAGCGGCGCGCGCCACGCTGGCGAAGCTGGGTGACGGCACCTTCGACGTGAACAGATTGCAGCAGATCGGGGTCGCAGAGCTGAAGGCGGTATCGGGTGACCTCGGGGCCCCGTATGGACCTGTACTCGACGGTGACTTCATGCCGCACCAGACGTGGGAGGGCGGTGCGCCCGCAGAAAGCGCTGGTGTCGCGATGATGATCGGCAACAACACCCACGAGATCGTGCTCTTCCAACCCGATTTTGCCGATCCGATCGCGGACGACGCTCAGCTGGAGCAGCGATTTCGGGCAGCGAGCTTCTCGCCTGCACTCTCCCCGGAGCAGTACCGAGGGTTCCTGGAAGGGCACCGGGCGCTACAGCCGACGGCCGACCGACACCATCTGTTGGCCGCCATGACATCGGATCCAGCGTTCTTCCGGGACGCACGGCAGCAAGCAGACCTCAAAGCCGCCCAGAACGCAGGGGATGTGTTCTTGTACGAGTGCACCTGGGAAACACCGTGTTTCGGCGGTCAATGGGCGGTGCACGCCGGTGAGATCCCGTTGGTTTTCGGAATCTTGTCGTATGAGTCAGCGTGGGACGGTCTCGACAGTGACGCCGCGCGTGCAGCGGCCGATCCGCAGAACCATCAAGCTCGACTGTCACGAGAGATGATGGCGGCATGGGCACGTTTCGCGCGTGACGGCAATCCGTCGTCTCCCGCTCTCGATTGGCCCCGATGGGACGACCGAACTCGTAGCACCATGGTGTTCGCGGGTGAGAAATCCGTATCGGTCAGTGGTTATGCAGACGAGCGCCTCGCCTTGGTGGAGGGGTTTCCGAAGAACCCCATCCTGTAGTCACCTGGAACCACGACATGGACTCGACGCGATGGGTGGGCGATCTCGCTCACCCATCGTGAGGCTTCCAATGGATTCGCGTTCCCTTGGTTGGTACGCCAGCGGCTTATCGCGTTCGAACGGCCTAACGTCGGCCTCAGCGACGTCACCCATCCACATTCGACCGGAAGCAGCGTATGAGTGAGAGCACGGAAACCTCGAAGTACTGGCACACCGAGATCAGCGAGATCACGCCGGAAACGGTGTACGTCCGCGGCTACAAGCTCGACGATCTGATCGGTCTGTCCTTCACTGCGTCCATCTACCTCATGATCAAGGGGCGGTTGCCGTCTCCCCAGGAGACCCGTGTCCTCGATGCGGTGATGACCGGTGTCCTCGACTACGGCCTGGAGAAGTCCGGTACCGCGGCAGCACGCTACGTCGTGTCGTGCAACCCGAACATGCAGGCCGGCATGGCCGCTGCGACATTGAGTGCCGGGGACTACGGGCTGGCCACCGAGAACACCGCCCGCTTCATCGCTGAGACCCATCGGAGTTTCGTCGAGTCGGGCGCCACCGACATGGACGCCTTCGCCGACGACGTGGTCGCGGACGCCCGCACGAACAAGCGTCGCATCCCCGGCTTCGGCCACCCGGTGTTCAGGAACGTCGACCCGCGTGCGCAGATATTGAAGGACATCGCCGTCGAGGCGGGGTTGTGGGGTGAGCCGGTCGAGTTGTACGAGGCCGTGCACCGCGCCTTCATCAAGACTCCCGGTCGTGAGCATTTCCCCATGAACGACGTCGCAGTGATGGCCGCGATCACAGTGGCACTCGGCTTCACCCCGGAGGAGTCCACTGCCCTGGCGATCATCGGAACGCTGCCCGGCATCGTGGCCCACATCTCGGAAGAAATGACTTCGCGGAAGGTGCAGCGATCGATTCCCCGCGACACCGTCGACTACGAGGTGTCGCGGCGTGATCTCCGGACCGACTTGGCAGCGGCCGGCTGGCCGCAGGAACACAAGGAGAGCTGACGCAATGACCACCCTCAGGATCGCGACCTCCACATTCGAGCTGCGCTCGGAGAGCAGTGTCGACTCACTCCTCGAGCACATGGGCGATATGGTGCGCCGCGCTGCCGAGGCCGAGGCCGAACTGGTGGTTCTTCCCGAGTTCGCCAGCACCGGGCTGCTCGGTTCGATCGCCGACCACGAGGTGACGGCGGCCACCATCATCTCGGATTACCGCGACATTCTCGCGCCTCTGTTCCACGACATAGTCCGCGGTGTCAGCGCCCTTGCTGTGGAACACGATGTCGTCGTCGTGGGGGGTAGTCACAACCGCATCGCCGAGGACGGCTCGCTGCGCAACACCGCGGTCATCGCTCACCCCGACGGGCGAGTGGAGTTCCAGGACAAGATCCACCTGACACCCAACGAGCACTCGATGGGTGCGCAGGGCGGCGATCAGGTGCTGGTGACCACGATCGGGCCGTTCACCGCCGGGGTACTCATCTGCGCCGACATCCAGTTCCCCGAGCTGTCCCGTTACCTGGTGGCACGCGGCGTCGACCTCATCATCTGCCCATCCCTCACCTGGAACCGCCGCGGCGTGCACCGTGTGCGCGTCGGATGCCAGGCACGCGCCATCGAGAACCAGCTCTTCGTGGTCATGTCGGCGCTCGTCGGCAACAGTGGGTTTCCTGTCGACGCAACCCTCTACGCCGTAGGCAACGCACTGGTGTCGACCCCGGTGGATCGGACGTTCGGCATCAACGACGGTCTCCTCGCGATTGCGGAGGATCAACGTGAGAACCTCGTGTTCGCCGACCTCGACCACGCTCTCGTCGAGAAGTCTCGAGCCAACCCCGAAGCACCCGGCCTGTCCCTGCGCCGTACCGAGGTGTTCGCCTCCCTGCGCTCCGAAGTCGACTACTGATGCCGGTGGTACTGCACCACCGGGTGCGTTACCACGAGACCGACGCCCAAGGGTTCCTCTTCAACAGCAGGTTCCTGGAGATCGCGGACGTGGGTCTGACCGAGTTCGTGCGTGCGGCCGGGTGGCCGTACCCACGGCTCCTCGCTGCGGGAGTGGACCCCTCGGTGGTCAGAGCCGCGGTCGAGTTCACCTCGCCGGCGCGCTTCGAGGACGTCCTCGCCGTCGATGTGGCCTGCACCCATGTGGGACGGTCGAGTTTCCGAATGCTCACACGGGTGACGCGTGAGAACACGGCGATCGCGGAGATGGAGCTGACGTACGTCGCTGTCGACCCCGTCGCCGCCACCGCCCGCCCACTTCCGGCCGATGTCGCAGACGCGCTGCGCAGTAGCCACATCGCACCGTCCATCTCAGGAGACTCCGAATGATTAGCTGCACCCTCGGAGACGGTGTCATCACCGCCCTGAGCTGGCCGGTCACGCACGTAGACGAGAAGTGAGAGAACTGATGGACGACCGTATGGCGTACTACCTCGCGGTACTCGAGAACAGCGCCGCCGAGATGCCCGACCACCCCGCCCTCATCGATGAGGGCGGCACTGTCGGGTATCGCGACATGATGACCGAGGTCGGCAGGCGTGCCGATATCCTCGTCCGCGCCGGAATGGTTCCGCGACAGCGGGTGGCTCTCGTGGCGGAGAACTCCGCCCGCTTCCTCATCACCGCACTCGCGGTGTGGAAGGCAGGCGGGGCTCTGGTCACCATCTACCCGTCCAGCGCGAAGGACGACCTCTCGTACAGCATCGCCGGCGCCGACCCAGCGTTGGTGCTGGTGGACCGGGCCTCCGCGCCCGCCGTGGCCGCTGCACTCACCGACCATCGTCCGACCGCCATGATCGACGGCGAGGACTTCACCGTGAACTCGGTCCGCGCGGACACGGCGCCCAGCCCCGACCATGTCCGTGCGCGGTTGCGTCTGATCACCTACAGCTCGGGCACCACCAATCGACCCAAGGCCATCATGGTCTCGGACGTTGCGCTGCTCAACGGAGCCGAAACCTTCACGTCCGTGTGGCATCTCGGCCGAGAGGATCGGACCGTCGTCGCGTTGCCCATGGCGTGGCTCTTCGGTCTCGCGTCGACCTCCATGGCGACGTTGTACGCCGGCGGCACCGTCATCGCGCTACGGCGCTCTCGACCGCAGATGATTCTCGATGCCATCGCCGATCACCGCGGGACCTTCCTCGGTGGCGTGACCACCATGTTCACCAAACTTGTTCGGCACCTCGACACCACTGTCGACAAGCCCGACGTGAGCAGCCTGCGACTCTGCGTATCCGGCGGTGAGGCGCGGAACGATGCAGCCTTCGATCGTTGGGCGTCTCACACGGCGGTTTCCGTGCTCGACAACTACTGCGCCACTGAGTGTTTCCCGCTGGTCACGTATGATCCCACGGTCGATCCCACCCCTGTGCGCGGTGCCGCGGGAACTGTCGTGCCGACCAACGAGTTCCGAGTCGTCGACGACCGAGGCCGAGAGGTCGAACGCGGGATGGTGGGAGAGGCCCAGGGAAGAGGGCCCGGATTGATGCTGGGTTACTGGGACGACCCGACGACCACGGCCGAGGCCATGGTCGACGGCTGGTACCGCATGCGTGACCTCGTGCGTGTCGACGAGCGCGGATACGTCCATGTCGTAGGTCGTCTGTCGGACATGATCATTCGCGGAGGGAGCAACATCTCACCCGCCGAGGTGGAGCGAGTGTTGCACTGCCATGCCAGTGTTCGTGCGGTCGCCGTGGTGGGCCTTCCCGACGAGATCTACGGCCAGAAGGTCGTCGCAGCCGTCGTCCTCGCAGACGACGCCGCCCTCGACGCGGATGCCCTGGGCGCGTTTGCCGCCGAGCAGCTCGCGTCGTTCAAGGTACCCACCGAGTACGTCGTGCTCGACGCGCTCCCGCAGAACACCACGAGCGGCAAGGTGGACCGCCGCGCCGTCGCTGAACTCCTGGCGGCACCGTCCGCACGGTCGTGACGCCGAACTCGTAGGAGAATTTCCTACAGACACGGCTGATCACCGGCGTGCTCACAGTACTGCTCGCGGTAACTGCGCTGACAGACTCGACCTCGAATACAACAGTCAGGAGCTTCAATGTCACAGCACGTAGCAACTCGTTCGGCCGATTCCAGCATCGGCGGTGGAATGTTCCTCGATGACTTCGAGGTCGGACAGAGCTGGACCTCGCCCGCACGCACCATCGGCGAGGCCGACCTGGTCAACTTCGCCGGGATCTCCGGTGATTACAACCCGTTGCACACGGACGAGGAGTTCGCCTCACAGACGCAGTTCGGCGGCAGAATCTTCCACGGTCCCGGCGTGTTCGCCATCGCGACAGGACTGGAATCGCGCCTCGGTATCAAAGAGGGCACCGCCATTGCATTCCTCGGCATGAATTGGTCACTCAAGGGCGCCGTCAAGATCGGTGACACCATCCGCGTCGAGCAGTCGGTCGGTGAGGTCAGGCCGTCGTCGTCCAAGCCCGACCGCGGAATCATCTCGTTCGAGGTCGAAGTTGTGAACCAGCGCGACGAGGTGGTCCAGGAAGGTCAATGGCTCGTGATGTTCAAGCGGAGGCCATGACCCGATGACTATGCGTGCACTGGTGAGGCGGGGGGCCTCGGCGATCCTCGAGACACGACCCGTACCTGTACCGGGTCCGACCGACGCCATTGTGAGGACGACCGCAGCGTCGATGTGTTCCGCCGATATCGCAGCACTCGTCGGGGACATCGATGTCCCCGACGGAAGAGTGTTGGGACACGAGGCGGTCGGCACTGTGCACGCACTGGGACATGACGTCGACGGTTTCGAAATCGGTGACCGGGTAGCGGTGTCCTCCGGAACCAGCTGTGGACGCTGCCGGAACTGTCAGCGGGGCTACGACGGACATTGCGGTGGACGCGAGTGGGGTGCGTACAGCTCCGGAGTGAGCCGCGACGGTAGCCTCGCAGAGTTCTTCACCGTGCCCGACGCGCGTCGAAACCTCGCTCCGATTCCGGATGGAGTGGAGGACTGGGCTGCGGTGTGCGCGGCTGATTCCTTGTGTACCGGTACGTCCGCGTACGAGCAGGCCGCCCTGCCGCTCGGGGGCGTGGTCGCCGTGTTCGGTCAAGGCCACGTCGGGCTCGGCGCCACGGCCGGCGGTCGGGTGTCGGGGGCAGGGCTGGTCGTCACCGTCAAGGCCCGTGCCGGCGGTGAAGACGTCTCTCGAGCGATGGGCGCGGACGTGTGCCTCAACCTTGCCGAGCACGACGTCGTCGCCGAGATCGACCGGCTCACGGAGGGTCACGGCGTCGACGTCGCCGTCGAGGCGAGTGGCGTTCGTGAGTCCTTTCCGCGGGCTGTCGAGGTGACTCGCTTGGGCGGCGTCATCTCGGTGCTCAGCTCGTACAACGGTCCACCCGACGCCGAGCTGTCGATTCCGTTGGCTCACTGGGGATGGGGTGTCGGTGACAAGACCGTGCTGTCGAATTTTGCGAGAACCGGTAACGAACGACTGGGTCGTGTGCTGCGGCTCGTGTCGACGGGTCGCCTCGATCCGGCGCCCATGATCACTCACCGCTACCGGTTCGACGAGGTCGACCAGGCCGTGGCCGACCTCCGAGCTCGTCGCGGAGTGATCAAACCTCTCATTACATTCTGACCAGCATCGAGACCTCAGGAGAACTCATGTCGAACGAACGCTACGACGCCGTCGTCATCGGTGCCGGTATCGCGGGTATCACCGCCGCCCGCGATCTCACCGACCGCGGTCGTTCCGTGGTGGTGCTCGAGGCGGGGGACCGGATAGGCGGGAGGACGTACAACCGCCCCTTCGCCGGACTCGATCTCACCGTCGACTTCGGGGGAAGTTGGATCAACCGATCGCTGCAACCGCACATGAGGCGGGAGACGCAGCGATATGCGATCACGGTGAAGGAGGATCCTTCCGTCACCGGAGCATCCTTCTATACCGGCGGCCGCCGACGGTTCATGCCTGTGCCTGCGGACGAGCTGGCCGATCTCGAACGTGCCCTGGCGTTCTTGCGAGATGCCTCTCATCGGGTGGCGACCAACCGACCGCTCAGTGAACAACCGATCAGGGACATCGACGTCACTCCCGACGAGTTCTTCGCCGGATTGGAACTGCCGGATCTGACCCGCGAACTGCTGTACGGGATGATCTCCTGCTACGCCGGTGCACCGTGCTCGGAGATGTCGATGTTGCACATCGTCGCTCAGGTGGCCGCCTACGGCCACTCCACGACGGGCTTCGTCACTGCGCTGTCCGAGCGTTTCGTCGGCGGTAGTGTCAGTCTGCTGGACGCGATGATCGACCGATCGCGACTGGAGGTGCGGCTGGAGCACACAGTGGCCCGGATCGCGCAGGATTCCGATGGCATCACGGTATCCACCGTGGACGGGCAGCATGTCGACGCGCGAGTCTGCATTCTCGCGACACCGACCAACGTCATGCGTCACATCGACATAGTCCCGGGACTCGACCCCGCGAAACAGAGGGTGCTCGCGCACAATCACGTGAGCCGGGCCACCAAACCCAGCATCCTTGTTCGAAATCTCGGAGGCCGACCCTTCGCACTGGGCACGGGAACATTCCAGATGATCTCGCACGCCTACCAGGTCGACGATGATCGCGACATCCTCTACGCCTTCGGCTGTGAGGGCGGTGACAACGACATCGACTTGAACGATCGGGCGGCGGTGCAGACTGCGGTCCGCCAGTACTACCCGGATGTCGAGGTCCTCGCCGTGGACCACCACGACTGGAACGCCGATCCTCTTTTCGACGGCACCTATCGCGTGGACCGCGCTCACGAAGGTTTGGACTCGTTGGCCGTTCTCAACCGGCCGGAAGATCGAATCGTCCTCGCGGGAACGGATGTCGACGATTCCGTGTGGCGTACCTGGATGGAGGGCGCACTCAACAGTGCACGCTTTGCCGCCGACTACGCCGACGCGCGACTGGCCGACATCACCAGCGACTAGGAGATATCCATGATGACCGAATTCCACAACGTGATCGGCGGCCGCGAGGTCGGCAGTGCATCTGGTCGGACCTACGACGTGTACGACCCCTGCACGGGCGACGTCTACGCGCAGGCACCCCTGTCGGACGAGGTCGACATCGACCGTGCCTACTCCGCGGCAGCGGCCGCGCAGAGCGCATGGGCACGGACGACGCCGCAGGACCGATCCACGGCACTGCTTCGGATCGCCGACGCCATGGATGCGCACGCTGCCGAACTCACCGACCTCGAGGTCCGTGACACCGGCAAGCCGTACGCACAGACCCTCGCCGAGGAGATCCCGGCATCGTCGGACGTGTTCCGATTCTTCGCCGGCGCCGCGCGAATCCTGGAGGGACGTTCGGCCGGGGAGTACATGGCCGGGCACACCTCGTGGATCCGGCGTGAGCCCATCGGCGTGGTCGGGCAGGTTGCTGCCTGGAACTATCCGCTGATGATGATGGCGTGGAAGATCGCCCCTGCCCTCGCCGCGGGCAACACCGTCGTGCTCAAGCCTGGCGATACCACCCCGGCCAGTTCGACCGTGTTCGGCCGCTTGTGTCAGGACATCCTTCCCGCCGGCGTGCTGAACGTCGTGTGCGGAGGGCGGGACACGGGCCGAGCGTTGGTTGCCCACAGGACGCCCGAGTTGGTGGCGATCACCGGTTCGGTTCGGGCGGGGATCGATGTGGCCACGTCGGCAGCCTCCGATCTCAAGCGGGTTCATCTGGAGCTGGGTGGAAACGCGCCCGTGCTGATCTTCGACGATGCCGATATCGCTGCTGCGGCAGCGGCCGTGTCGGCCGGCGGTTTCGTCAATGCCGGCCAGGACTGCACTGCGGCCACCCGAGTCCTGGTGTCCACGAAGATCCACGCGGATTTCGTGGCAGCTCTCGTCGAGGCGTCCGCAGGGGTGCGAACGGGTTCCTCACACGACAATGGTGTCACTTTCGGGCCGTTGAACAGCGAGAACCAGCTGCGGCATGTCACCGGCCTCCTCGACCGGCTGCCTTCGCATGCGCGAGTGGAACTGGGGGGATCGAGGCAGGGTGACAGCGGGTACTTCGTCGAGCCGACGATCGTCTCGGGTCTGCGGCAGAACGACGAGCAAGTGCAGACGGAGGTCTTCGGACCCGTGATCACCGTCCAGGCGTTCGACTCGGAGGCGGAGGCCATGACGTGGTCCAACGAGGTCGACTACGGACTGGCGGCAAGTGTGTGGACCTCGAACCACGGGCGGGCTCTTCGCGCATCGCGGGACCTCGACTTCGGGACCGTGTGGATCAACACCCATCTGACAACCGTCACGGAAATGCCGCACGGAGGATTCAAGCACTCCGGGTACGGAAAAGACCTGTCGATGTACGGATTCGAGGACTACACCCGGATCAAGCACGTCATGTCGAACATCGACGTCTGACCGGGACCCTCCCGGCAGGTGTGCGGACAGCCGCTCGGTCGGCCGACGGGCCGAGCGGCGCGCACCGGCGGGATGTACGAGGTCAGCTGTCGTCCATGACGACGCCCGGGCCGGCTTCGGTGCCGGGATAGTCGGTGGGGGTGCCGCTGGCTGCGATGTCGGCGGCGCGTGCGTGGCCGGAGTTGCGACGAGTCACCCGTGCCGTGCGTGCGTCGAGTTTGCCGCTGAGTTCCAGCGCCGTCAACGCGAGGTAGACGGACGAGATGTCGCCGGCGTCCTTCAGGTGGACACCGAGCGCTTCCTCGATCTTCGACAGTCGGTAGCGCAGGGAATTGTGGTGGATGTCGAGTTCGGCCGCAGCAGCGATGATGTTCTGACCGTGATCGAAGTATGCGCGCAGCCCGTCGATCAACGCCTCCCGATCCCGAATGCCGGCGAAGTACACCTCGGCGCGAGCGGCCATCTGATCGAGTCCTACGTCGGAGAAGAGAGCAGTGGCGAGGTCGAAGTCCTCGTAACTCATCGTCGTCTTCTGAGATCCGCTGCGGCGCAATGACTGCACAGCGAGCTGTGCGTCGTGGTAGGAGTCTGCCGCATCTGCGACCACTGTGATCCGTCGACCGATTCCGCACTGAAACTTCACTGGACCGGACTGACGTGACAGCAGTGCTGCGATCTCGGGAGTGTCGGCCTGGGCCAGCACGGTCACCGTGTTGTCCCGCACCGTGATCAGGTGTGAAACGCTGGCGGCGGCGAGCGTCGCGGCAGTGGCGGCTGCGAGTTGTTCGAGTGTTTCGGCCAACCGTGCCTTTCGGGTCGAGCGGACCGGTCGCAGCACTACCACCCGCGCCGCGCCGGTGAAGGTGACGCCCAGGCCCGCAAGTCGTCCCGCAAGCTCCGGATCGTCGCGGATCGGGCGCAGCGCCAGAATCTGTTCGAGGACCGTGGCGCGGATGGCCCGCTCCTGGGCGCGGGAGATGGTCGTCATCCGGCGATCGACCTCGACGAGCGTCGCGGCCATGTGAACTGCCGAGATCACATACGGATCGGGGAAGGGTTGACGCCGTGACGTCGCGACGAGCCAGCCGAGATGCTCGTCGGGCTCGTCGAAGTCCTCCAGTCGTGTCGCGACGCCGTGCCATCCGTCGATGTCGATGATCTGCGATTCCGAGTGCGTCTTGGAGATCTCTCCGAACAGCAGTGACAGCGGAACAGGCCCGGTGGCATGGAGGACGTCGCCGTTTCGATCGAGCAGGACGATGGTCGCATTGCAGAGCTTCTTCAGGCGAGAAGCGAGACTCTCGATGGTGGAGCGGTCTGCCAGCGCACGGCTGAGTGTCCGCTGAAGGGATGCCAGTCGACGTGACACCGACTCGTCGACACTCTGCGCGGCACGCTCGGTGGCCGAGATGGCGTCAGCGGGCGTTCCGCCCTGTTCGAGGACGACGATCGCGTGGGTGCGGCTGCGGTCGAAGATGTACTCGGCGATCGTCTGGTCCGTAGGGGCGCGAACGACCACGGCGCGCGATTCTGCGCCGTCCAGCAGAGCGCGGACCGTGGCCACGTCGATGAGGGCTTCCGGACAGACGACCAGTTGCTGGGTGTCGACTGGCAGCGGGTCGGCGGCGAGCCAGATGACGGCACCGCTCACCTTGCGATCGAGCCACGCGCCACTGTTGCCGATGAGTGATGCCGCAGAACCCAATTCGCCCAGAACGGTGCCCAGCGTGCACTCCGCCGTCGTGCTGGACATGACAGCCTTTCTTCCCGGGTGTCGAGCACACTACCGACATCTGTCGGGGCCGCCGATGGAATAGTTACGACACCCGCAGTCCGATCACTGGTGTTCTACTGTCGTTCGGGCGAGGTCGACTGACGTAGTGTGCGGTCATCGTTGCACGCTCGGGAAGGAGACCCGTCATGGTCGCCTCGGAACCACTCGCCACCGCCGACGTCATCGTGGTCGGTGCCGGCATCGCTGGAATGTGTACTGCGTACGAATTGCGAGCGAGAGGCTACGACGTCGCGGTCCTGGACCAGCGATTCGCGGCGTTCGGCGGCTCGGGTCGAAATCCGGGCGCCGTGTGGCTGCAATTACAGCGCGGCGGCCTGGAGCTCGATCTGGCACGGGCAGGCGCCGCCCTCTACGCCGAGTACGCGGACCGCATCGGGGGTGGATTCGACCACCGCACCCGTGGTGGTCTGTTCTTCTACGAGACGGACGAGCAGCAGGAGATCCTCGCCGACTACGTCGCTGACAGGCGACGCCACGGTCTCAGCGTCGAATTCGTCACGCGCGCAGACGCACTCGCGCACGCGCCCCTGCTCCCGTCGACCGCGATCGGGGCAGTGTACTGCGCTGAGGACGCTCAGATCGATTCTCAGCGATTCGTTCGCGCACTCGCGACCAGCTGCACCGAGGCGGGTGTGAAACGGTTCGACAACACCCCGGTGCTGTCGACGATCCGACGCGGGGACACCATCACCGGAGTGCGGACCACCCGTGGCGACGTTCACGGACCGGGCGTCGTGTGGGCAACGGGCGCATGGGCGCGGGGCCTGGACGCCGAGGGTGTCTCCATCGCGTTGACCACGAGCCGGATGGGCCAGATCGTCACGCAGCCGCTCGCCCAACGACCGAGCGTGGTCATGCACGGTCCACGCGGAGTGGCGTCCTGTGGTGCGCTCACCGACCTGCCCGGGTTCCGTCGCGAGGCTTTCGCGGCGCCGAACCCGCTCGGTGTGGTCCGCGACGACCCGGACGCGACACCGTCCGACTGGGATTACGACGACTCCATCACGCAGTTCTCGGACGGCTCTCTCCACATCGGATCCAGTATCGACATCACCGGTTCGCTCAACCCGCACATCAGCATGCGTGCGACGCAGTCGATGATTTCCACGACGATCGATCGGTACGCGGAGTACAGCACCTTCGGTGTCACGTCTCTGTGGGCGGGGCTGCAGAGCACGACGGCAGACCTGCTACCGGTGGTCGACAGAGTGGACGGCGCCTACGCCACCATCGGTCACGCTTCCGGTATGGCCACAGGACCGGTGGCGGGCCGTATCCTGGCGTGCCTGATCGCGGGTGAACACCACGAGTTCGCCGACAGTCTCCGTGCGGATCGGCCCTCATTGACCTCTTCGCCACCTGCCCATGTCTGACGGTTGCTGTGGATCCACCGACACATCGGCTCGTCGATTGTCGTAATTCCGATACCCGCCTCCGGGCTCGGCTCCTAACTTGGGGGTAGTAGGCAAACGCCACCACGGCCCGAGGGAGTGTCATGTCAGGCAAGTTCGGCGGAGCGACCGAGACTCCGGATGTTCTGATCGTCGGGTCGGGCCCGTCGGGCGCCACCGCGGCACGCATTCTCGCGGAGGACGGTTTCAGCGTCACGGTGCTGGAGCAAGGTGGCTGGTTCACCCGTGCGCATTACGCCAGTGACAAGCGTGAGCGGGATGTGCTGTTGGCAGGTCCGTTGTCACCCGACCCGAACGTACGCAAGATGAGCTGGGACTACCCGGTGGACTGCGTCGACTCCGACGTTCACCCGCTGAACTTCAACGGGGTCGGCGGTAGCACCGTCTACTACGGTGCCGAGTGGCCACGTTTCGTCCCCTCGGACTTCCGTGTCAACAGTCTCTACGGCGTCGCCGACGACTGGCCGCTGACGTACGAGGATCTCGAGCCGTACTACTCGCTGTGCGACGAGATGGTCGGAGTGTCGGGGGTCGACGGCGACACGGCATTCCCGCCGGGGTGGGATCTGCCCCAGCCCGGTGTCCCCATCGGTCGCGCCGGCATCACCGCCGCGGAGGGTATGAACAAGCTCGGTTGGCACTGGTGGCCGGGAACCAACGCGATCATGACCCACAGCGAGGGGGACAGGGGTGCCTGCGCCCGGTGGGGGACCTGCATGTCGGGTTGCCCCGAGGGAGCCAAAGGATCCTTCGACGTCGCGATGTGGCCGGCCGCACTCGGCGCGGGCGTCAGGCTGATCACCGGTGCCCGAGTTCGGGAGATCACCGTCGACAAGGCAGGACTCGCGACCGGGGCGACCTGGCTCGACGACGACGGCGCCGAGCACCACACCTCCGCGCAGGTGGTCATCGTGTGTGGAAATGGCGTGGGGACCCCGCGACTCCTGCAGATGTCCACATCGTCCCTTTTCCCGGACGGCTTGGCCAACTCGTCGGGACTCGTCGGGCGCCGTCTCATGATGCATCCCTTCGTCGGTGTGATGGGGGTCTACGAACGTGACCTCGAGAGCTGGCTCGGACCTTTCGGCGCTTCCCTGACTTCGATGCAGTTCGCTGAGACCGATCTGTCGCGCGGTTTCGCGCGTGGAGCCAAGTGGTCGTGCCAACCGATCATCAGCCCGATGGAGGTGCTGCACCGCTACTCCGAGCTCCTGCTCCCCGAACGGTCCGGCGCGGCAGGACAGCGTCTCGTCGAGCGGGTACTGGGCCGATCCTTCGAATGGGGTGCCATCATCGAGGACCTCCCGGACGAGTCGAACAGGGTCACGCTCAGCACCGAGATGGTGGACGGGTCCGGGCTACCTGCGCCCAAGCTGACGTACAAGATCTCCGAGGACACGCGTCGAAACATCGATTTCAATGTCGCCCGCATGCGCGAGGCACACGAGGCGGCCGGTGCCGTCGAGACACGGCGAGTCGACTGGCTGCCGTCGGTCGGATGGCACCTGTTGGGTACCGCACGCTGCGGGAACGACCCGAAGAACTCTGTGGTCGATCAGTACGGGCGCTCACACGACGTGCCCAATCTCTTCGTCATGGACGGCAGCGTGTTCGTGACCTCGTCATCGGTGAATCCGACGCCGACCATCACCGCATTCGCCGCTCGGGCAGCGATGCATCTGGCCGAGACCGCTTCCGCGCAGAAGGTGCCTGTATGACCACGACCGACAACGACGTGACCGAAATCGACAGCGCCCGCCCGGGCCTAGCCCTTCTGGTCGACGTGCTTCTGCCCGGCACCGACACTCTGCCTTCCGGGCGCGAGGTCGGCGCCCACGAGCGCTTGCTCGATCAGGTGCTCGCCGCCGATCCCGCACTGGTGGCACCGGTGATCGCCGCCGGCCGACGCGCCGGTGACGCGATCTCGGTGACCCTCGACGACGTCCAGATCTGGGATGCCGAGACCCGCGAGCCCGTCGTCTTCGCCTTGACCGCGGCGTATTACATGTCGTCCGCGGTCTACAAAGCGCTGAAACTTCCGCTTCCCGGGCCCCGTCCGATCAGACAGGCCACCGAGGACGAGAAGTATTCGGAGGAGCTTCTCGCTCCCGTCCGATCACGCGGGGCGATCTACGTCGGCGCTCCGACACGACCCGTCACCGATCAAGGAGTGGATCACCCGTGAGTGAGAACGCCCTCGAAACCATCTTTCGCACCCAGATGGCCGCCTATGCCGACTGCGACGTCGAAGCTCTCATCGCAACCTTCACCGACGACTGCGTCTTGGTGGACATGGCGGACGTCGACCACCCATTCGTCGGCACCGACGCCGTCCGCGGATTTCTCGTCGATTACTTCGCAGCTTTGCGTCACGTCGTCGTCGACGTGACGATGGTGGCCACTGGCACGGACAGCGTCATCGGAGAACTCGACGTGACCGCGAACTACGTCGGTGCACCGTTCACCGAGCAGACACCTCGGCCCATCCGACTGCGCTACTGCGTGGCCGAGGAGATCCGCGACGGCGGCGTCTCGAGTGAGCGCTTCTATTGGGACAGTGCAGATCTCGAGCGGCAGCTCACCGTGGTGTGAGATGGCCGCTATCGACCCGGACGTTGTAGGTATCACCAACTGGTGCCGGTGTCCGCGGTGAGTCGCACTAGATACACCACGGTGGTCCCAGATTTACCGTGATCTCAGTTCACACATCATCATTCATGAAGAGGAATCGGACATGTCGCTCTCCCGCCGGTACTCCGTGTTGTTCGACGCCGTGCGCATCGGTCCGAAGGAATCGAAGAACCGCTTCTGGGCCACTCCCCACGCCATCGGTTTCGGCTCGGACCATTCGGGTTCTGCCGCCGGATACCGCAGCATGCGCGCCGAGGGAGGGTGGGGCGTCGTCTTCACGGAAGCGACGACGATCACTCCCGAGATGGACAAGTCGCCGCACCGGATGTCGCGGCTGTGGGACGAAGGGGACGTGCGGAACCTCGCCCACGTCGCGTCCGAGATCCAGCGCCATGGCGCGCTCGCCGGGATCGAACTCGAGTACAACGCCGCCGTCGGTCCGATGACCGAGGGGCGTGGGTTGACCCCGCGCGCCATCGTGGCGACCCCGGGGGAGTCCGCGCTCGCGGTGCCGTACGCAGGCGGCCTCATCGAAGCAGACGGTGCGGCCCTGGCCGAGATTCGTGACATCTACGTTGCGGCCGCTCTTCGAGCGAAGAAGGCCGGGTTCGATCTGATCACCCTGCACTGCGGACACGCCGCGTCGATCTTGGCTCACCTGCTGATCCCCTACTACAACACCCGGACCGACGAGTACGGCGGCTCACTTCAGAACCGCGCTCGGTTCCACCGCGAAGTTCTCACGGCAGTCCGCGCCGCGGTCGGACCCGATGTGGCCGTCGGGTTGCGTCTCGGCGTCGACACGCTCGACGCCCCTCTCGGCCTCGGTGACCGCGGGTTACGCGCCGACGCCGACACCCCGCTGTTCATCGAGCACATGGACGACCTCGTCGACTACTGGGATTTCGTCATCGGTGGTTTCGACTGGGCACAGGACGCACAGTCATCGCGTACGGCCGCCGAGAACTTCGAGAAGCCCTGGGTGGGCGGGCTGAAGGCGTTCACGGCGAAACCCGTGGTCAACGTCGGTCGTCTGAACAGCCCGGACACGATGGTCGACATCGTGAACGCAGGCCAGTGCGACTTCATCGGTGCCGCTCGCGCGGGTATCTCGGATCCGTTTCTTCCGAACAAGATTCACTCCGGAAGCATCGAGGACATCCGAGAGTGCATCGGCTGCAACTACTGCGTGTCACGCGACATCGGCACCATGCCCATCGGGTGTACCCAGAATGCCACCACAGGTGAGGAGTTCCGTCGTGGTTGGCACCCGGAGAAGTTCTCCCGGGCCGTCAACCACGAGAACGACGTACTCATCATCGGCGCAGGACCGGCCGGCATGGAATGTGCGACCGTGCTGGGCAAGCGTGGCATGCGCAACGTCCACCTGGTGGACGCGGCCGATCATCTCGGCGGAAGCATCGACTGGGTCGCCACACTTCCCGGTCGGCACGAGTGGCGGCGGCTGATCGAGTACCGCGAACATCAGTTACGCAAGCTGGGCAACGTGGAAGTCATCCTGGGCAACCCGATGACGGTCGAGGACGTCCTCGACTACGGCGCCGGAATCATCATCACCGCCACCGGGTCGCATTACACCCGCGACGGAATCAACCCGCACGATCGAACGGCGTTCGGGCTCGAAGCCGTTCTCGGAGATCGTCTGCTGACCCCCGAGCAGGTGGTGCGTGACGGCGCCCCGGTCGGGCAGCGGGTCGTGGTCGTCGATTCCGACGGCTACTTCATGGGGCCCGGCATTGCCGAGATGTTGGCTCAGCGGGGGCACGAGGTTATCCTCGCCGCTCGTGGTGAACACATCGGTGAGTACCAGCGATACACCCGTGAAATCACCCCGACCCTGCGGGATCTCCGCCACCTGAAGGTGGGACTACGCGTGGAGACCACCGTGACCGCGGTCGGCCCGGACAGTGTTCGGCTCAGCTCACCGGACCGTGACGACGAGGTGATCGGAGTCGACACGGTCGTCCTCGTCGGCACCCGAGCAGCGGACGACGAGATGTATCACGGCCTGATGGCGCGGCGTGACGACTGGCAGGCCAACGAGGTCTCCGCGGTGTACCGAGTCGGCGATTGCGTGCGTCCGCACTTCATCGCCGACGCCATCTTCTCCGGACATCGGTTGGCGCGCGAGATCGACAGCCCGGATCCGACCCGACCACTGCCGTTCATTCGCGAGCGTCGCATCATCGGCGGCGGCGATGCCGACTTCGTGCTCGGCGCGCCGGCCCAGCAGCCCGTGTTCCTGAACCTGTCCACTCACTAGCGAGAGATCACCAAGATGACGACAACACCGCGCACCGTCCTGATCACCGGCGCTGGGAGTGGTATCGGCGCTGCCGTGGCCGACACTTTCACAGCGCACGGTGACCGCGTCCACCTGCTCGACATATCCGAGTCGCGGCTCGAGTCGGTGATGGCCTCACTGCCGGAGGGGAGCGCAGAGTCGCACGTCGTCGACGTCACCGATTTCGACGCGGTGGGCAGTGTGGTCTCGTCGATCGCCGCCGCCGGACAGATCGACGTGCTCGCCGGTTGTGCCGGGGTGTTCGACGGCTTGGCAGGTATCGAACAGACCAGTCGCGCTCTGTGGGACCGGGTGATCGACATCAATCTCACCGGCACGTTCAACGTGGTCAAACCAGTTGCACAGCAGATGATCTCGCAGTCGTCCGGTTCGATAGTGCTCATCGGGTCCATTGCTGCGTCGCGTGCGCTGCCCGACGGGCTCGCCTACGTCACCTCCAAGGCTGCGCTGGAGGGCATGACGCGTCGTCTCGCAGTCGATCTCGGCCGGTACGGCATCAATGCCAACCTCGTTGCGCCCGGTGTGGTCGAGACCGGCATCCGTGCCACGTCGGAGGAAATACTCGGTGACGTGGTGCCCGACACGAATGTGGGCGTCGGCACGAATCCTGAGCTGATGAAGATGATCATCCCCATGCAGCGAGGCGGCCTCGCTTCCGAAGTGGCCGCGACCGTGTACTTCCTCGCAGGCGACGGCGCTGCCTACATCACCGGCGATGTCATCCACGTCGACGGCGGCTGGATAGCCACATAGCCGACCCCCTGTCCTGTCCGACATTCCGAGAGGCCCTCTCATGCCCTTGCAACTCCCCGACGGCAAGCGTCTGGCCGTCTCGCTGAGCCCGGACTTCGACGCACAGAGTGTGTGGATCGGCACCTTCCGGTCGACCTCCCAATCGAATCTCTCGCGAGGAGAGTTCGGCGCGGAGGTAGGCGCCCCACGCTTGCTCGACACGTTCGATCGCTTCGGAATCACGACCACCTGGTGCGTTCCCACGCACACCATGCAGACGTTCCCGCACGCGGTCGCCGCCGTCGTGGACCGGGGACACGAAATTGCGGCGCACGGGGTTTACCACGAATACGTTCCCAAACTGGAGCTCGACGAGGAACGGCGGCTCATGGAGCTGCAGGTTCGTCTGCACGAAGAGCTCATCGGACGTCGTCCGCGAGGGTATCGATCACCGGCTCTCGACGTCACGGACAACACTCTCGCGGTGCTCGCCGAGTTCGGGTTCGACTGGGACTCGTCGCTCATGGGCCGAGACTTCACCCCGTACCACCCTCGAATGGTGACCACGATCGATCTGGAGAAGGGCAACACCTTCGGAGATCCGTCGCCGCTTCTGGAGTTTCCGGTGTCGTGGGGACTGGACGACTTCCCGGAGCTCGAACTGCTCAAAGGCAGTGCGACACAGCAGTCCAACGACACAGTGCTCCAGCGGTGGAAGGACGCGTTCGACTTCGCCTACGAGAGATGCCCCGGCGGAATGATGACGTGGACGCTGCACCCACAGACCATCGGTCGCGGATTCAATCTCTTGATGCTCGAACGATTTCTCCACCATGTCGTGAGCCACGACGGGGTCTGGTTTCCCACCATCTCCGAGGCCGCTGACGCCTGGACCGACCCGCCTGCCTGATCCGACCAGTCCTCATTCTCCCGACACCCAAGGAACATCATGCCCTCCGCATTCGTACCCGCCGGCCTCACCGACGACCATGTACAGCTTCGCAAACTCGTGCGCGACTTCGTCAACGCTCGCGTCATACCCACTGCCTCGGAGCGCGAGGCCAAGGACGAATACCCGGACGACCTGATCCCCGAACTCGCAGATCTCGGTCTGTTCGGTATCACCGTCTCCGAGGAGTACGGCGGATCCGACCTCGACTACGTCAGCTACGGCTTGATCTTCGAGGAGTTGGCGCGAGGCTGGATGGCGCTCGCGAGTCTGGTCTACACCACGAGCTCGGGTGGGTACCTGATCAGCGAGTTCGGAACCGAGGACCAGAAGAACCGGTTCCTGCCGGACATGGCGGCAGGTCGGCGTATGAGCGGTATCGCGCTCACGGAACCTTCCACGGGTAGCGACCTGAAGAAGATCACGCTGTCCGCCCGGCGCGACGGGGACAACTACATCGTCAACGGAAGCAAGATCTTCATCACCCACGCACGGCACGCCAACCCGTTGGTGACCCTGGTCAAGACCGATCCCACCATCGAACCAGCACACCGCGGAGGCATCAGCCAGCTGCTCGTCGAGCAGGACACACCCGGGTTGAGCTACGGCAGCGACTACAAGAAGCTCGGTCACCGTGGACTCGAACTGTGCGAGGTCAACTTCGACAATGCAGTCGTGCCGGCGGCCAATCTCCTCGGCGGCGAGGAGGGCAAGGGCTTCTACCAGATGATGGCGGCTCTCGATCGTGGCCGCATCTACATGGCGGCGGCATCGACGGGAATGTCGCGAGCGGCCCTCGAGCATTCCGTCGAGTACGTCAAGCAGCGCGAGACGTTCGGCAAGAAGCTGTCCGAGCATCAAGCCGTCCAGATGAGGCTCGCTGACATGGCGACGAAGGTGGAGGCGTCGCGCCTGCTGTACCTCAACGCCGCTCTCAAGACCGATGCCGACGGCCGTGCGAGCGCCGAGTCCGGGATGGCGAAGATCTTCGCGACCGAGTCGGCGATGGAGGTCACCTACGACGCCATTCGGCTTCACGGCGGATACGGGTACATCAAGGAGTTCCCGCTGGAGCGGTACATGCGCGACGCTGCGCTCATGCCGATCGGTGAAGGTGCCAACGAAATGCTGCGCATGATCGTTGCCAAGGAATTGACGGCGAAGTAACACGTCCTGTCCGACGACGGGTCGATTACCAAAGCCACGCTGACGAATTCGTGAGTTCACCGATGGTTCACCATCAGTCGGAGCTCCATACTTCGGACCGAGGCGTGATTGCTGTCACGTACCAGAGATGATCGGAGACATCGGTATGGAGTCAACTGGATCGGTCGGACGACCGGTGACCGAAGAACCCGGTGCGACTGCACCGAAACTCGGCGGAAACATGGGAGCGTTCGAGCTCGTCTGCACTGTGCTGGCCTACAACGGTCCGGTGGTGGTCTTCATAGGTTTCATTCCCGTCGCCGTTCTTCTGGGAAATGGAATCGGAGTTCCGGTGTCCATTTTGGTGGCCGGACTGTTCATCGCGTTCCTGGCCACCGGGCTGATTGCGATCGCACGCAAACTCCCCATTGCGGGCGGCTTCTACGCCTACATCAGTGCCGGGCTCGGGAAGGTGGTCGGCCTGTCCGCTGGATTCACAGCGATGATGTGTTACTACGTCGCGTGTCTCAGCGTGTACGCGCTGGGCGGCACCGCCGCCCGTGCCCTCATGTCGGACGTCGTGCACGGCCCCGACCTGCCGTGGTGGGCATGGTCGCTGGTGCTCTCGGCAATCGTCTCCGTTCTCGGCTATTTCCGAGTCGACCTTTCGGCGAAGGTGCTGACGCTTTTCCTCACCCTCGAGTTGGTGTTCTTGGTGGTGTACGACCTGGCGGTGGTCGGACGGGGTGGAGCAGAAGGAATCGGGGTCGACTCCTTCAGTGGCGACGCCGTTTTCTCGGGGTCGATCGGCATCGGATTCATGTTCGCCCTCGGCCTCTACGGTGGGTTCGAGGCCACCGTGATCTTCCGCGACGAGGTGCGCGATCCGAGCAAGACGATTCCGCGCGCCACGTACGGAGTGGTGGGCCTCCTCGCTCTTCTCTACGGGGCCACGGCATGGATGTTCGTCAACTCCTACGGTCCACAGGCGGTGCTGACCGCCGTGACCGAGGATCCCGCGAGCGCGGCCACTGCCAGTGTCAAGGAGTACATCGGAACCGTCGGGTACGACATCGCAGCGCTGCTACTGCTCACCAGCGCCTTTGCGTTGATGCTGGCGTCGCACAACATCACTACTCGCTACCTGTTCAACCTCAGTGCCGACGGCATCCTTCATCGGTCGCTCAGTCGCGTCCATGGAACGCACTTCTCACCGCACCGGGCGTCCGTGGCGATGACGGTGGCCTCGCTGGTGGGACTGCTCGTGATCGTGGTGCTGCGGCTGGACGAGGGCTTGATGTACGGGCGCCTCGCCGGCCTCTACTCCTACACGTTCCTGATCCTGCTGCTGATGGTCGCGCTGGCCATCGTCAATTACCTGATCAAGAACCGCACACCCGGCGAGAGCTTGGTCCCGCCGGTCCTGACTGCCATCTCGGCGATCGCCGTGGCCGTGGTCCTCTACCTCGCCACCATGAATTTCACGCTGCTGACCGGAACTACCGGCGCCGCCACGACTTTCATGCTCGTGATCATCTACGGGGTTGTGGCACTGGGATTGATCACCGCGGCCGTGTATCGCAAGCGCAATCCCGAGGTCTACGCGCGCATCGGCCGCGACGAGCAGGAGTCGGGAACACCGGCCTGACGGCTTTCAGGGGAACCGAAAGTCGGGAGCGTGCTCGGCGGCGTTTGGGCGTCATCAGAGGCCGGGGCTGGGGGAGGGGCGAGCAAGTGCTCAGCTCCTCCCCTCACTGCCCGGGCGCTTCACCGGGTACATTACCTGCGCATCGACGTGGACCACGCTGCGCGACCGTGCGGTGAATCCGCTCGATGATCTGTACCACGCCGGTGCTGCGGATGGTTGCGATGAATCGTCGTCGGCACCAAAGTGATCCACCGACCGGCACAGTGGCGAGCGAACTCTATGTTCGCCATCCCGCGCCGGCCGCGTAGAGGCGGCGGCGCCTTCGCCACGCGGGCCTGTTCCACTTCTCGAGAAATCGCTCCTCCGGCGAGAGTCCGCCCCAGATCCCGTAAGGCTCCTCCGCGTCCATTGCATATTCGAGGCACTGAGCGGCCACTGGGCATACTTCGCAGAGTTTCTTCGCTGTCGCTTCGCCGGCTGGATCTGTGTCGAAGAAAGAGGCCGATCGTTCGCCTCGACACGCAGCATCCAGTTGCCAATTCCAATTCTCTGTATGAGCGGGTGGCAGTGACGGCCCTCTTCGCATGATGTCCCCTCAGTGAATTCGCCACATGTCCGGCAGGATTTTCGCGCTGGGACACACATGAATACCCGTGCGGTGTGCCCAAGCCTCACCCCGTGGCAGGTGATGTTCTGCGTCAGCCGGAGTTCGAGCCATTCGAGCTTTCGAGACCGCGCTTTTCTCAGTTGTCTCGACGTTACGTGTAAATGGGTATGTCTACCAATAGGAAATATTCCTACATGCCGGACAAATGTGTGTTCACTTCACGACGTGCCGTGGTCGGGCGAACAGGCCCGGAGTTTCGAGGCATGGGTGCTCGGGAGTGCGGCCGGCGCGTATCGGTCGTCACGTCTCGTTCTGGACAACCCGGTAACGTTCCGCGACGAAAGAATGCAGCCGGTGCGCTATGTCGGCGAGCGTGTGCGCGCCGGCATGGTCACTGCGCCAGGAGGCGTTCAGTTGGATGCTCAACACAGTGGAATTCGCGCGTATCAGGGCCGGCGCCAGGCCGAATCGGGGGTCATCGGTGACGATGGCGATTCCACGGCCGGCTGCGGCGAGCGCTTGGGCAATCGTTCCGTTCGCCGCTTCGATCGGTCGTCCGGTGTCACTGTCCCAGCTGCTGATGGCGTTGCGGAGTGCTTCCCGCGCAGCTGTTCCCTGCGGCAGAAGGACGAGCTGCTCCCTCGACATGTCGCCGACCGTCACTTCCGCGCGACCGGCCAGCTCGTGACGGGGGTGCGTGTAAGCAAGTACCGGAAGTGTTGCGAGGTGAAAACACTCGTAGGTGTCGCCGGCGGCGTCGGCGGCAATCACGATGTCCGCGCCCTCTGTCACCATGTCGTCGAGTTCCCTGCCGTCCGAAGCAATGACGTCCACGGTCGGGTCGCTGTCTGCGAGAGTCGCGACGAACGGTGCCACGATATCCGTGAGAGTGACTGTCGGAGCGGCGATGGACAGACGACGAAGTCCACCGTGAGCGTAGAAGTCGGCTGTCGAGACGAACACGTCCGCACGCCGCAGAAGGGACCGGGCATCACCGAGTAATCGGTGTCCCGCAGGAGAGAGCGTGAGTCGATTGCCCGAGCGATCGAACAGCTCGACGCCCAATTCGTTCTCCAGCTGTCGGAGTTGCCGGGACAAGGATGGTTGCGCCACTCGCACGGCCGTCGCTGCAGCATTCACCGAACCTGCGTCGGCGATCGCGACGAAATAGCGAAGGTGTCGAAGTTCCACTATGCCTTCCGGACATCGAGTTTGTGCCGAACAAGTCTTGGACAGGATAACGTCGCAGCGCAATTATGAGAGCACAGCCCCACTATCAGGAGTAATTCGATGACAACTATGCAGCAGTCGATCGACACAGCCATTCCCCAGAAGCGCCGCCTGGTCACTGCCGTCCCCGGGCCCGGGTCCGTGGCATTGGCGGAGCGCCGTCGCGCTGCCGTTGCTGCCGGAGTCACCTGCGTGGTACCGGTGTTCGTCGAACGGGCCGCAGGCGGTGTCGTCGTCGACGTCGACGGCAACTCGTTGATCGATCTCGGATCCGGCATCGCGGTGACCTCGGTGGGCGCGAGCAATCCTGCGGTGGTCGCTGCAACAGCCGCGCAGGCGGCGGCATTCACTCACACCTGCTTCATGGTGACCCCGTACGAGGGCTATGTCGCTGTTGCGGAGAAGCTGAACGAGTTGACGCCCGGCGATCACGCGAAGCGGACCGTACTGTTCAACTCCGGCGCCGAGGCCGTCGAGAACGCGATCAAAGTCGCTCGGCTCGCGACCGGCCGCGACGCCGTCGTGGCGTTCGATCACGCGTACCACGGGCGCACCAATCTGACGATGGCGCTGACTGCGAAGTCGATGCCCTACAAGCACAACTTCGGACCGTTCGCGCCCGAGGTCTACCGCATGCCCATGAGTTACCCGTACCGGGATGACCTCGGCAACGACGGTGTCGCCGCGGCCCGGCGCGCCATCAGCGCGATGGACAAGCAGCTCGGCGCCGACACGATCGCTGCCCTGATCATCGAGCCGATCCAGGGCGAAGGCGGGTTCATCGTTCCAGCGCCTGGTTTTCTGCCCACTCTTGTCCAGTGGTGCCGAGACAACGGGGTGGTGTTCATCGCGGACGAGGTGCAGAGCGGTTTCGCGCGCACAGGACAGTGGTTCGCCAGTGACCACGAGGGCGTGGTGCCGGACCTGATCACCATGGCCAAGGGCATTGCCGGCGGAATGCCGTTGTCCGCCATCACCGGTCGCGCGGAGCTGCTCGATGCGGTGCACGGCGGCGGCCTCGGCGGCACGTATGGTGGCAACCCCGTCGCGTGCGCCGCGGCGCTCGCGTCGATCGACCAGATGGCTGTACTGGACCTTCCGGCCCGCGCTCGCCATCTCGAGACTCTGATCGTCGACTCGCTGACAGCCGTGGCCGATCGTATGGCCGCGCAGGGTCGAGGCGTCATCGGCGAGATCCGCGGCCGCGGCGCCATGATCGCAGTCGAGTTGGTCGTGGCCGGCACCACCGATCCGGACGCGCAGCTCACCAAAAATATTGCAGCAGAGGCTCTTCGGCAGGGTGTGATCGTACTGACCTGCGGAACCTTCGGTAACGTCCTGCGGCTCCTGCCTCCGCTCGTGATCGACGACGAGCTGCTCACCGATGCGCTCACTGTCCTCGGTGACGCCATCGACTCCTGCGCCAACTGAAGACAAGGACGCCAACACACCATGGTCACACTTTCCCCCGTCGCCGGCACAGATGTCCTCGACGGTGTACCCAGAGGCCTCTGGATCGGCGGCGAGTCGATCCCCGCTGACGGCAACGCCACCTTCGAGGTGCTCGACCCGGCCACCGAGCGGAGTGTGGCCTCGGTCGCGAACGCCTCCGCCGACGACGCTCGACGCGCGGTGGACGTCGCCGTGGCGGCAGCGGCCGACTGGGCAGCGACCTCGCCCCGTGAGCGCAGTGAGATCCTTCGCCGCGCTTTCGAGCTGCTCATCGCGCGCGGCGAGCAGGTCGCAGCGCTGATGACCCTCGAGCTCGGCAGGGCACTGCCCGACAGCATGGCCGAGGTGAAGTACGGGGCGGAATTCCTCCGGTGGTTCGCCGAGGAGGCCGTGCGCATCACCGGGCGATACGGGCTCGGTCCGGCAGGCACCGGACACATCGTGGTCGACCATGCTCCGGTCGGGCCGTGTCTGGCGATCACGCCATGGAACTTCCCGCTGGCTATGGGAACTCGCAAGATCGGTCCGGCCTTGGCAGCGGGCAACGTAATGGTGGTCAAGCCCGCACGTGAGACTCCTCTCACCATGTTGGCCCTGGCCGCCGTGTTCGCGGACGCAGGACTCCCAGCCGGTGTGCTCACCGTCCTGCCGACCACGGATGCGCGCGGCGTCGTCTCCGCCGTCCTCGACGACGACCGCATCCGCAAGGTCAGTTTCACCGGGTCCACTACCGTGGGCAAGGCGCTGATGGCTCAGGCAGCCGAACGCGTGCAGCGGTCGTCCATGGAGCTCGGTGGGAACGCCCCCTTCATCGTCTTCGACGACGCGGACGTCGACGCAGCGGCGGACGGCGCGTTCGCTGCGAAGATGCGTAACGGCGGCGAGGCCTGCACCGCGGCCAACAGGTTCCTCGTGCAGGCCGACGTGGTGGAAGAATTCACCGATAAGCTCACCGCGCGGATGTCCGCACTGAGTCTGGGCGCCGGGTACGAGGAGGGCGTCACGCTCGGGCCGCTGGTCAGTGCTGCGCAGCGAGACAGCGTCTCGGCGATGGTCGAGGCGGCGAAGGCGCAGGGCGCCCGTGTTCGACTGGGCGGCAGTGCACCTGACGGCCCGGGATTCTTCTACCCGGCAACCGTTCTCGACCAGGTCGATGCATATGCGCCGATCACCCGGGACGAGATATTCGGACCGGTGGCGGTGATCAGCAGTTTCGACACCGAGTCCGAGGCGATCGAGGCAGCGAACTCCACGGAGTACGGGCTCGCCGCGTACTTCTACAGCCGCGATGTGGAACGGTGTCGGCGCGTCTCCACCGCACTGGATTCCGGGATGGTCGGTGTCAACCGAGGAGTCATCTCAGACGTCGCTGCGCCGTTCGGTGGAGTCAAGCACTCCGGGATCGGACGAGAGGGCGGCACCGAAGGCATCGCCGAGTACCTCACCACCAAGTACATCGCCCACACCTGAGAATTGCTCTGACCGGAGACCATCGTGACCGTTCTGCACACCGATATCCGCCCCGCGGCGACGCCGACAGTCACCTTCACGCGTCGGAGCGCCACCACCACAGCAATAGTGACATGGCCACGTGACGACATGATTCTGGCCGAGGTCTGTGTGATGTTCGAACGACTCGGACTCAGGGTGACCCGGCATCGTTCGATCACAGTCCACGAGTCGACCACCGGGATCGGTGTCACGGACGAGTTCGAATTCGTCGATCACAACTATTCGGACACCACCCTGACTCTGATCGGCGAGGCGTTCGCTGCGGGCGTTGCCGGGTCGTGGAGCATCGACCAGTACGCGACGCTGGTGGCGAGCGTCCGGATCTCCTGGCGGCAGGCGACATTGCTCCGGGCGATGTGTCGCTATCTCCGACAGACCCCGGTGGGCCTGTCGGAGACCTATCTCGTCGACGCGCTCGCATCCGATCCCGGGTTCACTCGAGCCGTGCTGCACGCGTTCGAGAGTCGGTTCGATCCGGCTGCCAACCGCCGGGACGGTGCCCAGCAGCAACTCGACCACATCATCGAGGGAGCGCAGTCCTACGACCAGGATCGGATGCGTCGCGCGTTCTCGTGCTTCCTGGCCGCAGTTCAACGAACCAACTGGTTCCAGCACAGTGTCGACGGCTCGCCCAAGTCCTGGATCAGCTTCAAGATCGACTCGAGCCGGCTCCTGAGCCCGGGTGAGATCGTCCCGTTCCGTGAGATCTTCGTGTGCACGGCAGAAGTGGAAGGTATTCATGCGCGCAGCGGACCGGTCGCCCGCGGTGGCCTGAGGTGGTCGAACAGACCGGAGGACTTTCGCACCGAGGTGATCGGCCTGTTGAAGACGCAGGCCGTCAAGAACGCACCCATCGTGCCGATGGGAGCCAAGGGCGCCTTCGTGACCCAGCGCAGCACCACCGGCATCGACGGATACACCGTGTTCATCCGCGGACTTCTCGACGTCACCGACAACATCGTCGGCGGCGCGGTCGTTCACCCGCCGCACACGGTGTGTCTCGACGGTGACGATGCCTATCTCGTGGTCGCCGCCGACAAGGGCACCGCGTCGTTCTCCGACAGAGCGAATGCCGTCGCGGAAGAGTACGACTTCTGGCTCGGAGACGCGTTCGCCTCCGGAGGCTCGACCGGTTACGACCACAAGGTCATGGGGATCACCGCCCGGGGCGCATGGCTAGCGGTGCGACGCCACTTCGACGAAGCGGGACACGACATCAGCGTCCGACCGTTCACTGCTGTCGGCATCGGCGATATGTCCGGTGACGTCTTCGGCAACGGCATGCTGCTCGCCGACACCACACGGTTGGTGGCCGCCTTCGATCACCGCCACATCTTCCTCGACCCCGATCCGGACCCGGCGCGATCGCGGGCCGCGCGCAGTGCGCTCTTCGTCCGCTCCGAGTCGTCCTGGGCCGACTACGATGCCTCCGCACTCTCGCCCGGAGGCGGAGTGTGGCCGCGGGACGCCGTGTCCATCACACTGTCCCCGCAGGCGCGGCGGGCGCTGGACACACCCGAGATCACGGTGTCGCCGGACGAGCTCATCCGCACGATACTGCGGGCGTCGGTAGATCTGCTCTGGAACGGTGGCATCGGAACGTACGTGCGTGCAAGCACCGAAACCGATCTCGATGCGCGGGATCCCACCAACGATCGGGTCCGCATCACCGCACGCGACCTGCGCTGCGCGATAGTGGTCGAAGGTGGGAACCTCGGACTGACGCAGAACGCCCGGATCGAATTCGCGCTCCGCGGTGGCAGGATCAACGCGGACTTCATCGACAATGCGGCCGGCGTCGCCACATCGGACCGCGAAGTCAACATCAAGATCGCCCTCGACTCCGCAGTCCGAGCCGGGCGCCTGACCGTGCAAGCCCGAAACGACGTCCTTGCCGGCGTCACCGACGACGTGGCCACCGGTGTCCTGAATGACAGCGACGACCAGATGCAGGCCATCAGCATCGCTGCTGCCGCCCTCGAACACTTCGATCGGCAGTCCCGATTGATCGACGATCTGCGGTCTGCCGGTGGCATCGATCCTGCCCTGGAGGGACTTCCCACGGGCGCCGAACTCGCCGCGCGGCACGGTCGTGGTCTGACACGACCCGAAATCGCGACCCTGCTCGCTCAATCCAAGAACCTGGTAGCCCGCGAACTCCTCGAATCATCGGTTCCGGAGGACGCTTCCCAACTGGGGCGTCTGCACGACTACTTTCCAAGCTCAGTCAGACGCATCGCGCCCGCCGACATCACCGACCATCGTCTGCGTCGAGAAATCGTGGCGACGACACTCGCCGACGAACTCGTCAACAGGGTCGGACCCGGGACGATCTACTGGCTGCAGGAGCGGTTCGGGGTCACGACCCCCGATGTGGCCCGCGCCTACATCGCCGTCACCGAGATATTCTCGAGCCGCCTCCCTGCTGACCTGCCGAATTCGACGGCGTCGTGCAGAACGACAGAATTGCGCACGGACGGCATGCTGGCCGAACCAGCGATGGCATGGCTGCTCCGTCACCGTGGTGGTCCGATAGCCCCACACGCGGAAGTCGAGCGATACGCCCACGGTGTGGCGATTCTGGCCGCAGCAGGGGTTCTCGGCGAGATCGGCGTCTCCGTTGCGCTGGCGGTTATCGACGTGGCTCATGACGCCGGCCTGCCGGTTGTCGAGGTCGCCGCTGTTCACGGCGGAGTCGACGACATGCTCGGGCTGTGCGAACTCTCGGCGGCCCTCGAGGCCGACGTGGACGCGCCCCACGTCGAACTCCTCGCCCGCGCCGCACTATACGACGAGCTGCACGACCTCCGGGCGGCACTGGTGACCCGTATCGTGCTCGACTCTCACGCGGAGATGAATCAAAATACATTGTTGCACTGGGCAAAACGTGATCGCGACAAGGTGGAGCGAGCGATCAGGCTGCTGACGACAATCTCCGCGAACGGGGGCGTCGATCTACCGGGGGCCACGGCCATGCTCGGAGTGCTCCGTACTCTCGTCGTCTGCCTACACTGACTCGACGTCATGCCCGGCTCGGTCGACCGACCACCGTCGATCATGTCGCGTCCACTGTTTCCGCGGGGGCCAGGACGATGTCGAAGCGCACACGCGAGCAGGTGGTGTCCGCGAGGTCTCGCCGTCGGGAGTCGTTGTGCCGACGGGTTGTTCGACGAAGTCCTTGACCAGGGAGTCCTTCAGGCCGAAGACGGTGTCGTGGCCGAGAAGGTCGTCGCCGCGGCCGAAGATGTGCGTGTCCTGCGTTCGGGGCTCGGGAGATGACGAGCCAGAGGATGAGCGCCACCTCCGACAGGATCGTCGCCGCAAGAACGGCGCCATCCGCCCATGGTGTCGGCGAACGACCAGATGGTGCTGGTGGACAATGCGAATGCGCCGGTGGCGAAGGTGCCGATGAGCTGGTCCCTATCTCAGTGACACGCGCAGCGGCAGGGATTTCCAGGATCGCATCGTGTTGTTGAGATGTCGCTCGGTTTCGCCCGCAAGGCTGATCGTGGAGATCCTCGCGGCCAAGGCCGTCAGAAGGACTTCGGCTTCCAGTCGGGCGACATGTTGCCCGACGCATCGATGGATTCCCATCCCGAAACCGACATGTCCTGAAGGATCTCGGGTCAGATCGTAGCTGTCGGGCGAATCCCACCGACGGGGATCGTGGTTCGCTGCACCCAGAGACAGTAAGACTTTGGCTCCGTCCGGCACATCTGTGCCGTCGATCGACATGTCGCGCGTCGCCGTTCGATGGAAGGTTTGAACAGGAGAATCCCATCTGATTGCTTCATCGAACGCCGTGCGTGCTCGAGTGGGGTCGTCGCGCAGACGCATCCATTGCTCAGGATGTGATGCAAGGGCGTACAGAACTGCCGCCAGACCACTCGCCGTGGTGTCGAACCCAGCTGACAGCAGGGACCGTACAAGGATCGGCGCCTGCTGTTCGGTGATGTCCCCGCGGTCGGCAGCGGACCACACCTGCGCGCCGAAACCGTTGTCTGTGAGGTTCTCGCGTCGGCAGTGAGCCATCGTCCACTCCACGGACCCAGCCTCGTGGACCTTCTGTGCACTGGCTTTCATCAGCGCGCTGTCGAGAGGTCCAACGGAGTTGAACACGAAGTCGCCCAGCGGCAGGAGATGTTCACGACCTGTATCTGGTATGCCGATCTCGTCGGCAAAAATTTTCAGTGGCAGCGCGTTCGAAAGAGCATCGATTCCGTCGAATTCCGTGGAGTCCGAGAGTAGTTCGTCCACCAAGCTCTCGGCGGCGATCGACCAGCTTGCTCGAAGTTGCTGGACGGCTGGTGCTCCGAGAATCTTCGACAGCACCAGGCGAGGCGCATCGTGGCGAGGCGGGTCTGCCTCGAGAAGGGGGCTCGGCGGTCGGATGGGCTTCTCGAAACGGAAGTTCGCAATGCCGACGCCGGCTGACGATTGGTACGACTGCCAGTCCGTGAGTGCTGCACTCACGTGGTCGAATCGACCCATTGCATAGACACCGTAGCGCTCGAGATAGACGACCGGGCCGGTCTCTCGCAGATGGCGATGGAATGTGGACGGATCGGCCAGGATCTCGAGGTCGTACGGGTCTGCGTCGCTCACCGGCGCTCGGGAGGATGTAGACATACGGTCACGCCCTTTCTGCTGTTGTCTCAGAGGTCCAGCACGAGCTTGTCGGAACAGGAGCTGGAGACGCACACGAACATCGAAGTCTGCGAACGGTGTTCGTCGTCATCGAGAATCGAGTCTCGGTGGTCGGGACGTCCCGCGAGGACAGTCACCTGGCACGTTCCACAGGTTCCTTCGCGACACGAGGAGAGAACGTTCACCCCGCACGCGCGGACGGCGTCGAGGATGCTGCTACCGGGCCGGACCGTCACGGTTCGGCCTGAACGGGCGAGTTCGACGTCGAAGGGCGCATTGCGGACCGGGGCGCTGCGTTCTCTCGGGACGAAGCGCTCGGTGCGGAGCGTACCGAGCGGCCTGCCGGTGCAGAGTGCTTCCACCGCATCGAGGAGTCGGCCCGGCCCACATGCGTACAACTTCGTGTCGACACCGGCTCTCTCCGATATCCACTCGGCCAGAGGGAGCAGGCCACCGCGATCCTCCGGGACGATCGTGACATCGCCACCCATATGAGAGATGTCGTCCAGGTACGCCATCGCTCGGCGAGTGCGCCCACCGTAGAGCAGTCGCCACTCCGCGCCGAGTACCTGCGCTTGCCGGATCATCGGCAGAAGTGGCGTGATGCCGATGCCTCCGGCGATGAACGCATATTTCTGTGAGGGCACCATCGGAAAGTTGTTCCGCGGTCCTCCGATGCCGATATGGTCTCCCACTTTCACGTGGTCGTGGATCAGAGCGGATCCGCCGCGTCCCTCGCTCTCTCGCAGAACTGCCACGCGATAGCTGTAAGGGTCCCACCGATCTCCGCACAACGAATACTGACGGGTCATTCCGTTCGGCAATATCAGGTCGATATGCGAGCCAGGCGTCCAGTCCGGCAGTCGTTGTCCGGAAGCGTGGCGGAGCGTCAGGGCGACGACATTCCGTGCGACCGTCGTTTTTTCGCTCACGACATAGGGCGACTGCGCGGTCACGTTGCTCTGGAGTTTCAGGTCCATGTCGGATTCCCCTGGTGTTCGAAGACATGTGGAGCGATCAAGTCGAAAGACCTGGATCGTGCGATGAGAGATTCGGCAACAGGCGTCGCCTTTCGTGTGACGTCCGGCCGGCAGCGACGCCGTGCTGCCCGTTTCGGTGGACCGGCACTGCCGTCAGGGCGCGAGGACAGACTGTGTCAGGAATACAGCGATGTCCTGTCGGATCTGTGCGGCCACCGCAGCGGGGCGCGAGAGGAACGGATTGTGTCCGGCGTCGAATCTGGTCGTCTTGGTGGTGTGCTCACTCATCGACTGTTGAATCGAGGGGGGCAGCGCACGGTCCTGTTCGCAGAGAATGTAACTCGTGGGGACTGACTTCCAGATGGCATCCCGTAGGGGGTGTGCGGCCGAATCGAGACTCTGGTGGGTCAGTCGCCCACTGTGTTCTGCAGCCCGCTCCGGGGGGAGGTCGTGGTAGAAGACCTCCTCCGGGTGGAGTGCATCCATGTACCCCTCGCTGGGGTGGACATCCCACCAATCCGGCAGCCCGTGCTCCCCGGCGAGGTCTGCCACGGACTGGCCTACGTCCAGCACCCATGCAGCGATGTAGACCACCCCGATGACGTTGTCCAAGCCGCACAACGCCTGGGTTGTCGGAAGTCCTCCGTACGAGTGGGCGACCACGACCACCGGTTCGGTGATCGATCGGACCATCGAGCGAATGGCGTCGACGTCGTCTTCGAACGACCCGAGTTTCGCAGGGTCGTGTCCGGAGGAGGGGAGTTCGACAGCGTCGACAGTGTGGTCGGTCATCTCGGCTCGGAGGTCGTCCCACACCCACGCGCCGTGCCACGCGCCGTGAACGAGAACTACGGTCGGATTCTTCTGATCGTGCGTCATGACAGTCCGTTTCCTAGGGGCGAGGGGATGGTTGCGGTGCAAGGCTTGCGACATCACGTCGCGACAGCTGCGATGGTCAACCGCGTGAGTGATCGACGGCCGTCGCGACTGTTCTGTTCGATGTCGCGGCCGGGCGCGGCGCCCGGACAGCGTCGAGGTCACGGCCGGAGCGCTCGGGCAACGACAGGGCGGCCCATGCACTCGCTACCGAGATCACCACCAGGAACAACGCTATCGGCCAGGTGTTCGTGCCGCCGCCCGCGGCTGCGAGCAGCGTTGTGGCGATGAGGGGGGAGAATCCGGAACCGATGGTCTGCGCGAGTTGGTAACTGGTGGATACTGCGGTGTACCGAACCTCGGTCGGGAACAATTCGGTGAGCATCACCGGTGCGACCCCGTTCACCGACGTCATCACGAATCCGAGATAGAGCGACACGGTGATGACCATCGTCGCGGTGCTACCCGTGTTGACGAGGTGGAAGATGGGAAAGGCCAGGACTGCGGTTGCAGTGATCCCGGCGATGATGACCGGGCGACGTCCTATCCTGTCGGAGAGCGCGGCATAGACCGGCGTCATGACGATGCTCGACAGGGTGCCCAGGAGTACTGCGGTCAGAGCAGCGGAGCGTGAGTGCCCGATCGTCGGCGTGTACGAGAGAAAGAAGATCGCGAAAACGCCCATCCCGCAATAGGGTCCGATCTGAAACAGGATGGACTTCAGCAGCGTGGCCGGCTCGGAACGGGTCAAGGCCAGAATCGGGGTTCCCTGTGCGGGAGCCTTCGTGGCCGAGCGGTTGTCCTCGAAGACCGGGCTCTCGGAGATGCGAGCCCTGAAGTACATGCCCAGAGCGAGCAGGCCGAAGCTGCACAAGAAGGGTACCCGCCAGCCCCAGCTGAGCATCTGATCCTCGGGCAGCGAGGCAACCCACAGCATGGCTCCGGTGGCGAGGACCGATCCGGTAGGGGCTCCCATTGCGGCAGAACTGCTTGCAAGGCCTCGCTTTTCAGTACTCGCATGCTCGGACACCATCAAGACCGCGCCGCCGTACTCGCCGCCGACCGCGAAGCCCTGCACCAGGCGCAACATGACGAGCAGCAGCGGTGCCGCCGCGCCTATGCGGTCGTAGGTCGGTAGCAGGCCGATCGCACCGCTGGTGATTCCCATCGTGACCATGGTCACCACCATCACATTCTTTCGGCCGAAGCGGTCTCCGAAGTGCCCGAAGACAATGGCGCCGACGAACCGGGCCGCGTAGCCGGCGGCCAATGTCGCCAGAGCGACGAGAGTGCCGACGACCGGGCTCAGGTTTGAGAAGAAGACTCGATTGAACACGAGGGCAGCGGCGGTGCCGTAGAGGAGAAAGTCGTAGTACTCGATCGTCGTCCCGAGGTAGCTGGACAGTGCGACGCGGCGGACGTACGAGGGTGATCGATCTGGTCCGAGGGTGCTCACGGGCAGTCCTTCCGAGGATCTGTGTCGGCGTTTGCAGCCGCTACTCGATGCGTGATGTGACTCACACTGTTGGGCTGCGAGCAACGTACATCACATGCAAGATTGAATGCAATAGCGCGTAGGTGTGCACTCGTCAGCCGGATAGTCGCAGCTCACGGCTATTGCATTCAATATTGAATGCAGCGTATGGTCCACATCACACGGTCGATCGTCGGTGATCGGCGCCCATGAAAGTGAGACACATCGATGGTTGCGACAGCTGCCGAACGCGCACCCGCCACGGGCGCGACCCCGACCGAACGCTTCTCCGCTGCCACGGCGCACGAGGCGGCCGGCCGGATCGGCGCGCTTCCGGCCCGGATTCGGCCCGCCTATGACGGTGCGGAGATTTACGGTCCCGCCTACCCGGTGTTGTGTCCGGTGGGGGACAACCTGTGGCTGCACCGCGCTGTCGCCGAAGCGTCCCCGGGAGACGTGCTGGTGGTTCAGACGACCGCCGGCGCGGAGTACGGCTACTGGGGTGAGATCCTCAGCGAAGCCGCGCGCGCCCGCGGCTTGGGCGGACTGGTTCTCGATGGAGGTGTCCGAGACGTGGGCGCTCTCGCGCACGTCGGCTTTCCCGTCTTCTCCTCGTCGATCTGCATCAATGGCACCATCAAGGATCCTGATGCACCGGGCAGGCTGGGTGGCCCGATTCGACTGGGCGCCCACCGAATTGCGCGCGGCGACGTCATCGTCGGTGATGTCGACGGTGTCGTGGTCATCCCCCGAGATCGGTGGCCCGAGGTGCAGAAAGCCTCGCGGGAGCGTGAGGAGAAGGAGGCCGCGATCATCGCCCAGATTCGATCCGGCGCCTCCACCCTCGACCTGTACTCCTTGCCCCGCTGACATCTCCTCCCCGCCGGTGGTCGGGTGCTCCGACGCCGTGTCTCACTCACGAAAGAGGTTTTCCATGTTCATGTTTCACGCTACAACAGTCAGGAACGAGGTCGATGCACGATGAGTCGAATCGTGGCCGTCGTCGGCACTTCTCACAGCCCGATGCTCGGCATGGAGCCAGAGCGCATGTGGAATCTGCGTGCCGAGAACGACGCGGCAGGCGAGTACGACCTGTACGACCGACGGGGAGCTGTTCGCACCTTCGAGGAACTCGTCACCGCGGCTGACGGCCGATACGACGACGAACTGTCCCTCGAGACCTGGAACGCGAAGTACGACGCAGCATCGGCCTGTGTGGACCGCCTTCGCAAGGACCTGATCGCGCTCGAGCCCGACCTGCTCATCGTCATCGGCGATGATCAGGAGGAACTGTTCACGGCCCGCAACCAGCCTGCGATCGCGGTGTATCACGGCGAGAAGATCGAGACGCACAAGCCGATCGAGATGGGAAACCCTCTGCTGAGCCAGGTGCAGCGCAACCTCGGCATGGACGGCGAGATCTACCCCGCGCATCCGACGGCCGCGCTCCACATCATCGAGGAGTTGATCTCCCGCGATTTCGACATTGCGTCGAGCTCGGAAACCGAGACCGAAGGTGGCTTCGGCCACGCCTTCGCGTGGGTGGTGGGCAAGATGCTGAAGAACGTCACCATTCCGATGGTGCCGGTACTGATCAACACATACTTCCCGCCCAATCAGCCGACCCCCGGCCGGTGCTACGACCTCGGCCGTGCTCTGGCCGGTGCGGTCGACTCTCTGCCCGGTGACCTTCGAGTCGCCGTCGTCGCCTCGGGCGGGTTGAGCCACTTCGTGGTCGACGACGAGCTCGACCGTCGCATCCTCGACGCCATGATCGACCACGACGAAGCTACTCTGCGCGCTCTGCCTGTCGAGCAGCTGAACTCCGGTACGTCCGAGGTTCGCAACTGGATCGCCGCTGCCGGCGCAGCACAAGATCTCGACCACCGCTGGAGCGAATACATCCCCGCCTGGCGTAGTCCCGCCGGCACCGGTATCGGTCTCGCGTTCGGGCTCTGGACATGAGCGAGTGCGGACGGCTTGCCGCGCTCGACACCTGTGCGGTCTCGGACGCGCTCGACGCGCTTCGACTACCGGGTGCGGCACTGGGTCTGCATGCGGTGTCCGGTGAGCGTCGGATCTCGGGACGCGCCGTGACTGTCGATCTCGTCGAAGCAGAGGGTGCCGGCGCCGCGCCGAGGCATCTGTGCACCGCCGCAGTCGATGCCTCCGGACCGGACACGATCATCGTGGTCGCGCATCACGGACGCTCACACGTCGCGGGTTGGGGCGGCGTGCTGTCCGCCGGAGCCGTCGCTCGCGGTAGCGAAGGCGTGATCGTCGACGGTGCGGTACGGGACCTCGATGAGGCCCGCCAGTTCGGACTGACCGTGTACGCGGCGACGTCGGTACCCGTCACCGCACGCACACGCATCGTCGAACGAGCGTGGGATGTGCCGGTCGAGATCGCCGGCGTCCGAGTCGAACCGGGCGACTACGTACTTGCCGACGGCAGCGGAGTGGTCTTCGTTCCGCGCGATCGTATCGACGAGGTACTCGCCATTGCCGAGAGGATCGCCGCCAAGGAGGCCCTCATGCTCACCCGTGTCCGAGAGGGCGAATCGATGGCGACTGTCATGAGCGCCGACTACGAAACCATGCTCGATCGAGAGGCAAGCCGATGACCGACCATGCGCAGATCACCGAAGACCTGTCCTCGCTCGACACGAGTCACCTCAGCGACGCACTGGACAAACTCGGCCTCGCCGGACAGTGCGCGGGGCTGCTCCCCCTCGATCGCACGGTTCGTCTCGTCGGTCGGGCCTTCACCGTTCGCTATGTCCCGGTGGGGGACGACGGCGGAACAGTCGGTGACTACATCGACGACCTCGACCCCGGCACCGTTGTCGTCCTGGACAACGCGGGGCGCCTCGACACGACAGTGTGGGGGGATCTCCTCACCGCGACCGCATCTCATCGCGGTGTGTCCGGGACCGTCATCGACGGAGTGTGCCGTGACTCCGATTGCGCAGTGGAGCTGAACTACCCGGTGTTCAGCCGTTCGCGGTGGATGCGAACCGGCAAGGACCGCGTACGGGTGGACGGCTACAACGTGCCGGTGTCCGTCGGCGGCGTACGGGTCGAACAAGGGGACTGGCTCGTCGGCGACGCCGACGGGGTCGTCTCCATCCCGCTCGGCCGGGTCGGCGAGGTCATCGACCTCGCGTCCGGAATTCGCGACACCGAAGACGTCATTCGACGCGCCGTCCGATCAGGACAGTCGCTGACCGACGCGCGCCGCGCGCACGGTTACCACACTCTGCAGACCCGACGGAAAGGCTGACCGGCATGGCTCTCGCCGACATCGCCGATGTCGTGATCGTGGGCGGTGGCCCTGCGGGGTTGACGGCCGCGATCCAACTCGCGCAACTGGGAATCGACGTCACCGTCTACGAGCGACGTGCCACCACGTCGCACCTCCCGCGAGCACACCTGCTCAACCAGCGCACGATGGAGATTTTCGACGCGATGGGGGTCGCGGACGACGTGTACGCCCTGTCACCGCCCGAGGACCGATGGCACCGTGTCGGCTGGTACACCTCGCTCGCCGGCGACCGACCGGGACAAGGCAGGGAAATCGGCCACATCGACGCCTGGGGAGGGGGCGCGGACCGCGAGCGGTATGCAGCAGCCAGCCCCAATCGATACGCCAACGTTCCGCAGATGCGCCTCGACCCGCTGCTCCGGACACACGCAGACCTGCACTGCGCGGGCAAGATCCACTACGGACACGAGGTGCGTGACCTCCGGCAATGCGATGGCCATGTCGAGCTCGACATAGTCGAGATGGCCTCGGGTTCCACGCACACGGTGCGAGCTCGTTACGTCATCGCCGCCGACGGTGGGCGAGTGTGCTCGACACTGCTCGGCGTGTCGATGGAAGGGCCGACACAGCTTCTGGACATGGTCAGCATGCACGTCACCGCAGACCTGTCCTCCTGGGCCGTCGACGACCAGGTACTGCTCTACTACTTCGTCGATCCCAGTGGTTCGGGTTCCTTTCGAGGAAGCATCTGCGCCATGGGGCCCGACACGTGGGGGACAGAATCTCGCGAATGGGCATTCCACCAGGCGTTCTCCTGGGGAGACCCCGCAGCCAAGGACACCGACACCCTCGTCGCTCGTGTCCGGGACATGCTGGGTATCCCGGATCTGCGCTTCGATGTCCACGCGATCAGCCATTGGGAGTTCGAAGGAGTGACTGCCGCGCAGTACCGTGTCGGCGACGTGTTCCTGGTGGGCAACGCGGCTCACCGCCATCCGCCGACCGGTGGGCTCGGACTCAATACCGCGGTGCAAGACGTCGACAATCTTGTCTGGAAGTTGTACCAGGTACTGCGCGGGCACGCCGGCGACGAACTGTTGGACACCTACGACGTAGAGCGCCGCCCGGTCGGCCTGTTCAACGTCCGTCATTCGCTGGAGAACGTCGGCGGTCATCGACGCGTCGCAGCAGCCCTGGGATTGAGTGCGGGCATCTCGACCGACGAGGGCTGGGCGGCCATCGACGCGTGGCTCGCACCGGGTGCCGACGGGGAGCGGCGCCGCGCCGATGTCGCCGATGCGGTGGCCTCCAACGCAGACGATTACGGCCAGCTCAATGTCGAACTGGGCTTTCACTATTCGGAGGGCGCTGTCGTCCCCGACGGCAGCGCCCCACCGGTCCCGAGCAACCCGTTACGGGACTACATTCCGACCAGCCGGCCAGGCCACCATCTGCCGCACGCACGGATCGACCAGAGCGCGTCGGCCGGATCGACCCTCGATCTGATAGATCGCCGGCTGTTCACCCTGCTCGTCGATCCTCGGACCGCACAGATCTGGACCGATGCCGTGGCCGCACGACACTTGCCCGTCGAGGTCGTCGCCATCGGCGGAGACGGCTCGGACGAGCGGCCGGGAAGTTGGACACGACTACGCGAAGTGGATTCCGGCGGTGCAATTCTCGTTCGTCCCGACCGCCATGTTGCATGGCGGGCGATGACATTGCCGTCCGAACCGGGATCCGACCTCGCTGCTGCGCTGCACACACTCACACGCACGGAAGGAGCGCTGGCATGAACGACTCGGTCCCTGTCATCGATGACGTGATCTCCGCCCGTCGACATTCGGTGGCAGACGTCCTGCACCGCACCGCGAGGCGAGTCCCGACCAAGACGGCACTCGTCGGCGGCGATCGCGTCATCGACTACCGCGAACTCGACACCTCGGTCGATGTCGTCGCCGGGGCACTCCATGCCCGTGGTGTCCGCCGCGGCGATCGAGTTGCGATTCTCTCGCGCAACAATTGGCAGTTCGTCGTGCTCACCTACGCCACAGCGCGGCTGGGTGTCATCCTCGTCCCGATCAATTTCATGCTCACCGCAGACGAGATCGCGTTCATCCTCGGCAACAGCGAGATCGCAGTCATGGTCACCGAACCGGCGTTCGTACCGGCTGCCGAGCGAGCACTCGCCGTCTACGATCGGCCTCTGGCGGCGAGGGCAGTCATCGGAGCCACCGACGACCACACCGGCTGGGAGCCATTCGAGTCCTGGCTCAGGGTAGGCGACGCCGCTCCCGATGTGGTTGTCGGAGATGATGATCCGGTACGGATCATGTACACATCGGGTACCGAGTCGCGTCCCAAGGGCGCACTGCTGTCCAACCGTGCGCTGATAGCGCAATACACCAGCTGCATCATCGACGGCGGAATGGCGAGCGAAGACGTCGATCTGCACACCCTACCGCTGTATCACTGCGCACAGCTCGATTGCTTCCTCGGCCCCGACATCTACCTCGGAGCCACCAGCATCATCCTTCCCGCGCCCGACCCCGACAAGATCCTGGCGGCGATCGAGACCCATGCCGTCACCAAGTTCTTCGCACCACCGACGGTGTGGATCTCGCTGCTGCGATCTCCGAACTTCGATCGAACGGACCTGTCGTCTCTTCGCAAGGGGTACTACGGCGCATCCGCGATGCCCGCCGAAGTGCTGCGCGAGATTCTCGAGCGCTTACCGGACGTGCGGCTGTGGAACTTCTACGGACAGACCGAATTGGCCCCGGTCGCCACGATCCTCGGTCCCGATGAACAGGTGAGTCATCCGGGTTCCGCCGGCCGCCCGGTGCTCAACGTCGAGACCGTCGTCGTGGACGAGAACAACACCGTTCTTCCGGTCGGAGAGATCGGGGAGGTCGCTCACCGCAGTCCACAAGCCACCCTCGGTTACTGGCGTGATCCGGTACGTACCTCGGAAGCGTTCCGCGGCGGCTGGTTTCACTCGGGTGATCTGGGCTGCTTCGACACCGACGGCAGGCTGACCATCGTCGACCGCAAGAAGGACATGATCAAGTCCGGCGGGGAGAACGTCGCCAGTCGCGAGGTCGAGGAAGAGATCTACCGTCATCCGGATGTCGCCGAGGTCGCCGTCTTCGCGATTCCCCATCCGAAATGGGTGGAGGCCGTCTGCGCGGTTGTCGTGGGCAAACCGGGAACCGACCTCGACGAGGTGGCAGTGCGGTCACACTGCTCGAATCGATTGGCGGGATACAAGATCCCCAAACACGTCGTGATCGTCGACACCTTGCCGAAGAACCCGAGCGGAAAAATTCTCAAGCGAGACCTACGCACCGCCTTCGCCGACCTCGCAACTACAGCCGACCTCGCAACCACGGAGAGATGACCGATGACACGTCGATCGATCGAGATCCCGGGCCTCCACCACGGCAGAGCCCCCATCCCGCAGGCCTCGCTGGTGGGTCCGTTACTGACCTCGAGCGGAATCAACGGACTCGACCCCGACAGCGGCGCCGTACCCGAGACCGTGGACGCGCAGGTAGCGCTGATCTTCTCCAATGTCAGCCGCATCCTCGACAAGGCGGGCGGCACCACGGACGACATCGCCAAACTGACGTTCTTCGTGCGAGACCGGGCGGCACGGGCGGTCATCGATCCGCACTGGGTGGCGATGTTCCCCGACGAGGTCAGCCGCCCGGCACGGCACACCCTCGAGTACCCGCTTGCCGACCCGCTGCTCATCCAGTGCGAACTCATCGCGTACGTCGGCGACGCCTGACACCCCGCGTGACCCACACGATCGAACTACCCCCAGACACGAGGAACATGATGATCATCGACTCACACGCCCACATCGTGGCACCCGACGGCTTGTACGCCTTTCGCGCGAACCTGATGGCCGACGGTGGGTATCACATCGGGCAACCCAAGATCAGTGACGACTCGCTGGCCGCGTGTGCGCACAGCAACGTCGAGACCATGGACGCCGTCGGCACCGATGTGCAACTGCTGTCCCCGCGCCCGTATCACCAGGGACATTCGATGAAGCCCGCACGGCTGGTGGACGCGTGGATCCGCGCGAACAACGACGTCATAGCGCGCACCGTCGAGATGCACCCGACACGGTTCGCCGGTGTGGCCGGTCTGCCCATCACACCCGACGAGCCGGTCGAACGTGCGTTCCCGGAGCTGCGCCGTACCGTCGAGGAGCTCGGATTCGTCGGTGTGACCGTGAATCCGGATCCCCACGAAGGCACCGGCACAGCGCCGGCCCTCGGAGACCCCTACTGGTATCCGCTGTTCGAGCAACTCGTCGAACTGAAGGTTCCGATGCAGGTGCACTCGGCCGGGTGTTACAACGGCCGTGAGACCTACAGCGAACACTTCATCACCGAGGAATCGATCGCGATTCTGTCGATGATCCGGGGAAAGGTGTTCGAACGCTTTCCGACGTTGAACGTGATGATCTCGCACGGCGGTGGCTCCGTGCCGTATCAGCTCGGTCGATGGCAGGCCGAACATCTTCATCCCGGACTCGGCGGCGACCCGCATGCGCCGCGCTTCGAAGACCACCTGAAGCATTTCCATTTCGACACCGTTCTGCACTACTCACCCGCGCTCGAACTGCTGCTCAAGACTGTCGGGTCGGACCGAGTGCTCTTCGGAACGGAACGTCCCGGTAGCGGCTCGACCGAGAATCCTGAAACGGGGCGCCCATTCGACGATTTGAAGCCGGTCATCGAGGGCTTCGACTTTCTCGACGAGACCGACCGCAGAAAAGTATTCGAAGAGAACGCGCGACGCGTTTTCCCGCGGCTGAAGGTCTGAACTGCGCGGAGTGGACCTCCTGTCGGACGAGGGGCGTGATCTGCGATTAGGCTGCAGGTCACGCCCGTCCTGTAGGGACGGGTTCGGATCGTGGAACGGATGACCTCGGGCGAGGAGGATGGGATGGCGTTGCGGACACGGCTGGGTACCGCCGGAATCATCGCCCAACTACGCAAGCTGATCCTCCTCGGAGAGCTCGTCCCTGGTGAGGCACTGCGCCAGGAAGAGCTGTCACAACGACTCGGCGTCAGCCGCGTCCCCATCCGCGAGGCATTTCTCGTCCTGGCCAACCAGGGTCTGCTGGTGCACCGCCCGAACCAAGGCTTCGTCGTGGCGAAGCGAACAGCGTTCGAGCTCAATCAGTTGCACACGTTGCACACTCTCCTCGAAACCGAACTCAACTCGAGCATTCACTGGCCGGACGCATCCGCACTCGAGCACCTGCGCAGCCTCAACGCCGAGATGGAAGCGAAGGCCGACGACGGCGATGTCATCGGGTTCATCGACCTCAATCACGAATTTCATCGGTCAGTGTGGAGTTTGTCGCCCCACAACCTGGTGATCACCGAGGTCGAACGCATCTGGACTCTGTCGGATGCATATTTCGTCAGCAACTACGGATCCTCGGAGCGACGGCGGCACGCTGTCGAACAGCATGCGCAGATCATCGACGCCCTCGCCGCCAAGGACATGTCGATGTTCCAGAAAGTGTCGGCCGAGCACCGTGACGACACGCGCGGGGGAGCAAACGACGCCCTGACGCGCGCCCACACCTGACTGATCCGGCGGAGCCCTGACATGCTGCTCAGGAAGCAGGCCTTCGTTAGTCCGGGTGAATCCAGCTGATCGGGTCGTCGAAGCCTTGGAAGCGAGAGGTCTTCGGTTCAATCCTGACAGGAAGCTCTACGTCCGCGCATGTCCGGCACGGTCCCGGGGCGCCCGGATCAGAGGTACCGCGTCTCGACGACCTGGCCGGGCACGACGTGCTCGTCGTCGGCGGCGGTGACTCTGCGGTGGACTGGGCGCTCAGCTTGGAACCCGTCGCGGCGTCGGTATCACTCGTCCATCGGCGCAGTGGTTTTCGAGCGCATGAGCACAGTCTGAAACTGCTGCAAGACTCGACAGCGTCGGTTCTGACGCCGTACGAAGTGCAGGCGATGTCGGGTGACGACACCGTCGAGTCGGTAACGGTAGTACGAGCCGATACGGGTGACCATCGCGAACTGCCTGCCACCAGTGTCGTTGCGGCGCTCGGATTCAAGGCCGCTCTGGGACCGATTGTCACCTGGGGGTTGGACAAGCACGGGCGCGACCTCGCAATCGACCGGTTGATGTGCACCAATCGATGCCGCGTGTTCGCTGCCGGCGACGTCGCCGGGCACGACAACAAGGTCAAGCTCATCTCGGTCGGCTTCGCCGAGGCAGCGGTTGCGGTCAATCATATTGCTGCACTGGTCCATACGGGCGAACAGGTGATGCCAGGCCACTCCAGCGATCAGATCTGATCTGCGGTCACTTCCGGATCCGCGGTTATTCCGGGTCGTGGAGGCGTCTCGGTCGGGTGACGGCGTGTACGTCGCCCGACCGTTCGGCGGCCGCGGTTCGATACTGCCGCGGACTGACGCCGTACTCGTCTTTGAACGCTCTGCTGAACGCCGCCAGGTCCGTGAACCCCCAGTGGGACGCGATCTGGCCGAGCGATCGATCGACGGCGACGCACGCGACGATCTCCCGTCGAGCCTTCTCGAGCCGTCGCGAACGGATGAAGCGAGAGACCGTCGTGCTGCTCTCGGCGAACAAACGGTGCAGTTGCCGTGTCGAGATGAGCATTGCTTTCGCGACAACGGTCGGGGACAGATCGGGGTCGGCCAGCTGGTCGTCGATGAACCTCTCGACGTCACGCATCAGGGCGCGGCCACCGACCGTGGGTGCGGATCCCAACGCGGTGCGGGCTATCGCGCTGACCAGATCGCCGATCTCGTCGGCCACTGCATGTGCACCGGGGCCCGTCGCGGTCCGCGAGGACGCGAGGTCGTGGAGGAAGCGGCCCAGCACACCGCTCATCCCGCTACGACCGTCGAACCGCACGGCTGTGAGTCCGGACGTTTCGTCCTCGGTCAACGAGATCAGTGCGCGGGGCCAGGTGAAGACCTCGAGCGACCATTGATCGTCATGTGGGTCACCGTCGACGATCCAGTCGAAGGGTCGTGACGTGTCGTAGAGGACGAAGTCGCCTCTACTGAGCTCACATTCGCGATCGTCCTGACGAACGACGGCGCTTCCCCGTCGGATCATCCCGATCTGCAGGAAGTCCTGGTGGTCGGAGGCGATCAACCGGGACTTGCGTTCGATGCGCTGACTGGTCGACATCACATTCGATACCTGCAGGTGCGCGATCGATTGCGAACGGACAGATCCCGTGAAGCGACCGTCCCCGACGTCGGCCACGTCGAGCGCGACGAAGTGCGCTCGCAGCATGTCGGCCCAATCGACCGTGCTCGTCGTACGAGCCGGTAACGCGAACCCGGATCTGTTCAGCATGAGGTCCCTTCTTCCTACTGAACGAATTAATCCCCGTTTGTTGCGCGGGTGTTGAGAACCCGTGACAGGGCCGAGAACATCTCCGAACTGGCCGTTTGCAGCGTCCGGGCCGTTTCCGACGACCAACAATTCGTCGCTGGCGGCCAACCATGAAGGCGGCACACGAGGCACCGTGGGGCCATGACGAACGACTACGGCTCGGGCCTGCTCGACGCGCGGGGGCGGCCGTTGCGTGATCTTCGGATCTCGCTCACCGACCGATGCAACTTCCGGTGCGTCTACTGCATGCCGAGAGAGACGTTCGGACCGGACCACGCATTCCTTACCAGCGATCGATTGCTGAGTTTCGACGAGATCGAGCGGATCACCCGTGCATCGATGCGCCTCGGTGTGCGCAAGGTGCGGTTGACAGGAGGCGAACCACTTCTGCGCGACGACATCGAGACTCTGATCGCGTCGCTGAAGAAACTCGATGGGCTCGAGGTCGCCATGACGACGAACGGGGCACTTCTCGGCGACCGCGCTGTCGCACTGGCCCGCGCCGGTTTGGACCGAGTCACGGTGAGCCTCGATTCCACCGATCCGGAGACGTTTCGACGCATGAGCGATACCCGAGTGCCGGTGGCGAGGGTTCTGGGCAGTATCGACGCGGCCGCGGCCGCCGGCCTGGGCCCGGTGAAGGTCAATGTCGTCGTGCGCCGCGGTGTGAACGAGAACTCGGTACTCGACCTGGCGCGCACGTTCCGCCGGTCACCGGTGACGGTCCGGTTCATCGAGTACATGGACGTCGGGTCCACCAACCGCTGGCAGCACGACCAGGTCATCGGTGCCGCCGAGATCGCATCGACCATCGGCGCGGAGTTCCCACTCGAACCCGTACCGCCGCGCTACGCCGGTGAGGTCGCCCGCCGATACCGGTACCTCGACGGGGGCGGTGAGTTCGGCATCATCGCCTCGGTGACCCGTCCGTTCTGCGGCGACTGCACCCGCGCTCGCCTGTCCGCCGACGGCCAGGTCTACACCTGCCTGTTCGCGGGCTCCGGCACAGACCTGCGAGCGTTGATTCGATCGGGCGCCGACGACGACGCGATCGAGAACACTCTGCGACGCCTGTGGTCGGCGCGATCGGACCGCTACTCCGAACTGCGGTCGCATTCCGCCGACGAGTCACCGATCGGTCCGCGGGTCGAGATGTCTTACATCGGTGGATGAATGAAGTCCGTCGCCGAGCACCGTCGGCGCATTCGTGAATCCACCTGATCGGATGCGCCGTCGTTGTCACGACCATCGCCACCATGCACCACCCGTCGAGAACGGCCGCCCGTCACGACATCGGTTCAGCGAGAGCGACCAGAGCGTCCGCCAGTACATGCAGGGACGCCCTCGAGGCATCTGAATCGCGGTCGGCGAGCCACGCCAGGGCGGTTCCGTCGACCGCAGTCGCCACCAGCCGAGCCAGAGCGTGAAGGTCGACTGTCCATCGAACGTCCGCATGTTCGGCAACCGAGGCCAGCAGCGATGCCGCCCGCTGAGTGTAGAGGCTGTATTGCCAGCGACCGAGAGATCCGGGATCGTCCGGCGCTCTCATGTCCAGCAGCGTCAGCTCGTACACCACCATCTGTCGGGGGGCGTCGACCACGATCGACTCGTGGATGAGATCCATCGCCGCCACGAGCGTGTCACGCAGGTCTTTTCCGTCCAGTGCACGTCGATCGAGGTCGGCGGTGATCGTACCGACTGAAATTTCTGTGATCCGTTGCAGTAGCTCCGCTTTGGATCGAAATGCGTAATGGAATGCACTTTGCGGCATCGCGGCTTCCGCGCATATCGATCGTGTGGTGGCTGCAGCGACTCCGTCTCTGGCCATCACGGTCAGAGCCGCCTCCACCAGCAGCGCGCGGCGGTCCTCGGCCGTCAGTCGAGCCACGTAGCCCCCTTCCTCGCAGATGCGATCAGCCTACGACTCTTCGGTCACGCGACTCTGTCGACGTCTGACACCGCACTTCCGCACTGGCGCCCATCAGGATTACTCCGCTAGTGTGTCAACTGACTGGGTCGCGTGACCAACAACATTTTCGGAGAGGACAACATGAGGAAGTACGCTCTCGTCACCGGTGCGGCTGGGGGCATCGGCCAGGTGGTGGCACGCCGTCTGGCCGACCGCGACTACACGGTTCTTGCTGCCGAGCGTGACGATGACCTGGCCGCTCGCGCTGCGCACGCCATCACAGGGGCCGTTCCGATCACGTGCGATCTCGACGATGCAGACGCCGTCCGATCTCTGTGTGAACGGGTCTCGGCAGAGTGGACAAGCAACCTCGAGATCGCCTTTCTCAATGCGGGAACAGTCGTTCCGGGCGACGTGGTGGACTCCGATCCTGCCGACATCGACAGCCAGCTGCGCATCATGCTGTCCTCGACTGTTCACCTGGCGCAGGCTGCGGCGCAGGTCATGTCTCGACAAGGCCACGGTCACATAGTCGCAACAGTGTCCCAAGGGGCAGTGTTGTCGCTACCCGGATCGGCTGCGTATTCGGCCGCCAAAGCAGGACTACGAGCATTCCTCGCGGCTCTGCACCTGGAACTTCGGGGGTCCGGGGTGACAGTCGGGGGTGTCTACCCGAGTGCGGTCGACACGGCCATGCTCCGCCACGAGGCGAATCACAACGGCAGCCTGCTGAACTTCGTGGGCACAGTCTCCACGGTCGAGGACGTCGCCGACGGCGTCGACAAGGCGATTCGTACCGGTGGACTCGAGGTATTTCTCCCGCGCTCCGACGCACTCAGCGTCAAGTTGTTACAGCTGTTCCCTCGCCTCGTACCCCTTCTGCTTCCACTGGCCGAGCGCATCGGTGAACGCGGGCGCCTACGGTACCTGGCCACCACGTCATCGTGATCAGCTTTCTCCCTGAAGGAAACAGCATGCACAGCAACACGACACAATCGGAAACGATCGATCGAAGCTCGGCCGTCGCTATCATCGGAGCCGGCCCTGCTGGGCTCAGTGCTGCACGACTTCTGCGCCAACACGGCGTCGAATACGATCATTTCGAACGGCACACCAACGTGGGCGGAATCTGGGACATCGACAACCCCGGAACCCCGATGTACGAGTCGGCGCACTTCATCTCCTCGCGAGACGTGTCCGGATTCTTCGATTTCCCCATGCCCGACCACTTCGGTGATTACCCTTCGCGTGTTCAAATCTTCGACTACACACAGAATTTCGCACGCACTTTCGGGCTCGACGAGATCATCGAGTTCGGGACCCCGATCACTGACGTGCGAGCAGACGGCGACACCTGGATCGTCACTCCCGCTGGGCAGACCCCCCGCCGGTATCGGGGAGTGCTGTGTGCGTCGGGTACCAATTGGTACCCCCGCGTACCTCGTCATCGCGGCAACTTCACCGGCGAAATCCGGCATGCCGTCACCCACCGCAGCGGACGCGACTTCGCCGGCAAGCGGGTTCTTGTCGTGGGCCTCGGGAATTCGGGGGCGGATATCGCGTGCGACGCTGCTCAGTTCGCAGACAGCGCCTATATCAGCGTTCGCCGTGGATACCACATCATACCGAAGCACATTTTCGGGAGACCGGCCGATTCTTTCGACGAGGGCGTCACGATACCAGGGTGGCTCGAACGCCCAGTCTTGTCAGCACTCCTTCGTCTGTTGGTGGGTGACGTCACTCGCTGGGGACTGCCGAAACCGGACCACAAGTTGTTTCAGACGCACCCACTGCTCAACAGTCAACTGCTGCACCATCTTCAGCATGCAGACATCGCGGTGAAGGACGATATCGAACGATTCGATGGAAATCATGTCGTGTTCACCGATGGATCGCGACTCGAGATCGACCTGGTGCTCTACGCAACCGGTTACGAAATGCAGATCCCGTATCTCGACAAGAGCACTTTCGAATGGGACGGCGACCGCCCAGCACAATATTTGACCGCATTCAATCGGCACCACCATAACCTGTTCACGATCGGCTTCGTCGAAACCAACTCGAGTGCATACACACTGTTCGACAACATTTCGAATGTGGTCGCCCAGTACTTGAGGGATCAAGTGACCCGACCGACGTCGGCCGCCAAGTTCGACGAGCTGATAGCGAACGACCGCCCGAACCTCGCCGGCAGCCTCCACCTCGTCGACTCACCGCGTCACGCCGGCTACGTCGACGCGAAAGCGTTCAAGAAGCATCTCGCGCGAGTTCGGCAGCTGATGAACTGGAGTGACCTGGAGCCGGGTCCAGCGAAGTCGATGCTCGAGGCTGTCAACGTGACAGCGCGTCGGAACCGGCCGTGACGAGCTGGTGCGCTGCACCGTCGTGTCCGTCGACCGCGTGTTCTGCGACCGGGGGGAATGGGACCCGGGTCGGCGGTGGACACGGTGACGACGACCGGGCGAGCCGAGGCGGCGTACGTCCTCGTCGACCCACTTCCCTGGACCGGCGTTGCCGACCGTCCGGAGTGATGCGACGTTTCCTCGCGTCCCTCCCATGAGTTCGCCGGTCCGCGCGCACAGAAACCGGAGGCGACCGACGACAGGAAGGTCAGGTCGGCGCCGCGTCGACGCCCGTGGGCGCGAGGACGATGTCGAAGCGCACCCGCGACCAGGTGGTCTCCGCGAGGTCTCTGCCGTCGGGAGTCATTGTGCCGCATGGTTGTTCGACGAAGTCCTTGACCAGAGAGTCCTTGACGCCGAACACGGTGTCGTGGCGGAGAAGGTCGTCGCCGCGGACGAAGATGTGGGTGACCAGCGTCCGGAGCTCGGGAGCGCTCACCATGAAGTGCAGGTGTGAGGCGCGCATCGGGGAGCGGCCGGTCGCGGCGAGCATGCGTCCCACCGGTCCGTCGTGCGGAATGGGATAGGGGGTGGGAGTCAACGCCCAGAATCGGTAGGCGCCGTCGGAGTCGGTGAACAAGTGGGCGCGTGCGGAAACGCGGTCGTCGTCGTACTGGACGTCGTAGAAGCCGTCCTCGTCTGCTTCCCACACTTCGATGCGTGCGTTCGGTACGGGATGCCCGTCGGTGTCGCGGACGGTGCCTTCGACCCAGCACGGCTGTCCGGCGGCCCCGCCGGAGAGGTCGCCGCCGTTGTCGATGCGCGGCGCGTCCTCGACGAAGAACGGCCCGAATACTGTTGCCTCGGTGGCGTCGCCGTGGGCGACGTTGTCGACGTTGATGGTCTGCATCGAGGCCCCGAGTACGTCGGAGAGCAGGATGAATTCCTGGCGGCGGTCGTCGGTGATGTGGCCGACCTCGGTGAGGAACTCGATGGCGGTGTTCCATTCGTCCTCGGTCAGGCGTACGTCGCGGACGAAGGCGTGCAGGTGTGTCACCAGTGACTGCATCACCGTTCTCAGGCGCGGGTCGGCGCAGCCGTCGAACGAGCGCAGCACGGTGGCCGTCAGCGTCTCCTCCACCGCTGCTTGCTCGGGCGTGACGGCGGAACGTGACCGCGGCGTGGTCGTGGGGTCGATGTGTCCGGCCATGGCTGCTCTCTCTGATCCTTTCACGGTGGCGTCATGGTCGTCGGTCACGCGGTTGCGACAGGTTGGTCGCCGGCCAGGGCCGCCCGCAGCAGTGTTGCGACGGCCTCGGTGGTGACGGGTCGGGGATTGCCGTAGGACCGGCTGGTGACCTCGTCCGCGATGCGGTCGATGTCCGCCTCGTCCATGCCGAGCTCACGCAGTGAGGTCGGTGCACCGAGTTCACTCGCGAGCCGCCACAGTCGATCCGCCGGCGCGCCGTCGCCCGGCAGTGCCCGCGTGAGTGCGGCGACGGCCGCGGGTGCGTAGGGGGAGTTGAAGGCGAGGACGTGCGGGAGGACCACGGTGTGAGTGGGGGCGTGGGGAAGGTTCAGTGTTCCGCCGAGGGCGTGGCAGAGCTTGTGGTGCAACGACATCGTCGTCGCACCGAGGGCCGTCCCGCACAGCCAGGCGCCGTAGAGCGCCTGGCTTCGTACGTCCAGGTTGCCGGGTGAGGCCACGACCGCGGGCAGAGCCGCGGCGAGCGCACGCACCCCGTCCTCGGCGAGCAGGGAGATGACGGGATTGGCGTCCGGGGCGTACAGCGCCTCCACGGCGTGCGCCATCGCATTGATCGCACTGGTCACCGATATCTCCACGGGCAGAGCCAGTGTCAGATCTGGATCGTAGACGACACTGCGGGGCAACACCTTCGGATCGCGACCCGTCTCCTTCCGCCCATCGGTGGTCAGGCCCCACACCGGGGTCATCTCCGATCCAGCGTAGGTGGTGGGGACCGCGACCACGGGAAGGGAGTGCTTCAGCGCGATGGCTTTGCCCAACCCGATGGCGGACCCGCCGCCGACGGTGACGCACCCGTCCGCTCCCAGTTCGACTGCGGCGGCGGCGGCCCGTTCGGCGACGTCCGCCGGAACGTGCATCACCGCGTCCGCGCGCACTCCGACGCACCGGCTTCCGAGGAGACCGGCGATGCGATCCGCGGTGTCCCGCCGGCCGGGTGAGCAGAGCACCAGCACCCTGTTCAGCCCGAGCAGGTCGAGTTCCTCGGGCAGAGACGCCAGCGCGCCCGACCCGAAACGCACCCGCATGGGGTTCGCCTCGTACACGAAGTCCTGAGTCATGGTGTCGCTTTCCTGGCCCTCCATGGATGGTGTCGGTCGTCGACCGGGAGTGCGCGCCGGTCGACGACCGTGATCAGAGGGCGCTCACGTCGAGCTTCTCGTTGCGGAAGTCGCCCTTGTAGTAAGGGAACTGAGCGACGACTGCCCGGATCTCGATCTGGGGGTGGCCCACGTCGCCCCACAGGACCGTCACCTCCGTGCCCTCGACTGCGAGTTCGCGGTCGAGGTAGGCCAGCGAGATCATCGTGTTCTCGACGAACGCGGGGGTGCGACCCGTCGCGAGTCCCACCTTCCTGCCGTCCTTCAGTACGTGATCGATGCGCATGCGGCCCTTGTGGTAATCGTCGACGGAGATCACCGGGTCGTTGCTCATGGGGTCGTAGACGACGGCGTCCGCGCCCCGGAACTGTGACGCGTACACCGCACCGATGTCGTCGGCGTTCCACTCGAGTGTGACGGTGGTCCGCTTCGAGCCCTCCGCCTTGATCTTCTGCAAGGCGGCCTTGCCCGGGAACTCGTGGTCGAAGTTGACCAGGTAGCCCCAGCGGACGTCGAACGGGGTGACCCACGCATTCTTCGGATCGTCCGAGGCGCTGCCGTGCAGACCGATGTCGAACGGAATGATGTGCTGGATGTACTCGGTGAGGGCGGGCCAGCTCTCCTTCACCGGGTCGAGAAAGTGGATCACCTGGTTGGGGTAGCCGGCGACGGTGTGGTTGACCAGGGAATAGTTCCAGAAGCCTTGGGGCTTCCCGCCGGCGGCCTCGACTTCGGCGCGCAGTTGTCGGTAGGCCTCGCGGGCGTGAGTGGAGGGTCCGTGGATCTCGTAGGCGAGAGCTCCGGACATCCCGAGTCGGTGCACGGTGGCACCGGCGCCCGCGAGGGTGATCACCTTGTTCTTCGCGAAGGCCAGGTCACTCAGATCGGCGCCCGTGACCTTCTCGATGATCGACTTCGACTTCGGGCCGTCGATCTGGAAGAAGTACTCGTCCTGAACCCACGTGCCCTGCACGTCGAGGTCGGAGGTGTCGAGGAAGAACGCCAGCACGGGCGCGAGCCAGTAGGTGCGGAAGTGGTCGTCGCCCACCTTGAGCAGGACGCCGTCGGCGATCATGTAGCCGTCGTCGTTGCAGATGACGACGTGCTTGGACGAGCCCATCTCGAGGAGACCGAAGTCCTTGTTGACGCACACCGAGTTGAGGAAGGTCGCTGCATCCGGACCGGAGACGTCGTAGACGGGGCTGTTGCTCAGAACGAAGCCGATGGACGCCGCGTCACGCGAGGCGAGGAATTCCTCACGCGTGGTGGAGTACTCCGCAGGAACCAGGCCGAATCCGATGTCGGTGAACACGTTCGAGCCCTCGAAGATCGGGCTGCCGGGTGTGAACAGGACGTCGTGAATCGGAGTGCCGGGAGCGACCCCGTCCACCGAATCAGCGCTCGTGTCGGCAGGTTCCGTGATTGTCACAGGTTTCTCCATCTGTTGTTCCTGAACTGTGTGAGAGGCGGTCACGTCAGCACCCGGTCCTCGAGGTCGTCGTTGCGGGTCTCCGCGCCGCCGATGGTGACACCGCCGTCGACGCTGAGGCTGTGTCCGACGACGTAGCTGGACGCCTCCGATCCCAGCCACAACACGGCCTGCGAGATCTCGTCGGTCCGACCGAGCCGCCTCATCGGCACGGCGCTCAGCAACCGGTCCGTCCAGCTGCTGGGGAAGGAGGAGATGAACGGTGTCTCGATCGGTCCGGGGCACAACGCATTGATGCGAATTCCCCGCTCGGAGTACTCGTTCGCGGCTGCTTTGGTGAGACCGATGACGCCGTGCTTGGCCGCGACGTAGGGCGTGAGTCCGTACGCTCCGATCAATCCGGCCGCCGAGGCCGTGTTGATGATGGAGCCACCACCCGAGGCGAGCATGTGTGGGATCTCTGCCTGCATGCAGTAGAAGACGGACGACAGGTTGACGTCGAGGGTCCGTCGCCACGAGGCCGGGTCCTGCTCGAGCATGAACCCGTGCTGACCCTCGGCGCCTGCATTGTTGTGCGCGACGTCGAGCCGGCCGAATCTGTCGACGACGGTGTCGACGGCGCGGTGCACGGCGGCGTCGTCGGCCACGTCGACCTCGACGAAGATCGCCTCGCCGCCGCTCGCCTCGATCTGCTCGACGGTCGTGCGCCCGGCAGCTGCGTCGATGTCCAGAACGGCGACACGAGCGCCGGCGTCGGCGAATGCCGTCGCACTGTCACGGCCCATGCCGCTCCCGGCGCCGGTCACGAGAACGGCCTTTCCGGTGTAATCGAAGGTGACGCTCACTCGGTTCCTGCTTTCTGTGGTCTTTCCGAGAAGAGTCGTCGTCGGCACCTCGTGATCGCATCCATGAGTCCACCGGTTGCTGTGATCCAGGTCATCTATTGTGGGGCTGTGAACACCGATGTTCCTCCCTCGACCGGCCGTGAGACGGAGATCAGGCAGCTGTTCGAGATCGTCGAGGGCGTCCACAGCGGTGTCGGCGGCGCGGTGGTGGTCGTCGGCGAATTCGGTAGTGGGAAGAGCACTGTCGGGCGAAGCGTCGGTCCACGGGCCGGGCTCCGCACACGATTCGTACGGGCGCGGGCGGGCGAGCACGGGACAGACCTGTTCGCTCGACTGCTGGGGACGGGTCCCATCACCGACGACGTGGACGACGTCGTGGGCGCGAACGCTGCTCTGGATGCGCTCGCCGACGCGACCCGCGGCGGGCCGGTCGTTCTGGTGGTGGACGACCTGGACCGCGCGGACCATTCGGCGCGCAGACTGCTCGGTATTCTCGCCCGCCGGGTGGCGTCGCTACCGGTCTTCCTCGTGCTGATCGGGTGGCGACGCGGTGAGAGTCTTCCGGCCGGTGCCGCGGTGCTGCGGCTGCATCCACTCTCGTCCGGTGACACCGCGGCGACAGTTCGTGGCTGCCTCGAAGCGTCGGTACCCGACTCGGTCGTCGACGACATCGCTGCCGCGTCCGGCGGAAATCCGTTGGCAGCTCGGGAGATGGCAGCGGTCCTGACCCCCGAGGAGATGGCCGGCCACGCGAGTCTCCCGGAGCCGGCCGTGCCGGGCCCGGCATGGACTGCGCGGTGGAGCATGCTCGCGCAGGGCCTGTCGGAGACGGGGCGAGCAGCGATGCTGGTCGTGGCGGTGGGGGACGGGCTTCCGATCACCGTTCTCGAGGGCGCCTGTGCGCGTCTCGGGCTGGGTGCCGACGAACTGGACGTTCTCGAGAGCCGACGGTTGGTGCGAGTCGACGAGTCCGGCCGCGGGTGGTCGAGGCGTCCCCATCGCAGCGCTACTTTCCACAGCGCGGACGCGGAGTCGAGGCGAGCGGTGCACCGCGCTCTCGCGGACGAGTTGCAGGACACCGCCGATCTCGTCCTCCCCCGGGCCCTGCACCGCGCAGCGGTGGAGGAGGGGACGGGCACAGACGCGGGTGACGAGTTGGAATCGGTTCTGCGGACAGTGGACGCGTCGCCCGCTGCGCTGAACGGATGGCTTCGCGCTGCCGAACTCGCTACGGAGGACGACGCTCGGGTTCGTCGGCTGGTGTCCGCTGGTCTGGTCAGCTGGGTGATCGGTCGGCCGGCTCAGGCCGAGTGGCTGGTGACGAGCGCCGGAGTCACCGGTCGGGACGTGTCCATCGCCGGGACCGCAGCGCAGATCCGGGGAGCCGTCGCGTTGAGCCGCGGATTGCCTGCCGACGCGTTGCGCATCCTCGTCGACGGCGCGGGAGCTGCAGCCCGACGGGATCCGCGGCTGGCCGTCGATCTCGCGGCCCGCGTCACCGGCCTGGCGTGGTGGGGAGGGCGCGCAGACTGGGCCGAGAAGGCGGCGAACCTCGCGGATTCCATCGAGGACGAGGCCGTCGAGAGCAGTGGCGTCTTCGCGGCCCTGGTTCGTCAGGCGGCGCCCGCCGGCGTCGACGTCATGCGCGACAACTTCCGCCCGGCCATCGGTGACCTGACTCGCTCACTACGGGACGCGGTGAACTTGATCGAGCCGCGGGAGCTGCTCTTCGCCGCGGAGATCGCGACGATGGTGGGTGACGACGTGGGCACCCGGGTGTTCTGCGAGCGAGCGATCCGTGCCATGCGGGTGCGCGGTCGAGCCACGGAGTTGCCGTTCGCGCTGCAACTGCAGGCGTTGGTCCTCGCGGGTCAAGGCCGCCTGGAGGCCGCGCGTGCGGCAGCGGACGAGGGTTTGTCGCTCGCAGCACACGCAGGGGAGGAGACCGACGGTGCCTTCCAGCACACCGTCCTCGCGCACCTCGCCGCGCTCGACGGTGACACGGCGTCGTGCGAACGGCACCGACGCGCGGTGACGGGCCGCGGCGCCGAGCATCCGACGGCCTCGCTCGACTGGGCGGCGGGTCGGTCGGCGGTGTCGATGGCCCGGTTCGACGATGCCGTCGAGATACTCGTTCCGACGGTGCTCGGCGACCGTCGTCACCCCGAGGTGAGTCTGCTCGCGACACCTGATCTGGTCGAGGCGGCGGTCGCCGTCGGGAAGTCCGATCTCGCGGAGCGAGCACTCGAACGTTTCGCGAGATGGTGCGATGCGGGATCGTCGTGGGGCGGTGCGGTGCAGTTTCGGCTGACTGCGCTGGCGGCAGGTGATTCGGAGGAGTTGTTCGACAACGCATGCCGTGCAACGGGTCTGGCGCAGCGCCCGTTCGAGTCGGCACGAACTCGATTGGCCTATGGCGAGTTTCTGCGGGGGAAGCGCCGCCGTGTGGAGGCGCGCGAGCACCTGCACACCGCGCTGGGTGTGTTCGAGAGCCTCGAACTCCCGGCGTGGATCGACCGGACCCGGTCGGTGCTGCGGGCGAGTGGAGAGGGCCGCACCCACGACATCCCGGTCGTCGACGTCCTCACCCCGCAGGAACTCGACATAGCCCGCATGGTCAGCCGCGGCCGCTCGAACCGCGATGTCGCGGGGGCGCTGCATCTGAGCTCTCGCACGGTCGAGTACCACCTGTCCAAGGTGTACGTGAAGCTCGGCCTCGACTCCCGTGACCAGCTGGCAGGGGCTCTGGCGGACTGACTGCCGTCAGTTCGCCGCGACCACCGTCATGTCCGACAGCGTCTGGAACCGGTGCAGGTTCTCCGCCTCGCCGAGCACACCTGCGGTGAGGCACACGAATGTCAGATCACGTTCCGGATCGACGAAGAACTGGGACGATCCCGCCCCGTATCCGCCGAACGTGCCCGGCGAGGACATCGTGCCGAAGAACGTCTGTCGCAGGCCTGAGCCGCGCATCATGAATCCCAGACCGATACTCGCGAGCCAGGGCTGCCAGTGCTTCTCGGCGACGATGCGGCTGTACCGCTCGTTGACGAGGTCGCCCGTCTGGACGGTCGTCGCCATCGCGATCGACGCGGGGGACAGGATCCGCTCACCGTCGAGCTCCCCGCCCCGACGCAGCATCTCCGCGAAGCGGAACAGATCCGAGACGGTCGACACGCATCCCACCCATGGCAACTCCGCGCCCTCGTGCGCGGCGGATGCGGTGTCGACGATGTCCTGTGGCGAGAAGAACTGTCCGGGAGGGAACTTCGCGACGACGGGCACGAGGCGATCCGTCCACGCCGCAGGCGCGCCCATGCGGGTGTCGGCCATGCCCAGCGGATCGAGCAGCTCGTCGTGGAGGGTCTGCGTGAACGAACGCCCCCGGCCGAGCGTTCGCACCACTATCTCACCCAACAGCGCGTGAGCCAGGCACGGCGAGTAGCTGACGCGTTCGCCCGGCGGGGCCACCAGATCCATCTCGCCGATCGCTCCGATGGTGCGCGAGAGGTCGGCGCAGTCCATGGGCGGCAGCGGCCACGGCGTGGGGCTGGTACCTGCTCGGTGCGTCATGAGGTCGGCCACGCTGACACGATCCTTCGCGCCGACGCGAAACCGGTCTGGACCCCGGAACTCCGGAACGATGTCGACGACCTTGGTGATCGGGCTGAGCAGTCCCTGCTCGAACGCCTTCAGCACCAGCACGTTGGTGAACTGCTTGGTGGTCGAGAAAATCCAGAACACGTCGTCCAGGGCGGCCGCTCGACCGGTGGAACGGTCGCTGTAGCCGACCGCCTCGTGCAAGCCGATCTCGCCACCTCGGGCGACGAGTACGACCCCACCGTCGTACAGGTCGTCGGATACATCGGATGCCATCCGCTCGGTGATCCGGTCGAGTGCGCGGTGGTCGAGAGAGGTCGAAAGAGTAAGCGATCGCGTCATGTGTCGAGGGTGCGAGACACCGTGCTCACTCGCATCGGTGTGATCACCAGTCACCGGCCGTCGAGGACACCCGGCAATTGTTTCCGCGAGCCGATTCCCAGCTTCGTGTAGACCTTGTGCAGATGCGACTCGACGGTCTTGCGACTCAGATACAGCTGCTCTGCGACCTGCTGGTTGGACGCGCCGTCGGCGACCAGACGTGCCACGGTGAGTTCCTGCGACGTCAGCATGGTCGCCGCGTCGGGTCCGCGTCGCGCTCGTTCCGCCGTGGCGCTCAATTCGGTGGCTGCACGCTGTTCCCATGCGGTGACACGCAGCCGGGCGAAGGTGGCCATCGATTCCTGCAGCACCACGCGGGCGCGGACGCGCTGCCGCCTGCGTCTGAGGCTCTCCCCGTGGAGCAGCTGGGTCCGTGCGACCTCGAACGGCCGATCGGGATCGGTGCTGCCCTCACGGAACCATCGCTCGGCGTCGCTCTCGCTCTCCGCGGTCAGAGCGTGTAGACGCGGCAGCACAGTCGCCGCCCAGGGGGAGCCGGCGGCAGCCCACGCAGCGAACCGGGGAAGGGCGGTGCGCGCGATGTCGGGCCGACCGCTTCGTACGGCCGCTTCCACCAGATCGGGAAGTGCGAAGAGTGCGGTCGGAGGGTGCGTCGTGGCCGACTCCGGGTCGGTGACCTCCTGAAGAATCTCGAGCGCGCTCGCAAGTCGACCGGTGGCCAGGTCGGTGCGCCCCATCGCCCAGTGCGCCGCAGCGGCGATGTAGCCGACGTCGCGCCCCGTCACCAGACGCAGCGCGGCGTCCGCGGCCTCCCGCACCGCGTCGGCCGATCCGCGCAGACCGTCTCCGTGCGCCGTCATCGTCAACGCGAACGCTTGGCTCCGGCCGTCCCCTATCCGACGGGCGAGGACCGCGCCCTCGGCGAGGAGTTCCGCCGCGCTGGTGGCCTGCCCTCGCCACATCTGCACCGATGCCAGTACGTGCAACGTGAAGCACAATCGGAACACGTCGCCCTCGGCGCGCAGCAGCGCCACGGACTCGGTGAGGTGGCGGAACGCGGCGACATCGTCGCCGAGAAGCATCGCAGACTGTCCGGCCATGCGGTGATCACGCGCCGACACCGCGTCCGTGCCCGCGTCCAGCGACACCCGGAGGTGCACTCCCGCCGACTCGAGGTCGCCGTCGAACAGTGCGGCGCAGCCACGGACAGCACCGACAGTGATGCGATGGGATGTCGTCACCCGGCCGGCCTCCGGCCTTCCCGACGCGACGTCGTCGGACAGGTCGGCGGCCAGCTCGGCGACACGGGCGATCCACTCGACACGGCCGGACCACCAGGACACCTCGGCGGCGTCCGCGAGCGCTTCGAGCTCGAGTGAGTCGTTCGCGCCGTGGATCAGCTCCGCCGCTCGGATCGGGCGCTCCAACCCCTCCTGCGGTGTGCGGCCGGCCGCAGCCATGAGACCTTCGGTCAGCAGGATCCGCGCGCGTGCCTCGACCGGCGCATCATCGGTGTCGACGCGAAGCGCGGCGCGCTCGGTGCCGTCGGGATCGCCGGACGCGAGCCGAGCCTCGGCGACCCGGGCCCAGCGCACCGACCTCCGCTCGGCGTCGACGGACAGGGCCGCGGCCACGTGGAGCGCGCGGGCCCGGTCCGACGGAGTCAGCGCGGATCCGGCCCGGGTGACGGCGCGCTCGAGGCGGGTGGCGCCGTTCTCGTCGGTGGTGGTCGCAGCCCGGGCCCGGTGCCAGGCCGCGCGCAGGTCCTGATCCGCTGCGACGGAGTCGAGTGTGTCGGCCAGCGCGGCGTGGGCGCGGCGTACGTCACCGGACGGGGCGAGCTCGAGCACGGCGGCCGGGAGAAGCGGGTGTACCGGCGCGACTCCCGAGGCCGTCTCGACCAGGAGCCCGCTCTCGACCAGCTCGGCGAGGGCCGCGTCGTCGACGAGGGACTCGGGTATCGCCGGCATCGGCACGGAGCCGGGACAGTCGCAGGCGACGGACCACAGCAGCCCCAGGTGGCGCGCGTGCGGTGACAGGTGTCGGCGGGCGAGCCACAGTGCCGCCACGGCCGAGTCGGCACGGCGCGACACGTCGACGCCGCTGTCCGCACGGAGTACGTCCGGAGTGATCAAGGCGCGGGTGGACAGCACCAGAACTCCCGGGTTGCCCGCTGCCCGGTCCACGATCGCCTCGACGACGCGGCACCGTCGGCGCTGCTGGTCGAGGGTGTCGCCGTCGGAGGTCGCGACCGTCTCCACGAGCGTGCGGCTGTCCTCGTCGGTCAGTCGATCCAGTTCGAGGCCCCGTGAGACGGTCCCGATGGGCCGGCGACCGGCGAAAACGATCCCCCACGACCCCGCCAGCGCGGCCACGTCGGTGAGAACCTGTTGCGACAGCGAGTCGGCCCGGTCGACGTCGTCGACGATCACGAGAGTCGGCACGGCGGCGGCGAGACGAGTCAGCAGCGCCGCCAGCGCCTCCGGATCCGTGGTGAGTTCGTGCTCGCCGGGCCGATGCACGGGGCCCAGCAGTTGGTGCAGCAGCCCGCCGGGAATATCGGATTCGGAGTCGTCTCCCGCTGCCGCGAGCACACGCAGATCGGGGGACGCACCGATGTGCGCGAGCAGCGCCGACTTTCCCGACCCCGGTGGACCCCACACTTCGAGCGACCCACCGCGCCCGGCCCGGACCTCGGCGACGAATTCGGTGAGTCGAGCGATCTCGGCCACCCGGCCGACGAGCTGGTGCATCCGGACAACCTCCTGCCGACTGGTGGTCACCCCGATGCGAGCCGATCGCCGGATCGTGAGCATTGTGACGGTGAGCACGAATGATATCGCCGTCGTCGGCGCCGGCCCAGTGGGTGCGTTGACCGCGCTCGGTCTCGCCCAACGCGGGCACCGAGTTCTCCTGCTCGAGTCGGAGCAGGAGCTTCCCACCGCGCCCCGCGCCATCGTCTACTACTGGCACGTTCTCGAGGGACTCGACGCCCTCGGCGTCCTGGACGACATCGATGCCGCCGGGATCCGCAACACTGCTTTCCGCACGCGCGTCCTCGCCACCGGAGACGAGGCCGTGGTGTCCCTGGCGCCGCTGGAGGCGGTGACCCCGCGCCCGTGGAACATCCACCTGGGCCAACACGACGTGGTGCGCATCGCCCTCGACCATCTGTCGCGTCTGCCGAACGCCACCCTCCGACTCGGCGCTCCCGTGACCGCGGTCCGCCAGGACGGGCACGAGGTCGTCCTGGACGTCGGCGGGGAATCGCCTGGCGAGGTGCGCGCATCGTGGGTGGTCGGCGCCGACGGCGCACGCAGCGCTGTCCGTACGAGCCTCGGAATCGGTTTCGACGGAACCACGTGGAAGGACCGCTTCGTCGCCACTGATCTCCGGTACCCGTTCGACGCGGCCGGTCTCGGTAACGCCAACATGATGCTCGACTCCGAGAACGGTTGTGTCATTGCGCGTATCGACGACTCGACGTGGCGGTGGACGTGGGGTGAGTCGGCCGAACTCGCCGCCGACACCGTCATGGACAGACTTCCCGCTCGTCTCGCCGCCCTGGGCTTTCCCGACGTGCCCTACGACGTCGTCACCGCGACGCCGTACCGCATGCACCAACGTTCCGCCGACCGCATGCGTGAGGGTCGGGTACTGCTCGCCGGCGATGCAGCACACGCGACGAACCCCACAGGCGGGATCGGCCTCACCAGTGGCATGTACGACGTGTTCGCGCTGCTCGACCCGCTGAGCGATGCCGTGCACGGCTCGGACGACGCCCCTCTGGACGCGTGGGCGGCCGAGCGACTGCGCATCTTCGACGAGAAGGCCTCACCGATGGCGACGGCATCGAAGCGTCGGGTCTACGACGACACCGACCGCGACGCGCTCGTCGGCTTCGTACGAGGTTCCGCCGCGGCCGTCGACGACGCGGAGGCCGTTCGACGGTTGTCCGCGATGACGGTGCTGCGCAGTGGTTTTCCGCGCCACCACACATCGTTCGTCTCATGATCACTCGACCACAGCAGGAGGGTTCCATGTCCACGATCACGATCGCCCGAGGCGGCCGTCAGGGATCACCCGCCGAGCTCCGGACCGGCACCTTCGTCGGCGAGGTCTGGGGCGATCCGGTTCTGCCGGCCACCGGGGGATGGTTGGTCAACAACGTCCACTTCGCCCCCGGCGGTCGGACCAACTGGCACACCCACGGAGTCGGTCAGGTTCTGATCGTCACCGCCGGTGAAGGATTCGTGTTCGACGAACACGGCAACGGCGGACGTATCGGGGTCGGCGACGTCGTTCACATTCCCGGCGAGACGCAGCACTGGCACGGTGCCACCTCGGGCGCGTTCATGACACACACTGCGATCTCCGTGGGTGGCCACGACTGGGGTCGTGAGGTCACCGCCGACGAGTACCGGCAGGCGCACGACCAGGAGTTCCGCGCATGACGCTGTCGATCGGATTCGTCGGGCTCGGGCGAATGGGGCGGCCGATGGTCGCGGCACTGCAGCGAGCCGGGTTCTCGGTGAGCTCGTACGACCGGTCACCCGGCGCGCGGTCGGCGACCCCCGGCAGCGTCGACACTCTCGCCGACGTCACCGGCGACGTCCTCGTACTCATGCTCCCGAACTCCGCGATCGTCGAATCGGTCCTGACGGACCCGACGTTCGCTGCCCTGCGTGCAGGGGCCGTGGTGATCGACATGAGTTCGTCGGAGCCCGCCAGCACCCGCAGGCTCGGTGAGCAGCTCGATGCGGTGGGTGTGCACTACCTCGATGCGCCTGTCTCGGGTGGTGTGTCGCGCGCCGAGAGTGCGAGTCTGACCGTGATGGCGGGCGGCCCGTCCGAGGTGCTCGAGCGCGTCCGGACAGTGCTGGAAGCACTGGGAACCGTCACCCACGTGGGTGAGCTGGGCGCTGGTCATGCGATCAAGGCGTGCAACAACGTGCTTGTGGGCGTCACACTCCTCGCGTCGGTCGAGGTACTGGGCATCGTGCGTGCTTTCGGGGTCGACCCCGCAGTCGCGTTCGAGGTGATCAACAATTCCACGGGACGCAGTTGGTCGAGCGAACACAAGGTGCCGACGTTCGTTCTCGCCGAGGAGTACCGCTCCGGATTCGGACTGGGGCTCCTCGCCAAGGACATGGGCATCGCCGTCGGACTCGCCGACGGCCTGGGCGTCGAGCACGAGCTGCTCGGATCGGCGACGAGAATGTGGCACCGAGCCGGTGCCGAGTTGCCGAGCGATGCCGACCATACATCCATCGCGGAATGGGTTGCAGCGCCACCGGTGTCCGTGCGGAACGGTGTGTCGTGACCAGCGTCGCTCAGCGCTGGATTCTCGACTCCGATCACTCGGACGCGGCAATGTTCGTCGAGACCCGAGTACCCGACTCGCCTCGCGGGCCGACGATCGTTCTCGTGCACGGCGGTGGTGGGCAGGGGACCGATTGGGGCACCACCCCCGACGGACGACCGGGGTGGGGGGACCTTCTGGTCGAGCAGGGCTTCCGGGTCCACATCGTCGATCGACCCGGTCACGGTCGGTCACCCGGCCGCACGCCCGCCCCCGCGGCGGTGGACATGACGGCCCGAGTGTTCGCGCCCGGCGCGCGGTCCGATCACACTCAGTGGCCCGGACCGGGAGGTGTCGACGATCCCGCAGTGCGCATCCTGGCCGCGTCGGCGACGGGACTGCCCGCGGATCTGGTTGCGGCCCAGAGAGTCGACGCTCGACTTCTCGTCTCGCTGCTGGAGGAGCTCGGACCGTCCGTGGTGGTCGCGCACTCGCTGGGTGCGTGCGCGGCGTGGCTCGTGGCCGAGTCCAGGCCCGATCTGGTGTCCGCGGTGGTCGCGCTCGAGCCCGCCGGGCCGCCGTACCTGGATATGCCGGGAACACCGCTGCGACTGCCCGCCGGCATCACCGCCGCACCGCTGTTCGACGGCGAGCGAGCCGCGGGACTGACCTCGGTCCCCGTCGCGATCGTCGAGAGCGACACCTCGTCGATGGGCGCCGCGTGCGGACCGGTCGCCGACTTCCTCCGCCGCGCAGGCGTGGCGGTCGACCACGTCGTCCTCGCCGAGAGAGGGCTCCATGGGAACGGCCACGGACTCGCTCTCGAACTCGACAACCGCGAGGTTCTCGGTGTGGTCCTCGACTGGATCACCGCGAACGCGCGAACACCGTTTCCACTTCCCGACACAGGAGAGCACACGTGACCAGTTCATCGCTCACGACCGCGCGCACCCAACCGGCGACCGCCGGCAGCGTGCAGGCCACCGACCCCGATCTCGCTCGTCTCGTCGTGCGCTGCGAGGACCAGCCGGGCGTCGTCGCCACCGTCGGGGGTTTCCTGACCCGCGCCGGTGCGAACATCGAATCCCTGCAACAGCACACGACAGCACCGAACGGCGGCATGTTCTTCCAACGCACCGAGTTCCGGATACCCGGACTGTCGGCGGCACGGGACGAACTGGAGGCCGGCTTCGCTTCCGAGGTCGCGGCCGGCCTCGGGATGGAGTTCACGCTCACCGAGGCCGCGAAGCCCAAACGCGTGGCCATCATGGTCTCGAAGACCGACCACTGCGTCCTCGACCTGTTGTGGCGCAACCGCCGTGGGGAACTGGACATGACGATCGCCATGGTCATCTCCAACCACGCCGACCTCGCGGCCGATGTGCGTCCCTTCGGGGTGCCGTTCTTCCACATCCCGGCGACCAGGGAGACGCGAGCCGAAGCGGAGGAACGTCAGCTCGGTCTGCTGCGCGACAACGTCGATCTGGTGGTGCTCGCCCGCTACATGCAGATCATCACCCCACACTTCCTGGCCTCGGTCGGTGCGCCGCTGATCAACATCCACCACTCCTTCCTCCCCGCCTTCATCGGCGCGGGGCCCTATCAAAGGGCCAAGGAGCGCGGCGTGAAGCTCGTGGGAGCGACGGCGCACTACGTGACCGAGGATCTGGACGAGGGGCCGATCATCGAGCAGGACGTCGTCCGCGTCGATCACCGACACCAGACCTCGGACCTGGTTCGGCTGGGTGCCGACGTCGAACGCGCCGTCCTCTCACGCGCGGTGCGCTGGCACTGCGAGGACCGTGTCGTCCGGCACGGCAACTCCACCATGGTGTTCTGAAGGAGACGACGATCCATGACTGCTCGACTGATGGACGGCAAGGCGGTCGCCCGAACCGTGCGCGACGAGGTCGCCGCCGACGTGTCGGTGCTCATCGCATCAGGGCGCCCGGCGCCCGGTCTCGCGACGGTGCTGGTCGGCGACGACCCGGCCTCGGAGGTGTACGTACGCAACAAGCGCCGGCAGTGCACCGAAGCCGGGATGGCGGACCTGCACCGCCACCTTCCCGCCGACATCACTCAATCCGCGCTGGAGGCAGTGCTGGACGAGTTGGCCGCCGATTCCGCGGTGTCGGGAATCCTGCTTCAGCTGCCCGTACCGAAGCACCTCGACACCACAGCCCTTCTCGCGCGCATTCCGGCGAGCAAGGACGTCGACGGATTGACCGTCACCAACGCGGGGTTGCTCGCCCGCGGCCGCGTCGGCCTGGTTCCCTGCACGCCCGGTGGAGTGATGCGGTTGCTCGACGAGTACGGCGTGGCCCTGTCGGGTGCCGATGCCGTGGTGATCGGCCGGTCGGAACTGGTGGGTCGCCCGATGGCCCAGCTACTTCTGCAGAGGGATGCGACGGTGACCCAATGTCATTCGCGGACCGAGGATCTGACCGCGGTGTGCCGCAGGGCCGATGTCATCATCGTGGCCGCCGGGGTGCCGGGCATCCTGGGCGGTGATGCCGTGATGCCCGGCGCCACGGTGATCGACGTCGGCATCCACCGAACCCCCGACGGCTTGACCGGTGACGTGCGTTTCGCCGAGGTGGAACCGGTGGCCGGACTGCTCACCCCGGTGCCGGGCGGTGTGGGCCCGATGACGATCGCCATGCTTCTCGCGAACACCGTTGCGGCGGCGCGTGCCCTCGGCGACGTCGCGTGATCCCCTGGACGGACCTGTCACATCGGCTCGATCCGCGTGCGCCGCGCATCCCGATCTTCCCGCCTCCGACTTTCGCGACCGTGGCCGAGATGCCCGCAGATCCGATGACGGTGAGCAGGATGGACATGGTGGTACACACCGGAACTCACGTCGATGCCCCGTGTCACTTCGTGGCCGGCGCCGAGAGTATCGACGAGATCGACCTGTCGAGACTGACGGGAGAGGGTGTCGTGTGTCGCGTCGACGCCGGCGAGGACGAGGTCTACGGCGTCGAGGCTCTGCTCGATCGCGGTCTCGTACGCGCCGGCGACATCGTCGTCCTCGACACGGGATGGTGGCGTCACGCCGGTACCCCGCTCTACGCACGGCATCCCTCGTTGTCGGTCGAACTCGCGCAGTGGCTCGTCGACCAGGACGTGTCCATGGTCGCCGTCGACACCGGCACCCCGGATCTGCCTGTGCCGCTGCGTGCCGACGGGTTCACGTGGCCCGTTCACCTGATCCTGCTCGGCGCGGGAGTGTTGATCGCCGAACACCTCACCGACCTCGCCCCCTTGTCAGGGCAGCGGGTCGAATTGATTCTGGCCCCGTTGAACATTCGGGGTTCCGACGGCGCGCCCGTGCGCGCCGTCGGTCGTCCCCTGCTCTGAACCGTCAGACCTGCCGGAAGCGACGTCCCCAGATTCCGGATTTTCCGGGCTGGAGGATGCCGTCCGGATCCAGGGCGTCCTTGATCGTCTCGTTCAGCCGCATGAGCGCGTTGTCGTTGAAGTCGAGCGTCGACGCCACCTGATCCATGTGGTGCAGGTTGGTCCGGTAGATCGGGTAGCCACGCTCACTCATGACGGACACCATGCGTGTGTAGTTGTCGTACACCCGTTCCGTCTGCTCGGCGTTCGTCGAGTCGAAGAACATCGTGCTGATGTGGATCACCGAACGCGGGGACAGCATCAGGCCGGAGAAGAACTGCTCACCCGTCTCCTGATACAACGAGCGCATCAGCCGTGACGTCTCGACCACGTCCTTCCCGCGAAGCGGACCGACCGGTGAGAAGTCCAGGTGCGCAGTCGTCTTGCCGTACATCGTCTCGAAGAGGGCGAGGATGTCCATGTCGGGGATGCCCGCCATGACGCGGTCCTCGTGCCCGGCGTGGCTCGTGCGGTCCGTACCCGCGTAGTCGCGGCGTCGGAGCGTCGCCGTGGGGATCGTGCCGAGGGTGCGCTCGACAGCGACCCAGTGGGCGTCGACGGCTTCCGACGTGCCGTACAGGGCGAATCTCGCCAACCAGCGGGAGGCATCGGGATCGAAGGACGGGTTGCCGTCCTCGTCGAGGCGGACCCCGCGCATGATCGTGGGATAGTTCGTGACCGTGTTACCGAGCATGAGCTCGCGCATACCGTCGGCGACCGCCTCGAGGGCGTCGTCGCCGCTGAACTCCACCCAGCACGAGGCATACGTCTCCGGGCGTCGCTGCAGCCAGAAGCCCATCTTGGTGATGATGCCCAGTCCCGACGAATGGAACAGCCCCTGCAACTGCGGGCCGAACGGGTGGCGGTAGACGTGCGCCACCTCGCTGTTCGGCATCGCCCACATCCCGGTGCGGACCACCTCTCCGTTCGCCAGCACGATCTCCATGCCGCACACGTTCTCGGCGTGGTCGCCGTACTGGGTGTATCCGCGGCCGTACTCGGTGCAGTTGCCGATGACACTGCCCCAACCGAGGTCGGGAATGGACGTCCAGAGCCGCCCTCCGGCTGCCTCGAGAGCCTCGTAGAGATCGAACCAGCGCACCCCGGGCTCGACGACGACGTACGCGAGGTCCTCGTCGATCTCGAGGACCTTGTTCATCTCGCGGAGGTTGACGACGACCGAGCCCTTCACTCGCGGCGCCGGGCCGCCGTAGGTGTTGTTGCGGCCCTGGCTGAAGGTCCACAGCGGCACCCGGCACTCGCCGGCTATGCGCACGACGGCCTGAACCTCCTCGGTGGACGTGGGGCTGACGACAGCGGACGCGTCCCAGTCGGCCGACCCCTGCGCGGTGTACGGGTCGCGGAACTCTTCGATGGTGGCGGTGTCGGTGCGGACCCTGTCGGCGCCGATCACCTCGGCGATGCGGGTCAGGGCGCGGTCGAGGTCGCCGAGGTCGATCGGTGGTGTGGAGAGAGTAGTCATGACCCCAGCGTCGGTGACGCCCGTCACGAGTCGCATCCATGAGGCGACCAGTGGCACGGTTGCCGGACGTGCACCACCGGTGGTCCCACCGATGCGACGGGTACATCGTCCGGACGAGCATTGCCTGCCATGAAGACAGTGACAGGCAGAGTGGCCGTTGTCAGCGGTGCGGCCAGCGGAATCGGACGAGCGACGGCCGACCGGTTGGCGGCAGCGGGAGCCAAGGTCGTCATGGCGGACGTCGAGGCGTCGGCACTCGCGACCGCCGTCGACGAGGTGCGGGCAACGGGCGGCGAGGCCATCGGGGTACGTACCGATGTCTGTCGCGTCGAGGACATCGAGACGTTGGCCCAGCGCACCCTCGACGAGTACGGCGCGGTCCACATCCTGTGCAACATCGCCGGCGTCGAGGGCGGTGCACCGTTCGGAGAGCTTTCCCGCCGCACGTGGGAGTGGGTCATGGGGGTCAATTTCTGGGGCACTCTCGACGCGTGTCGAGTGTTCCTCCCGCACCTGATCGCGCAGGACGAAGCGCACATCGTCAATTGCGCGTCGATGGCCGGGTTCGCTACCGGACTGCCCACGTTCCATCCGTACGTCTCGTCGAAGTTCGCCGTCGTCGGTATGACCGAGAACCTCGAAGTGGAACTCCGTACCACCACCGCGCCGCACGTGGGCGTGAGCCTGCTGTCGCCGGGACTGGTGAAGACGAACATGAACAAGTCCGAGCGCAACCGACCGACGGACGTGCCCGCGACCGACACCCAGGACCTGCGCAGGAAGGTGCACGCCACCATCGACGAGCAGACCGAGAAGTTCGGCGTCACGCCCGAACATGTTGCCGACCTGGTTCTGGAGGGCATCACGGAGAACCGGTTCCACATCCTCACTCACCCCGAACAGACGATCGCCGCGTTCCGGAGCAGGTTGGCGTGGATGGAGAGCGGCACTCCGCCTCGTTCGCCCGCCGACGCTCCTGACGTGGGCGCTCCCGCGTCGACGTGACCATGACCCGCGTGATGGGGATCGTCAATGTGACGCCGGATTCGTTCTCGGACGGCGGTGTTCACGCTGGGCGCGGGCCGGCGGTCGAGCATGCGCTGCACCTCGTCGACGACGGCGCCGACCTGGTCGACGTCGGCGGCGAGTCCACTCGGCCCGGAGCGCTGCGGGTGGACGCCGACGAGGAGCAGCGAAGGGTCCTTCCGGTCCTGCGCGACCTCGTGGCAGCCGGAGTTGCCGTCAGTGTCGACACGATGCGTGCAAGCACTGCGGCCGCCGCTCTCGAGATGGGTGCGGTGGTGATCAACGACGTCAGCGGTGGCCTCGCCGACCCCGATATGTGCGCTGTCATCAGCGGATCCGGTGCGACGTACGTCGTGACGCACTGGCGTGGTCACAGTGCCGGCATGGTCGGCCTCGCGCAGTACGACGACGTCGTCGAAGACGTGTGTACCGACCTTCTCCGACGCGTCGACGATCTGGTGGCCGCCGGCGTCGACTGTTCGCAGCTGATCCTCGACCCCGGCCTCGGCCTCGCGAAGCGACCCGAGCACGACTGGCGCCTGCTCGCCTCCCTGCACCGAATCGTGGGGCTCGGATATCCGGTACTCGTCGGAGCGTCACGAAAATCGTTTCTGGGGGAGCTCACGCGTAGACCCGACGGGACCGTCGATCCCCCCGCAGACCGCGATGTCGCCACCGCTGCCGTGACGGCGCTCGCCGTCGCTGCCGGTGTCGACCTGGTGCGGGTACACGACGTTGCCGTCAATCGGCGAGCGGTGGCGTGTGCCGAGCCGCCCTCGGCCGGCAGTCCCTTCGTCGCAACGAACACGTCATCGTCAACCGTCAGGAGTGCACTGTGACCCCCTCGGGGATCGACCAGTCGGGGGCGCGGCAGGTGCCGGGTGCCTACCGCGATCAGCTCGGTACACACCCACCGCGAGACGTGCTCGACTACCGCTCGACGGCACTCCGTCATCCCGCTCGACCCCTGATTCTCCTGCCGCAGCGGCTCACGGAGATCACGGGACCCGTCCTCGGTGAGGGGCGCATCGCCGAGGGCGATGCGGACCTCACTCGTGCGCGCGGCGGAGAAGCGTCGGGGCAACGCATCATCGTGCACGGCCGGGTTCTCGACAGTGACGGGCGCTGCGTGCCGAACACACTGGTGGAGGTGTGGCAAGCGAATGCAGCCGGTCGGTATCGACATGCCCGTGACACGTGGCCCGCGCCGCTCGATCCCTACTTCGACGGTGCGGGGCGCGTGATGACAGACGCCGCAGGACATTACCGATTCACCACCGTCAGACCCGGCGCGTATCCATGGGGAAATCATCACAATGCCTGGCGCCCCGCGCACATCCACTTCTCTCTGTTCGGTCGTGCATTCACCCAGCGCCTGGTGACTCAGATGTATTTTCCCGACGATCCGATGTTCTTTCAGGATCCGATCTACAACGCCGCCCCCGAAGATGCCCGGCTGCGCTTGATCGGTGCCTTCGATTACGAAGCTACGCAGGACAACTGGGCCCTCGCGTACCGATTCGACATCGTCCTTCGAGGACGCAATTCCACTCCGTTCGAGGGAGACGATCACGATGAGTGATTCCGATGTGGCTCACGCGTTCGCACCTCGGTACCCCGTCACCCCCGGCGCAGACTTCACGACTGCACCGTTCGGACAGACACCCTCACAGACCGTCGGCCCCTACCTGCACATCGCCTTGCCCTGGATCGACGGGCCCAGCGTGGTGCGCGCCGATGCGGTCGGTGCCATGATCGTGAGCGTCACCATGGTCGACGGCAGCCGCACACCGGTGTCCGATGCCATGATCGAGACCTGGCAGGCAGATGCAGCCGGCCGGTTCGATCACCCCGACGATCCCCGCGGACCTGCATCGTCGACACCGCCAGGATTTCGAGGTTTCGGTCGAGCGGTGGCCGACGCGTCCGGCACGGCAGCTGTGCGGACTGTCAAACCCGGGCCGTTGCCGGCGGAGAACGGTCGAATCGAGGCGCCGCACATCGACCTCGCCATCTTCGGACGTGGCATGCTCGATCGGCTCGTCACTCGCATCTACTTCCCGGACGAGCCGTCGGCCAACGCTGCGGACCCCGTTCTGGGGGCACTGACCGCCGAACGACGCGGCAAGTTGATCGCACGGCACACTGCCGCTGGATACCATCTCGACGTGGTGATCCAGGACAGCGATCCGGACGGCGACGAGACCCCGTTCTTCGAGCTGTGACAGTTCGAGCTGTGACAGGGGGAACGCGACCATGACGCGCGGTCATCTGTTCGATCCGACGTTCGGAGCTCGGGACGTCTCGGCCACCGTCTCCGACCAGGCCTGGGTGACAGCGGTTCTCGACGTCGAGGCTGCGCTCGGACGGGCGGCGGCGCGCCACGAGCTGATTGCACCGGAGCATGCGGGCACGATCGCGGCGGCCGCCGCGGAACTCGGTGCCCCCGGGGGAGTCGACATCGAGACACTGGGCATCGACGCCGCAGTGGGTGGGAATCCTGTCATTCCTCTGGTGTCCGCTCTTCGTGCGGCTGTCGCCATGTCAGGCGTGCCGGCATCCGCAGTGCACATCGGTGCGACGAGCCAGGACATCCTCGATACGGCATTGATGCTCATCGTGAAGAACTCGATCGCGACGGTCCGGCGTTCCATCGCTGCCTGCATCGATGCGGGAGCCGATCTCGCGCTCGTCCACCGCGGCACACCCATGGCAGCTCGCACTCTCGGCCAGCAGGCTCTGCCGACCACGTTCGGCGCCGTCGCTGCCGGCTGGACCTCCGGCCTTCTGCGTGCCGACGATGCGCTCGCCGGCGTCGCCGCGGCGGCCTCGGTCCAATTCGGCTGCGCAGCAGGCACTTCGGCAGCTGTGCACCCGTACGGTCTGCGCCTCGCGGACTCACTCGCCGACGAACTGGGACTGACGCATCAGGGCATTCCCTGGCACACCGACCGCACCCGCATCGCAGAGATCGCCGGCGCCCTCGGCACTGCCGCGGGGGCCATCGCGAAACCCGCCCTCGACATCACCTCGCTGGCCTCGACCGAGCTGGGCGAGGTCAGCGAAGGCTCACCCGGTGGTTCTTCCGCGATGCCGCACAAGCGAAACCCGATCGCCGCCGTCACCGCCCGCGCAGCGGTGCGGCGGGTACCCGGCCTCGTCGCCACCGTTCTGGCCGGCATGGACCACGAACACCAACGTGCGACCGGTGCATGGCACGCGGAGTGGGAGACGATGACCGACCTCCTGCGTCTGACAGCCGGGGGAGCCGACCGACTCGCGGTGAGCATGGGCGGTCTTCTGGTCCACGCCGATGCGATGGCCAGAAATCTCGACATCACTCACGGGCTACTTCTTGCCGAGCGCGTCACGACGGCGCTCGACGCGCACACCGACCGCGCTCGAGAGATCGTCACAGCCGCGTGCGCCGCCGGAGTCACACTCGACACCGACCCCGCCATCACCGAGTACCTCGAACCGGCTGCGGTGCGGCACCTGCTGGACCCGGCCGACTATCTCGGGCACGCCGGAGGCATCGTCGACCTCGTCTTGTCCGTGGTTCACCTGCGTACCGGAGGACATCATGACCGTTGAGTTGTCCTACGACGTAGTCCCTAGCCGTTCGCCGATGAGAACGACGGTCGTGTTGGTCGGGTCGCTGGGCTCCGATCGATCCATGTGGGATGCCCAGTGCAGTGCCCTCACCGAGGTCGCCGACATCATCGCTGTCGATCTCCGCGGACACGGACGATCTCCCACACCGAGCGGGCCGTACACGATCGCCGAACTGGCCGAGGACGTTCTCGCGGTCCTCGACGCGAATGGACGCGATCGCGTTCATCTGGTCGGTCTGTCTCTGGGTGGCGCAGTGGCCCAATGGATTGCGGTTCACCGGCCCGCCCGCGTGCAGACGCTGACGTTGATCTGTACCGCGGCGCACTTCGGTGACCCGCGGGGCTGGTCCGAGCGAGCCGCGGCCGTGCGAGCGAAGGGAACCGATTCTCTTGCGGACGCGGTCGTGTCTCGCTGGTTCACACCCGAACTCCTCGCGCGCGACGCCGACCTCGCCTCTCGCCACCGCCGTATGGTCTCCGCCACGTCGGACGAAGGGTACGCCGCGTGTTGCGAGGCGCTGTCCGGTTGGGACAACCGAGAGGATCTGGGCCGAATCAGCGCACCCACCCTCGTGATCGCGGGTGAGCAGGATCCCGCCACACCTCCCTCCGGTGCTCGGATTCTCGCCGACGGCATCGCACGGTCTCGCCTACACACCCTCACCGCTGCAGCGCATCTCGCGAATGTCGAGAAGTCAGGAGAAGTGACCCGGTTGCTCGTCGACCATATTTCACCCGGAGAGTACGAAACGGGGAGGGCTGCAGCGCACGCCGAGGGGATGCGGCAGCGTCGGAGCGTACTCGGGGACGCACACGTCGACCGGAGCATCGAACGCACCACCGACGTGACGGCCCCGTTTCAAGACTTCATCACCCGCACGGCATGGGGCGATGTCTGGGCACGGCCCGGACTCGACCACCGCCTCAGGCGCCTCTTGACGCTCGCCATTCTCACCGCGGTCGGTAACCAGCACGAGCTGGACATGCACATCAGGGCGGCGTTGCGAGCGGGGCTGTCCGCCGACGAGCTCGCCGAGGTGTTTCTCCACACCGCGGTGTACGCGGGAGTGCCGAACAGCAACGCGGCCTTCGCGCTGGTGGATCGAGCAGTGGATGCACATTCGGTATCCGGTGACCAGTCCCCGTCTCGTCGCGAAAGTAATCGAACGTGAGTGCTGGATTCTCGCACCGAGCCGCTCTTCAGAATTGATGGGATCCGACAAATATTATTACTCAAAGAATGACGTGAATGGTCTTTCGGTTTAGCAATCTCGAGGCAAGGCTTGCTTGTAGAGGCGAGACCTGGCCCACACCCTGCGTCGACTGGACTGGACAAATCGGAGCGCGTCTGCCCAGCGCAGAGTCGTCGGAACGCATTACTGGGCTTTATCGAATGCCGCGTTTGCTCACATCGTCCGAGCCGTGTCAAATGCGAGAAAGTCGCGGTGCAATGGATCGCGATCGCGTTTGACGAATTGTCGTCGTTCTGGTTCCATAACCCGAGGAATGCTCTTTCCTGAATCGTCGAAACAGAACTTGGGGTGGCGCGTGTCCGACGCGCTGAAAACAATCACCACAGCATCGACTGTGGACAATCCGAACCATGAACGGCGATGGCTCGTGTTGGTCATCGTCGCGGCGACGCAGCTCATGATCGTTCTCGATGCCACTATCGTGAACATCGCGCTTCCGCAGGCGCAGGCGGATCTAGGTATATCGGACGGGAACCGTACGTGGGTGGTCACTGCCTACGCTCTGGCTTTCGGCGCTCTACTTCTCCTCGGCGGCCGAATCTCCGACTACTGGGGTCGACGCAAGTCGTTCCTTGTGGGAATGACCGGGTTCGCGGTCTCCTCTGCTGTCGGTGGTCTCGCACAGGAATCGTGGCAGCTCTTCGCCGCCAGGGCCGGCCAGGGTGTGTTCGCGGCACTACTCGCACCGGCAGCACTGGCGATTCTCACCGTGACGTTCGTCGAGCCGAAGGAGCGTGCGAAAGCATTCGGTGTCTTCGGGGCCATAGCCGGCGGCGGCGCTGCGGTGGGCCTGTTGCTCGGCGGCGTTCTCACGGAATACCTCAGCTGGCGTTGGTGTCTGCTGGTCAATGTGCCGGTTGCCGTGGTGGCCGTCATCGCGGCTGCATCGGTCATCGTGGAGTCCAAAGCCGCGGGCGACACCCGCTACGACATCGTCGGCGCGGTTCTGGTCTCCATGGGGCTGGCCTCGTTGGTGTACGGATTCACTCGAGCCGAGACAGGGTGGGGCTCACCGGCAACTGTCGCGTTCATCGCAGCGGGGTCGGTGCTGATCATCGTCTTCGGCTTCGCGGAGCGGCGCGCCACCAATCCGCTTCTACCGCTGGGAGTTCTCTTCCACCGCGACCGCGGCCCTGCATTCTTCGGCTCACTCATGGTGGGGTCGATACTCGTCGGCGCGACCCTGTTCCTGACCTTCTACTTTCAGATCGTTCTGCAATTCAGCCCCGTGATCGCTGGACTGGCTTCGCTGCCCATCACCGGTGGAATCTTCGTCACGGCCGGCGTCGCTTCGACGTTGCTTCCCCGTGTCGGCCCGAAGCCCATCATGTCGATCGGCCCGATCATCTCGGCGATCGGTCTGCTACTGCTCGTGAACATCGATGTCGACACGTCGTACTGGACCCATGTGCTGCCGGCGCTCGTACTGGTCGGCTTGGGCCTGGGTCTGCTGATCATTCCGCAGCAGAACGTCGCACTGATCGGTGTCGCGAATCATGACGCAGGTGCGGCCAGTGCATTGATCAACGCAACGGTGCAGGTGGGAGGGGCGCTCGGTGCGGCGATCTTCACGTCGATCTACACCTCCGCGAAGCAGTCGTACCTCATCGACACACCTGCACCGGAAGCGCCGGCGGGTGCCGGCATGGAGCGCTTCTTCTCAGCAGAAGTGGCGGGGTATCACGCGGTGTTCACGGTGGCAGCCGTCTTCATCGCGGTGATCTCGCCGGTCGTGTTCTTCGTCGTCCGTGCGAAGAAGGATGATCTGCCGGCAGGAGAGGTCGTCGTGCACGCCGGCTGACATGCGTTCCGATGACAGAGCAGCGCCGCACCAGGTCGGTCGACACTGATGCGGCGCCGCTCGGTCGGCTCGTATGTGGATTCGTCTCACCGAGATGTCAGCGAGGAGGCATCGATCCGCCCACGATGACGTAGGGACCAGGCCCCGTCAGGGCGCTGAAGCTGCGTGATACGCCGGTTGTCGGGCGTGTCTGGGTCATGCCCTCTTGTACACGGTGCGGCCTTCGAACACCGTCCGCAGCACCTCGCTCGCGCCGATCTCTGCGGTGGGAATCTGGAAGATGTTGCGGTCGAGAACGATCATGTCCGCGGACTTGCCCACCTGAATGGACCCGCGGGTATCGCTGCGTCCCACCACCGCTGCCCCGCCGAGGGTCAGTAGTTCGACCGCTGTCTCGATGTCGACCGAGTCGTCGCCGCGTTCGAGCATCCCTTGCACGGCGGGGAACAGGTTGGGGTCGGGGGTGATGATCCAGTCGGAGCCGATCGTCATGGTGGCGCCGGCGTCGAGAATCGTGCCGAACTTGTACCCGTCCTGCAGCCCGTACTCCTCGATGTGCCAGATGGCCGGAGACATCTCTGCCACGACGCCGAGTTCGCCGAAGCGGTGGTAGTCGTCGTCGTGGATGAAGGTGCAGTGTGCGATCTCGTGGGAGGGGCCGCCCTCGCCGTTGGCCGCGCGCACGGTCTCGAACGCGTCGAGCGCCGCGCGCACCGATCCTTCTCCCGCGCAATGGATCTTCACCGACAGTCCGGCGGCGTCGAAGCGGGTGAGGACGTCGGTGAGTTGGCTGGGTTCGACGAGGATGTTCGACGGGTCGATGTTCCCGTGGGCGTCGAGGTCGGCTTGCGTCATGTGTGGGGGTAACGGCGCACCGTCGAGCCAGATCTTGATGAAGCGCGTGTCCAGATGGGTGCTGGCCCAGGCTTCTCGGTCGGCGATCATGCGGTCCAGGTCGGCGGTCGAGGCCATCCCGAAGCCTTCCTCGCGCCACACGAGGTGGGCGGCGACATGCAGGTCGAGTTGACCGTTCTCGTCGAGATGCCGGTAGGCCGCCAGTGCTTGCGGTGAGGCGGACGCTTCCTGGATCGAGGTGATGCCGAACCGGTGGCATGTGGACACCGCCCACGTGAGGGCAGAGCGGTAGATCTCGGCCCGGTAGTCCGGGATGGAGCGCAGCACGGGCCAGCGGGCCTGTTCGACGAGTTCCCCGGTGAGTTCGGTGGTTCCGGCCCTGCGGATGTAGCGGCCTCCGGCGGGATCCGGTGTGGAGTCGTCGATACCGGCGATCTCGAGGGCTTTGGTATTCACCAGGGAGTGATGAATGGTGTAGTCGTACAACATCACCGGCTGGTCGGGGAACTTCTCGTCGAGGAACTTCCGGTCCAGCTCACCGTCGGCGAACGCGGCCGGGAAGAACTCGCCGCCGACGATCCACGCATGCTCACCCTCGTCGACGAGGGATGCGCACTGACAGCTTTCGAGGTCGTGCACGATCTGCTGCGGTGAGCCGGCCGGCGTCAGACGAGCTTCGTACTGGTACTTCAGACCGCTGAACAGCAGGTGGGTGTGCGCATCGTGCAGGCCCGGCATGACCGTGCGCCCCTGCAGGTCGACGACGTCTGTTCCGGCGGAGGCGGCCGAGGTGACGGCCGCGTCGTCACCGACTGCGGTGAACACCCCGTCCTCGATCAACACTGCTGACACCCAGGGCGTCTGGGGGTCGACGGTGTAGATGCGGCCGTTGACGTATGCGGTGCTCATGGCGACTCCTCGATGGTGTGGTGAGTTCGAGACCCCCGACGGGGCTGCCCCGACGTCGGCGCAGCCGCTACAGCGCCCCACCCGGGGAGGCGGGGCGCTGCGGCCGCGCTTCTCGATCAGACGAGTTCGGCCTCGAAGTTGACGTTGGGTCGCAGTGTGGCCCAAACGAATCCGGCGAGTGCGAACACGGGGATGAGCAGCAGCAACCATTGCGCGGTGCCGCCCTGGCCGCCGAGCAGGACGCCGTAATTGCTGATGGCGAGGTAGGCCACGTAGCCGAAACCGGCGACGGCGATCACGGGGCTGATCTTGGTGGTCCACGGGTTCGTCTCGAGCTTGGTGCGGGCGAAGAACGCGATGATCGACACCGAGGTCAGGATGAGGATCACGATGAGCGCGACGGTGCCCAGAGCCAGCAGCCAGCTGTAGGTGACGGTGAGCGCGTCGGCGCCGGCGAGTTCGAATCCTGCCAGGACGACTGCGTTGATGATGCCCACGACGGCGGCGGCGACGGCCGGACTGCCGGAGGAGCGGGTCGTGGTTCCGAGCTTGTGGGGCAGGACGTTCGCGCGGCCGAGGGCGAACAGGTAGCGGGCGAACATGTTCTGGAAGCCGATGAGCATGGCGATGAAGCTGGTGACGACGAGGATCTCGAGGGTGGTGGCGAGCCACGGTCCGACCTCGTTCTCCGCGACGGCGAAGATGAGTCCGGCGGGGTCGGCGGCGGCGGCTTCCTGGACTGCGTCGTTGCCGATGGAGTTGCCGATCGCCCAGGTGGTCACGGCGTAGAACACGCCGATGAAGGCGATGGATCCGTAGATCGCGCGGGGGATGGTGCGGCGTGGGTCCTTCGCTTCCTCGGAGAAGACCACGGTCGCTTCGAATCCGGTGAAGCAGGCGAAGGCGAAGAGGAACGCCACACCGAGGCCGGGGCTGACGAGGGCGGACGGATCGAAGGCCGCGAGGGAATTACCCGACGTGCCGCCACCTCCGAAGATGATCACCGAGTCGAGAAGGACGAACACGGCGATCTCGAGGGCGACGAGGACACCCAACACCTTGAGGCTGAGGTCGATGCCGAGCATGGTCAGGCCGGTGACGACGACGAGGACCACGAACATCAGCAGGGGCCTGGGGATGTCGATCCCGAGTTTGCTGGCGATGGTGTCGTGCGCGAACACCGAGAACAGTGCCCACAGCGCTGCTTGCAGCGATCCGTAGAACAGCACGGCGAGTCCGGCGCCCGCGGTGGCGGTGCGCGATCCCAGACCGCGAGCGATGTAGGCGACGAAGCCGCCCGCGTTGCTGATGTGGCGGCTCATGGCGACGTATCCGGCGGAGAACAGCGCGAAGAGCACGGCGGCGAGCAGGTAGACCATGGGTGCGGTGGCGCCGTTGGCGGAGAACACGATCGGTGAGGCGCCGACGATGGCGGCGATCGGTGCCACTGCCGCGATGACGAAGAAGATGATCGCGGTGACGCCGAGTCGTCCGGGGCGCAGACCCGCACGGTCCGCGGTGGGCGGCAGGTGGGGTTGGGCGGCGGAGCTGCTGGGGGA